>PNLY01000161.1 GCA_013823325.1 Methylobacterium sp.
CCAACCGCCCTGCGCGAAGCTCTCCAGCGCCGTGTCGACCTGGAAGGTGTCGCCCGAGCCCTTGTCCATGAAGCGCTCGATGCGGGCGCGCACATGCGGCACCAGCTCATAGGCGATGAACAGGCCGACCGCGCCGATGCCACCCAGCCCCATCACCCAGAACCAGTGTAGGCCGGCGACGAAGAACAGCCCGGCCCAGACCAGGGTGATCAGGATGGTCTGGCCAAAATCGGGCTGCAGGACGAGCGGCACGATGGTGATCGGCAGCAGCAGGAAGGCAATGATCGTACCCGGCAGCTCCGGGCGGCGATGGCCCTCGGCGAAGGCCCAGGCCGCGAGCACGACGAAGGCCGGCTTGATGAATTCGGAGGGCTGGATCGAGCCGAGCGGCCCGAGCGTCAGCCAGCGCTTGGCGCCCTTGACCTCGACGCCGAAGAACAGCGTGCCGACCACGCCGGCGAGCGAGAACAGGAAGATGATCAGCGCGATGCGTCGCACCTGGCGCGGCGCAAGCAGCGAGGTCGAGAGGAAAATCGCCAGCGCCACCAGCAGATAGACCACCTGGCGGTTGACGAAATGGAAGGTCGAGAGGCCGAGGCGCTCGGCGACCGGAGGCCCGCCCGCCATCAGCAGCACGACGCCCGAGACCATCAGCGCCACCAGCGTCGTCAGGATGATGCGGTCGATCGACCACCACCAGCGGCCGCTCAGGCTCGGTTCTGCGCGCGAGACCATCGTGTACAAGGCTCCGTCGACGAGCAGGCAGATCGAGGGCGCCCGCTCCGGCGAATCACTCTGTCAATGAATGGTTAACCGATTGATTCCGAGTCGAGCTTTGCCGATGGTCGGACGCATCGGCCAACAGGCTTCTCACCCGTCGAGATAGGGCGTGCCGTCCTTGTGCAGGAAGCGGCCATCCCGGCTCGGGCTCATCATGTCGACATCGGAGCAGGTGATCACGTCGTCCGCAGAGCGGCTGCCGACTTCGAGATAAACCGCGACCGTGTCCGAGCGGTTGATCATGTGATGGCCATTGCCGCTGTTCTTGGCGAAGGCGGCGCAATCTCCGGCGCGCAGCACGGTCTCGCCCTGATCCTCGACCAGCACCAGCTCGCCCTCGAGCAGATAGACGAACTCGTCCTCATGCGAATGCCAGTGCCGCTGGCTCGACCAGCCGCCCGGCGGCAAACGCATCAGGTTGACGCCGAAATCGCAGAGGCCGCCGGCATCGCCGAGGCGCCTGCGGATGCGCTCGGAGCAAGCAGCATCGAAGGGCTTGGGATAGCCCGAGCCCTTGCGCTCCGGCACGGCTGCGATGTCGATCTTGGGCATAGGCGGGCGCCTCCGGTCTGATGGCGGCCCGCAACCTATCACCCAGCTAGCGTGTTGTGACCGCCGTGAATCCCGGCAGAGCCGTGACCAGCGCCCGGAAGGCATCGCCGCGGACCTCGAAATTCGGGAACTGGTCGTAGGACGCGCAGGCCGGCGAGAGCAGCACGGCGATCTCGCCGCTCCCCTGCTGCGCCAGCGCGGCCCTGGTCGCGGCGGCGACCGCGACGTCGAGCGTGCCGCTGCGCTCGTAAGCGACGCGGCCGTCATCGTCGAACGTCCCAGCGAAGAGATCACTCGCCGCGCCGATCAGATAGGCGCGGGCGATATTGGGGAAATAGCGCCGCAGCGACTCGATCCCGCCTTCCTTGGCCTTGCCGCCGAGGATCCAGAAGATCTCGCGGAAGGAGGTCAGCGCCTTCTCGGTCGAGTCGGCATTGGTCGCCTTGGAATCGTTGATGAAGACGACGCGGCCGATCCGGCCGAGCTCCTCCATCCGGTGTTTCAAGCCGGGATAGCTCTTGAAGCCGGCAGCGATCTCCTCGGCCGTCAACCCGAGCGCGGCGCAGGCAGCGAAGGCAGCCGCCGCGTTCTGCGCGTTGTGGCTGCCGCGCAGGCTACCGATGCCGGCGAGATTGGCGACCACCCTGGGCTTGCCGTCCTTGACCTCGACGATCCGCGTATCGAGCTGGCCGGCATTGGCAGTGACGCCGGCGAAGACGCCTTCGTCGAGCGGCTGCTCGCCGCTGATCTTCACAAGGGGCTTCCCCGAAGCAGCACGCCGGCGCGCCATCTGCTTCGACGGCTCGTCGTCGACGCCGATCACGGCGATGTCGGAAGCGGCGACCAGCCGTTCCTTGATCGCGCCATAGGCCTCGAAGGTGCCGTGCCGGTCGAGATGGTCCGGCGTCAGGTTCATCTGGATGCCGACCGTGGGCTTGATGGAGGGAGCCAGATCGATCTGAAAAGTCGAGCACTCCACCACATGGATGCGATCCAGAGCCGGCGGCTCCAGAGCCAGCACGGCGGTGCCGATATTGCCGCCCATCTGGACGTCGCGGCCGGCGGCCTGCAGCACATGCGCGATCAGCGCGGTCGTTGTCGACTTGCCGTTGGTGCCGGTGATGCAGACCACCGGCGCGGCGGGCGCAATCTTCGCCCGCTCCAGGAAGAACAGTTCGATGTCGCCGATCACCGGGACATTCGCCGCTTTGGCCTTCTCGACCGTCCAGTGCGGCGCCGGATGGGTCAGCGGCACGCCGGGCGAAAGCACGAAGGCAGCAAAGCCCGACCAGTCGGCGGTCGCGAGATCGACGATGTCGAGCCCCTCGGCCGCCGCCTTGTCGCGGCTCGCGGATTGATCGTCCCAGCAGGCGACCTTGGCGCCACCGGCGACGAGCGCGCGCGCTGTCGCCAGCCCCGAACCGCCGAGGCCGAACAAAGCGAGCGCCTTGCCTGCGAAGACCGTGACGGGTGTCATGATGTTCTCGCTTTCATGAGCCAGCGCACGCCCTATTTGTCATTCCGGGGCGCGCAGCAGGCGCGAACCCGGAACCCACGACCGGGTGAGATATCAGATGCCCAGTCGCGGGCACCTCGCCCAGTCGTGGGTTCCGGGTTCTTCGCTGCGCGAAGCCCCGGAATGACAAGGGGGGGTTCGACCAAGAACGATCCGACAGATGGCAATACCGCCTCAACGCAGCTTCAGCGTGGCGAGGCCGACCAGCGCCAGCACCACCGAGATGATCCAGAAGCGGATCACCACCTGCGGCTCGGTCCAGCCCAGCTTCTCGAAATGGTGGTGGATCGGCGCCATCAGGAAGACGCGCTTGCCGGTGCGCTTGAACACCGCGACCTGGATGATCACCGAGAGCGCCTCGACGACGAACAGGCCGCCGACGATGGCCAGCACGATCTCGTGCTTGATCGCGACCGCGATGGTGCCGAGCATGCCGCCAAGGCCGAGCGAGCCGGTGTCGCCCATGAAGATCTGCGCCGGCGGCGCGTTGAACCAGAGGAAGCCGAGGCCGGCGCCCATCATCGCGCCGCAGATCACGGCGAGCTCGCCGACACCGGGCACATGGTGGATCTGCAGGTAGTTGGCGAAGATGGCGTTACCGGCGAGATAGGCGATGAAGCCGAAGGTGCCGGCCGCGATCATCACCGGCACGATGGCGAGGCCGTCGAGCCCGTCGGTGAGGTTGACCGAATTGCCGGCGCCGACCACGACGAATGCCGTGACGAGCGGGAACAGGATGCCGAGCGGGATCATCCATTCCTTGAGGAACGGCAGCGCGAAGCCGCTGGCGATCGCCGGCGGACTGACCTGCATGATCGCCGTGCAGGCGGCAAGCGCGATGACGATCTCGAGGCCGAGGCGCGCCTTGCTGGAGAAGCCCTTGTGCGACTGCTTGGTCACCTTGAGGAAGTCGTCATAGAAGCCGATCGCGCCGTAGCTCGCGGTGACGCCGAGCACGATCCAGACGTAAGGATTGCGCAGGTTTCCCCAGAGCAGCGTCGCGACGAACAGCCCGGTCAGGATCATCAGGCCGCCCATGGTCGGCGTGCCGCGCTTGGCGAGATGCGATTCCGGCCCGTCGGTGCGGATCGGCTGGCCCTTGCCCTGCTTGATTCTGAGCCAGGAGATCGCCGCCGGCCCGAAGAAGAAGACGAAGAGCAGCGCCGTCGCGGTCGCCCCGCCGGCGCGGAAGGTGATGTAGCGGAAGACGTTGAGGACCGGGAACGATCCCGCGAACTCGGCGAGCCAGACCAGCATCGAATTCTGTTCCTTACTCAGTCGTCGGCCTGGACGACCGGGAAACGGGCCGTCATCGCCTTGACGATCGGCCCCATGCGCGTACCCAGCGAGCCCTTCACCGTGACGACGTCGCCGGCGCGGACGGCATCGAGCACATAGGGCTCGAGGCTGCTCGCCTGTGCGGCATAAGCGCCGCGGCGGTGCGAAGGCAAGGCGTCGTAGAGGGATCTCATCAGCGGACCGCAGGCGAAGACGAGGTCGATGCCGTTGCCGGTGACCGCGTCGGCGAGCCCCTTGTGCAGCTCCGGCGCGGTTTCGCCGAGCTCCAGCATGTCGCCGAGCACGGCGATGCGCCGCCCCCTGCCCGATACCGGCATCCGCCCGAGATTCTCGATCGCGGCCCGCATCGAGGCCGGGTTGCCGTTATAGCTCTCGTCGATCAGCGTGAACGGACCGGCCGGCGCATGCAGCACCTGCCGAGCGCCACGGCCCGACGGCGGCGTCAGGTCGCCGAGCGCCAGCGCCGCCAGAGCGAGATCGGCTCCGAGCGCCTCGGCCGCCGCCAGCACGGCGAGCGAATTGAGCACGATGTGCTTGCCGGGACTGCCGAGCTTGTAGGTCACCGGCCGGCCCATGACATTGGCTTCGGCGGTCGAGACGTCGGGCTTCAAGGAGCAGCCGAGCAGCCGGACGTCAGCGGCTTCGCTCTCGCCGAAGGAGACGACCCGCCCTGCCCCGGCTGCGAGCGCCAGTTCGCGTAAGAGACCGGTCTGCGGAATGTCGGCATTGATGATCGCGGTGCCGCCGGCCTTCAACCCGTTGAAGATCGCCGCCTTCTCGCGGGCGATCCCCTCCAGCGACTCGAAGGCGGCGAGGTGCACCGGCTGGATCGTGGTGATCACGGCGACGTCGGGCTGGACCATCTTCGCCAGCGGCAGGATCTCGCCGGGCGCGTTCATGCCGATCTCGTAGACGCCGTAGCGCACGTCGCGCGGCGTCCGGGTCAGGGTCAGCGGCACGCCCCAATGGTTGTTGTAGGAGGCGACCGGCGCATGCGTCTTGCCCTGGCGCGACAGCACCAGGCGCAGCGCTTCCTTCGTGCCGGTCTTGCCGACCGAGCCGGTCACCGCGATGACCCTGGCGGAGAGTTCCGCCCGGCGGGCCACGCCGGCCTTTTCCATACCCCGGAGTACGTCGGGGACGATGGCGAGCCGCGCATCGGCCGGGAATGAACCGGCATGGGCCTCGTCGACCACGGCGAGCGCCGCGCCCTTGTCGAGCGCCGCCGCGACGAAATCATGCCCGTTGCGCGCCTCGCCGGTGATGGCGAAGAAGGCGTCGCCCGGCTCGAGCGTGCGGGTGTCGATCGATGCGCCGGTCACGGCAGCCGGCACAGGCCCTTGCGCGCGGGCGCCCATCGCCTCGATCAGGCGCGCGCCGGTCCACAGCGGTTCGGTGGTCATCCCCGTCTTCCCCCAGCCAAGGCTGCGATCGCCTCGCGGACCACCTCATGGTCCGAGAACGGCAGCGTCCGATCGCCGATGATCTGGCCGCTTTCATGGCCTTTTCCGGCGACCACGAGGACATCCCCAGGCCGCAACAATGCGACGCCGGCCGCGATCGCCTCGGCGCGATCGCCGATTTCCCGCAGGCGCTCCGGCGCCGCCGCCAGCACTTCGGCGCGGATAGCAGCCGGATCCTCGCTGCGCGGATTGTCGTCGGTGACGATCGCGATATCGGCGCCCTCCGCGGCGATGCCACCCATCAGCGGGCGCTTGCCGCGGTCGCGGTCGCCGCCGCAGCCGAAGACGCAGATCAGCCGGCCGCTGGCGTAAGGGCGCAACGTCTTCAGCACGGCCGCGAGCGCATCGGGCTTGTGGGCATAGTCGACCACGACCAGCCCGCCATTGTGCTCGCCGACCCGCTCCAGCCGTCCCGGCACGCCCTGGAGACCGGCAATGGCGCGTACCGCGGCGACCGCATCCTCGCCCGTCGCGATCGCGAGCCCGGCGGCGACCAGCGCATTGCCGGCCATGAAATCGCCGACCAGCGGCAGCACCACCTCGGTCGGCGCCCCGTCGACTTCGACCGTCAGGCGCTGCGAAAAGCCCTCGCGAGCGACGTTGAGCAGTTTGAGGCGATCGCCCTTTCTGCCGATCCCGATCACGGGATGGCCGCCGGCCTTCGCCGCCGCCTCGGCCTTGTCGGCATAAGGCTCGTCGCGATTGATCACCACCGGCGCGCCGGCCGGCAGCAATTTCCAGAGCCGCAGCTTGGCCGCGAGGTACTCTTCGACGCTGGGGTGGTAGTCGAGATGGTCGCGGCCGAGATTGAGGAAGGCACCGGCGGCCAGCCTGACGCCGTCGAGACGGTGCTGGTCGAGGCCGTGCGAGGAGGCCTCCATCGAGAGGTGGGTAACGCCATCGCCCGCCAGCCGGTCGAGCGAGGCGTGCAGCGAGAGCGGGTCGGGCGTGGTCAGCGAACCGTAATCGGCTCCCGCCTCGGTGACGATGCCGATCGTGCCGACGCTCGCCGCCTTGCGCCCGAGCGCCTTGAAGATCTGGCGGGTGAACTCGGCGACCGAGGATTTCCCGCTGGTGCCGGTGACGGCGACGACGGTGCCGGGCTGGCGCGGATGCACCTTGGCCGCAGCCAGCGAGAGGGCAAGACGCGGATCTGCCACCTGCGCGTAAGCGATTCCGGCCGGGAGATCGGCGGGACGCGGTTCGCTTGAGACAATCGCGACAGCCCCGCGCTGGACGGCGTCGCTGATGAAGCGCGCGCCATCGGCCTTGGCGCCGGCGAGCGCGACGAAGGCCTCGCCGGGCTTAACCTTGCGGCTGTCGAAGGCGACGCCGCCGACGCGGCGCTCGGCCGCCTCCGGAAACGCCCCGGGGAAGAGCTGGTCGAAGCTGAAGCTGGCGCCGTCTGTCAAAGGTTCCATCCTTGCCGATCCGAGAAGCCGAGACGGAATGGCCACGCCATGAATTGAAGGGCGCGGGGAACCCCTCTCCCGTGTGGGAGAAGGGCAGGGATGAGGGCCTGCCTTACCCAGAGAAGGCGCCGCGGGACACGCATCGCTTCAGCCATCAGCGGCGGTCCCTCACCCCTGTCCCTCTCCCATCCGGGAGAGGGGTTCCCCGCGCGTGTCTCGTCTGCCACCGCCTAGTGAACATCCGACACATCGTCCACACCAAACAGACCTGCGGGGCCTCGCCCGAGCATGAATCTCCGTTATCGCGAGCCCCAGGCACCGAGCTTGGCCATCAGCGGGAACGGCGACGGCGGCGGCTCGAAGCGCGGCGCCATGCCGAGGATCGGCGCGGCGCGCTCGATCACCTTGCCGGTGGTCTTGCCGGCGTTCCAGGCCGCAGTCGAGTAGCCGCCGCTCTCGGCATAGCCCTTCGGCTCGTCATAGATCGCGAGGAAGACGTAGCGCGGCTTGTCTGAGGGCGCGATCGCGGTGAAGGTGGTGAAGTTCTTGTTCTTGGCGTAGCGGCCGTTGATGACCTTCTCGGCCGTGCCGGTCTTGCCGCCGACGAAATAGCCGGGAATGTCGGCGAAGCGGGCCGAGCCCTTCTCGCCGTTGATGCGCATGATGAAGCGCATCGCCTCGGAGGTTTCCGGCTTGATCACCCGGATCGCATCCTTCTTGGCCTCCTCCTCGGAGCGCTTCAGGAAGGTCGGCTTGATCAGGTAGCCGCCATTGACCAGCGCGCCCACCGCCGCCAGAGCCTGGATCGGCGCGACGGCGAGGCCGTGGCCGAAGGCGATCGTCGCCGTGTTGATCTCGCCCCAGCGCTGCGGGACGATCGGCGAGGCGCTCTCCGGCAGCTCGGTCGTCATGCGGTCGAGCTGCATCATCTTCTTCAGGAAGGCCTTGTGGCCCTCGACGCCGACCGAGAGCGCCATCTTGATCGAGCCCATGTTCGACGAA
>PNLY01000162.1 GCA_013823325.1 Methylobacterium sp.
GCCTCGACCACGGTGACCTTGCTGCCGAGCTTGGCGAAGGCGGTGCCGAGCTCGAGCCCGATATAGCCGCCGCCGACCACGACGAGGCGCTTCGGCAACTCGGTTAGCGCCAGCGCGCCGGTCGAGGAGATGACGTTGCCACTGAGCGGCAGGAAGGGCAGCTCGACCGGAACCGAGCCGGTCGCGATCACGATCGTCTCGGCCGTGATGGTCTTGGGGCCGGTCTCTGTCTCCACGGCGACGGTCTTGCCGTCGCGGAAGCGGGCCTGGCCATGGACGATCTTGACCTTGGCCTTGCGCAAGAGGCCGGCAACGCCGTTGTTAAGGCGCTGGACGATGCCGTCCTTCCAGGCGACGGCCTGCTTCAGGTCGAGCTTCGGCTCGGCGGCGGTCAGCCCGAACGGCGTCTTGCCGGCGGCGGCATGGGCCGCCTTCTCGAATTCCTCGGCGACATGGATCATCGCCTTGGAGGGGATGCAGCCGATGTTGAGGCAGGTGCCGCCGAGCTTGGTGCTTTCGATGATGACGGTGTCGATCCCGAGCTGGCCGGCGCGGATGGCGCAGACATAGCCGCCCGGGCCGGCGCCGATGACGAGGAGCTTGCAGGTGATGTCGGTCATGGCTCGCTCCCGCCGCTCACATGTCCACGAACAGCGTCGCCGGCGTCTCCAGCAGCTCTTTCAGCCGCTGCACGAAGACCGCCGCGTCCCAGCCGTCGATGACGCGGTGGTCGAAGCTGGAGGAGAGGTTCATCATCTTGCGCGGCACGAAGGTCGTGCCGTCCCAGACCGGGCGGACCACCATCTTGTTGACGCCGACGATCGCGACCTCGGGATGGTTGATCACCGGGGTCGTGGCGATGCCGCCGAGCGCGCCGAGCGAGGTGATGGTGATGGTCGAGCCGGTGAGCTCGTCGCGCGTCGCCGAGCCGTCGCGGGCGCGTTCGGCCAGGCGCGAGAGCTCGATGGCGCAGCCCCAGAGATCGCGCGCCTCGGCATGCTTGACCACCGGCACCATCAGGCCGGACGGCGCCTGCGTAGCGATACCGATATCGATGCCGGCATGCTGGTGGACGATGCCGGCCTCGTCATCATAGAGCGCGTTGAGATTGGGCTGCTCGCCGAGCGCCTTGACCATCGCCCGCATCAGGAAGGGCAGCAGCGTCAGCTTCGGCCGCTCGGCCGTCGGCTTCTTGTTGAGCGCCGCGCGCAGGTCTTCGAGAGCGGAGACATCGACTTCTTCGACAATCGTGATGTGCGGGATGCGCGACTTCGACAGCGCCATCTTCTCGGCGATGCGACGGCGCAGGCCGACGACCTTGACGTCGGTGATCCCTGTCCTGGCGACGAGCCCGCCCTTGGCCGGAGCCTCGGGGCCGCGCAGGATGAAGGCGTCGATATCCTCATGGGTGACGCGGCCGGCCGGGCCGGAGCCCTGGACCTGGCGCAGGTCGACGCCGGCCTCGCGCGCCTTCAGACGGACGGCGGGAGAGGCCAGCGGCTTCTCGCCGATCGGGCGGCGCGGCGCCGGCGTGGTGATGACCGGGGCCGGGCGAGCCGGAGCCGCTGGCTGCGGCGTCGGCATCTGCTTGGGAGCGGGCTCCGCAGCCGCAATGGGTGCGGCCGGGGCAGCCGCGGCGGCGGGCTCTTCCTTCGGCGGCTCGACCGGCGCTTCAGCCTCGGCCGATGCCTCGGTCGCGGCGCCGTCGCCTGAGACCTTGAGCTTCACAAGCGCCGAACCGATCGCGACGGTGTCGCCGATCTCGGCGCCGACCCAGGTGACCTCGCCCTCGACGGGAGAGGGGATCTCGACGGTCGCCTTGTCGGTCATCACCGCGGCGATCAGATCGTCCTCGCGGACGATGTCGCCGACCTTGACGTGCCACTCGACCAGCTCGGCCTCGGCGATGCCCTCGCCGACATCGGGCAGCTTGATGATGCGCTCGGCCATCAGCGTGCCTCCATGATGTCGCGCAGCGCCCGTCCAAGACGGGCGGGGCCGGGGAAGTAGTCCCATTCCTGGGCGTGCGGATAAGGCGTGTCCCAGCCGGTGACGCGCATGATCGGCGCCTCCAGATGGTAGAAGCAGTGCTGCTGAATAAGTGCGGCCAGCTCCGCACCAAACCCCGACGTCAGCGTCGCCTCGTGCAGGACGATGCAGCGCCCGGTCTTCGAGACCGAGGCCACGATCGCGTCGAGATCGAGCGGCAGCAAGGTGCGCAGGTCGATGATCTCGGCGTCGATGCCCGTCTCCTCGGTCGCCGCCTGCGCGACATGGACCATGGTGCCGTAGGTCACGATGGTGACGGCCGAGCCCTCGCGGCGGATCGCAGCCTTGCCGAGCGGGATGGTGTAGTGGCCCTCCTCGACCTCGCCGAGCTCGTGCTTCGACCAGGGCGTGACCGGGCGGTCGTGATGGCCGTCGAACGGGCCGTTATAGAGCCGCTTCGGCTCCAGGAAGATCACTGGATCAGGATCCTCGATCGCCGAGATCAGCAGGCCCTTGGCGTCGCGCGGATTGGATGGCACCACCGTCTTCAGGCCGGAGACATGGGTGAACAGGGCTTCCGGGCTCTGGCTGTGGGTCTGGCCGCCGAAGATGCCGCCGCCGGTCGGCATGCGGATCACCATCGGACAGGTGAAGTCGCCGGCCGAGCGGTAGCGCAGGCGCGCGGCTTCCGAGACGATCTGGTCATAGGCCGGATACATGTAGTCGGCGAACTGGATCTCGACGCAGGGGCGCAGGCCGTAGGCCGCCATGCCGATCGCGGTGCCGACGATGCCGAGCTCGCTGATCGGCGCGTCGAAGCAGCGGTTGACGCCGTATTTCTGCTGCAGGCCGTGGGTGCAGCGGAAGACGCCGCCGAAATAGCCGACATCCTCGCCATAGACGACGACGTTGTCGTCGCGGCCCATGGAGACGTCGAGGGCGGAGCGGATCGCCTCGATCATGGTCATGCGGGCCATGGCTCAGACTCCGATCTGCTGGCGCTGGCGGCGCAGATGCGGCGGCAGCTCGGCATAGACGTCCTCGAACATGTCGCGCGAGGAGGGCTTGCCGCCGGCATGCAGCGTGCCGAAGCTCTCGGCCTCCTTCTGCGCGGCGATGACGGTCGCCATGATCTCGGCCTCGGCCTGCTTGTGACGCTCCTCGGTCCAGGCGCCGATCGCGATCAGGTGCTGCTTCAGCCGGACGATCGGGTCGCCGAGCGGCCAGTCGTCGGATTCGTGCTTGGGGCGATAGGCGGAGGGGTCGTCCGAGGTCGAATGCGCCCCGGCGCGGTAGGTGACGTATTCGACCAGCGTCGGCCCGAGATTGCGGCGGGCGCGCTCGATCGCCCATTGCGCCACGGCATAGGTGGCGAGGTAGTCGTTGCCGTCGACTCGCAGCGCCGGGATGCCGAAGCCGAGGCCGCGGGCGGCGAAGGTGCCGGAACCGCCTCGCGCAATCCCCTGGAAGGTCGAGATCGCCCACTGGTTGTTGACGACGTTGAGGACGACGGGGGCCTTGTAGGTCGAGGCGAAGACCAGTGCGGCGTGGAAGTCGGATTCGGCGGTCGAGCCGTCGCCGACCCAGGCGGCCGCGATCTTGGTGTCGCCCTTGATCGCCGAGGCCATCGCCCAGCCGACGGCCTGGACGTATTGGGTGGTGAGATTGCCGGAGATCGAGAAGAAGCCGTTCTCCTTGGAGGAGTACATCACCGGCAATTGCCGGCCTTTCATCGGATCGCGCTCGTTCGAGTAGATCTGGCACATCATCTCGACGAGCGGGTAGTCGTGCGCGATCAGGAGTCCGGCCTGGCGATAGGTCGGGAAGTTCATGTCGCCCTTGCCGAGCGCGATGCGGAAGGCGCAGGAGACGGCCTCCTCGCCGGTGTGCTGCATGTAGAACGAGGTCTTGCCCTGGCGCTGAGCCATCTGCATGCGGGCGTCGAAGGCGCGCAGCGTCAGCATGTGGCGCAGGCCGCGGATCAGCTCGTCCTTGGAGAGCCCGGGCACCCAGGGGCCGACCGCCTCGCCCTCGCGATCGAGCACGCGGATGATCGAATAGGCGAGGTCGCGGATCTCCCTGGGATCGACATCGACCGGCGGGCGCTGCACCGAGCCGGCCTTGGGGATCACGACATGGGAGAAGTCGGGCTTCTCGCCGGGGCGACTGGCGGGGACGGGTACATGGAACCGAAGCGGTGAGGGGTCTGTCATGTCCACGCTCCCTAGGCTCTCGCTCTGTCCAGCATTCCGCCATGCGACCCTCGCCGCAAGGCGCGTTTGCAGGCGTGCCCGTCTGGGCGCTGTCCTTATGCGGGCATGTTAGGGCTGTGAAATGCCTATTTCTTGCCGAAATGGCCTTGTGATTTGCCCTTGCTCGGACGATCTTTCTGTCTTCTCAATTCTAGACGGAAAATTCATTCGATGGCGATCAGGGCAAGGCGTGGCGAGGAGCTCGATGCGATCGACCGGCGCATCCTGTCAGCCCTGAACGAGGATGGTCGGCTGACGATCAATGCGCTGGCCGAGAAGGTCGGCCTGTCGCCGTCACCGTGCTGGACGCGGGTGAAGCGGCTCGAGGAGAGCGGGGCGATCGAGAAATACGTCGCGGTGCTCAACCACCGGGCGCTCGGGCTCGACAATGTCGTCTTCATCGAGATCACGCTCGACAAGCATGACGACAAATTGCTCGACCGCTTCGGCGAGGCGCTGGCGCGGATTCCTGAGGTGGTCGAGGCCTATCTCGTCACCGGCGACTACGACTATCTGGTCAAGGCCGTGGTCAGCGGCACCGAGCACTATGAGCGCTTCCTGCGCGAGAAGATTTACCGCCTGCCGGGGATGCGGCAGTCGCGCACGACCTTCGGCCTGCGCGCCCTGAAGCGGGCGATCTCGGTCGACCCGCTGCAGATCGCGCCGGTGTGAAGGGCCGCTAGGCCGGCACCGAGATCGCCATGCCGTCGCGCTGTGGGTCGGCGCCGCCGGTGCAAAGCCCGTCCTCGATCTTGACGCCTGGAGCGCCGCGAAGGGATAGCTCTGGGCCGAGCGCTTGACGTCGTAGCCATCGGCCTTGAGCTCGGCTTCGACGCTGCGGCGGATGCGGTTGCTGATGTCGATCGAATTCGAGACGCCCATGACGCGTGGCGCCGCCACCGCTTCCAGCATCGACATCTTGAAGTCGATCACGTTCATGATGCCCTGCGCCATCGCCGGGGCGATATAGCTGCCGCCGGGCGCGCCCATGACGATGAAGGGCTCGTCGCCCTTGAAGACGATGGTCGGCGCAGCCGAGGAGGAGCGGCGCTTGCCGGGCGCGATCGAGCCGGCGCGGCCGGGGCGCGGGTCGAAGCGGCTCATCGTGCCGTTGTAGATGAAGCCGAGCCCCTCGGTGATCGCGCCGGACGGGCTGCCGAGCGTATGGGTCAGCGCCACCGCGTTGCCATGCCGGTCGACCACGGTGACATGGGTGGTTTCGCGTTGAGATGAGCGCTCCAGCCGCTTGACGTCGGCACGCTCGCCGCGGCGGATGCTGTCGGCTTGGCTTGCCGCGTGCTCCTTGGAGATCAGGCGCTCGACAGGCACGTCGACATAGGCCGGGTCGCCCATGAACTGGTCCTTGTCGATGGTCATGCGCTTCATCGCCTCGGCCAGCAGCCGGACGTGCGCGGCGCTGCCATGACCGAGCGAGCCGATGTCGAAGGGCTCCAGCATGTGCAGGATCTGGAGCATCGACATGCCGCTGGCCGGCGGCGGCGAGGTCGATATGCGGTGGCCGCGATAGCAGCCCCAGATCGGCTCGGCGACGGAGAGTTCGTAGCGGGCCAGGTCCTCGCGCGAGATCAGCCCGCCATGCGCTGCGAAGTCGTTGGCGATCTCCTCGGCGAGCTCGCCATGGTAGAACAGGTCGGCGCCGCCCTTCGCCAGCCGCTCCAGCGTGTTGGCCATGTCGGCGTTGACGATGATGTCGCCCGGGCGCTTCGCGCTGCCGTCGGGGCGGAAATAGAGGCGCTTGCCGGTCTCGCTGTAGCGCAGCTTGTCCGAAGTGTTGACCTGGCCGGAGCCGCTCTGATCCTGCGTCCAGAACCAGTGCATGTGCGGGCGCACCAGCACGCCCTCGCGCGCCTGCTTGATCGCCGGCGCCATGACGTCGGCCCAGTCCATCGTGCCGAAGCGCGACAGCACATAGTCATAGCCCTTGACGCTGCCGGGCGTGCAGACGGCGAGATGGCCGAACTCGTTGATGCCGCCCTCGAGCAGGAAGGCGAAGCCGTCGCGCGATTGGCCGCGCAGTTTGTCCTGCCACATCTCCGGCTTCGCCGAGTAGGAGGCGCGGGCATAGAACTCGACGATCTCATGGACGCCCTTGCCGGGCATGTAGAGCTGCATCGAGCCGAAGCCGCCGATGCCCGACATCAGCGGATCGACCACCCCTTGCATGAAGGCGCAGGCGATCGCCGCGTCGATCGCATTGCCGCCGCGCTCCAGCACGGCCGCGCCGGCTTCGACGGCTTCCGGCTGCGGGGCGACGATCATTCCGTTTTTCATGAGTCGGCTCCTTCATATGCGCGGCGCGGCCGGAGGGCCTCCCTTCTCCCCTTGCGGGAGAAGGTGCCGGCAGGCGGATGAGGGGTCGCGCTGCGCTGAATCATTTGCGGATTGGTCGCGCGACCCCTTATCCGTCTCGGCTTCGCCGAGCCACCTTCTCCCGCAAGGGGAGAAGGGAACGGCGCGCCCTTCATCACGCCGGCTCCGCCAGCCGCCAGAACAGCCTGACCCCGCCATCTTCCGTGCTCTCCAGCCCGGGCACGGCCGAGAGCAGCTTGCGGGTGTAATCGTGCTGAGGCGCGTCGAAGATCTGGTCGCGGGTGCCTTCCTCCACGATGCGGCCGTCCTGCATGACGATGACGCGGTCGGAGACCTGCTCGACCACGCCGAGATCATGGCTGATGAACAGGCAGGAGAAGCCGTGCTTCTTCTGCAGCTGCGCGAACAGCTCCAGCACCTGCGCGCGCACCGTCACATCAAGGGCCGAGACCGGCTCGTCGGCGATGACGAAGCTGGGTCGGCGGATGATGGCGCGGGCGATGGCGACGCGCTGGCGCTGGCCGCCGGAGAGCTCATGCGGATAGCGCTCGGCAAAGCCGTCGCCTAGGCCGACCTCGCCCAGAACTTCGGCGAGCCGCCTCCTCCTGTCGGCGGCACCCATGCCCTTGACCAGCCGCAAGGGTTCGCCGACGAGCTCGCCGATGGTCATGCGCGGATCGAGCGAGGAATAGGGGTCCTGGAAGACCATCTGGCAGTTCAGCCGGTAGTCCCAATAGGCCGTCTCGTTCTTGTCGATCGGCCTGCCGTTGAATAGGATCGTGCCCTCGCTCGGCTTGATCAGCCCGGCAATGGCGTGGCCGAGCGTGGTCTTGCCTGAGCCCGAACCGCCGACGACCGAGACGACCTCGCCGGGCTGCACGTTGAGGCTGATGCCGTGCAGCGCCCGCTTGCCCTGTTCCTTGCGGAAGAAGCCCTGGCGGCCGCCATAATCGACGACGAGACCGTCGACTGAAACCAGCGGCGTCGCCGCCTGCGGCAGTTCCCGTGCCGGCTCGCGATGCGGCATCGCGGCGAGGAGCTTGCGGGTATAGGGATGCTGCGGCCGGGCGAGGATGTCTTCGCTTTTGCCCTGCTCGACGACATCGCCCTGGCACATCACGACGATGCGGCTGCAATAGCGCGCGACCATGCCGAGATCATGCGAGATCAGCAGCACGGCGGTGCCGTTCTCCTTGGTCAGGTCGACCATCAGCTCCATGACGTCGCGCTGGACGACGGCGTCGAGCGCCGTGGTCGGCTCGTCGGCGAGCAGCAGCGCCGGCTTCAGCAGCATCACCGAGGCCAGCATGATGCGCTGGCGCATGCCGCCGGAATACTGGTGCGGATAGG
>PNLY01000163.1 GCA_013823325.1 Methylobacterium sp.
TGCTAGGGGTTCAGCAGGCGCGCCGCGACATGCGGACCACGCCCTCCATAGCGAGCCGCCCCCTCGCAGTCCCGCCGCCGCTCGAGCTTGCGATCTCGCTCACCGGCGAGGACCGCGTCGCAGCCGCGATGCATCTCTACCGTGATCTGATCGCGACGCGGCGCCGGAACATCCTGGTCTTTACCGGCATCGCCCTGCTCCTGATCGCAGTCGGACAGCTATCGACCTCCTGGGGCGGGCGCGGCCGCGGCGACTTCGCCCTGATGGGGCGCAATTTCCTGGATGCGTTGAGCGGCCCGACCGGCATCCTCCTGCTGGCCTTCGCCCTGGCGGGCGGGATCGCCTACGCCGTGTTCGGCGCGTCCACGCGCCATCGACTAAGGCGCTGGTATCGGAACGAGGGCCTCACGACCGCGATGCCATGCAGCTATCGTCTGCACGAGTGCGGCCTCG
This sequence comes from Methylobacterium sp., assembly GCA_013823325.1. Lineage (GTDB taxonomy): Bacteria > Pseudomonadota > Alphaproteobacteria > Rhizobiales > Beijerinckiaceae > Allobosea > Allobosea vestrisii. The sequence continues at coordinate 454 of PNLY01000163.1, forward strand.
ACAGCAGTGAACCGCACCATCGCAGCCATATCCCGGCCTGGCGCCTGCGCCGACTGGCCGAAAGCCCCGGGCATTTCTTCATCGAGATCGAAGGGGTCGACGATCTGGTCGCGCTGCCGAAGCGAGACCTGTCGGCCGAACAGCAGGCACATCTTCAGGATTGGGCTCGGTTCTGCATCGGCCAAGCGAAGCCGTCGGATACCGACGCAGCGGAACAATCAGCAACGGAACCGGCCGACGAAGCGCCTCTCGATCTGCGCTTTCGCCTGACGCGCGAGGATCGCACGGCCATGGCCCTGCGCCAGCAGGAGCGGTTCTGGCCGCGCAGCCGCCTGCTGCGCCGGACGGCGATCGGCCTCGTCTTCGCCCTTTTGCTGGTGCCGGCGGTGATGCTGTTGCTGTGGAGCATCGACCCCGATCGCGTGCCCGTCGAGTTCGCCCTCCCGCTTTTCGCCGAAATGGCGGTGAAGACGTTCTGGCCGGTCACCGCCGGGCTCTGCGGCCTCGTCCTGCTCGGCCACGTCGCGACGCCGTTCTTCATGCGCCTCAACGCCAAGAGCCTCGGCAAGACCCTGCACCAACGCGCCAGCGACGACGAGGTCCGGGTCCTGATCTCGCCGAAGGGCACGATAAGCCGGCAACGCGGCCTTGAGAGCCGCTATGACTGGGCGGCGTTCACCGGCATCGAGCGGCGCGGCGAGCACATCTTCGTCCTGTTGCGGCGTGGCGATCCGCTGCTGCTGCCGGCGCGCGTCCTCAATTCCGACCAGATGCAGCTCTTCGATCGGTTGGCGGCCACGCATATCGGCCGGGCCGGAGACACTGCATGACCGGACATCGCCAGTTCGCGCTTCGCCTCGTTCTGGTCGCCGGCTGCGCGCTTTTAGCCGGCCGGGCAAGCGCAGAGCCGCTCCCACTCTCCGGCGGCCTCGTGCTCGATCTGCCCCAGGGGTGGCGGGTCGATGGCCCGACTGAAGGCGAGATCGGCAAGGACGGCCGCACCCGCGTTCAGCTCATCTGCGAGGCGGAGGCCTGCAAGCGGACACAGGAGACCTGCACGATCCTGATGCGAGTTCAGCCCGTCGCCGGCGCAGATGACGCCACCCGGCTCGCCTCGCTCTATGCTGCACCGATGGACCGCTATTTCCGCATCCGCGCCGTGCTGCGCAGCACGAGCAAGGATGCGCAGGTGCTGGAGCCGCTCGGGCGCGTTTCGCTCGGGCCGCGCGACTGGTGGACGATCGAGACCGACGCCCGCCACAACTACAAGTCCGGGCTCTTCGCCGAGACCGTGATCGACGGGCGCTATCTCGGCGTGATCTGCAAAACCTGCGAGACCGGCAGCGAACGCCACCAGGCCGGCCGCGCCATCATGGCGAGCATCAGACCGGCGGACTGAGCGCCGCCGCCGGCCTGCTCCGGCTCACGCCTGCTCGGCCTTGTTCGTGCGGCGCGCGAGCGCCATCAGGATCGCCGCACCGAGCCCAGACTTGACCAGCGAGCCGAGCAGGAAGGGCACGACGCCGGCGAGCATCGCCTTCTCCGTGCCGATCAGCGTGGCGAGCCAGAGGCCGCCGAGCATCAGGCAAAGCGCATGGCCGAGCAGCATCGCGGCGAAGGCGAAAGCCGGCCGGCCGCCGTTCCAGCCGCGCTCGGCGAGCCAGCCGACCAGGACAGCGACGAGCGGGAATGAGGCGAGGTAGCCGGCGGTCGGCCCCATGAAAGGCGCGAGGCCGCCGGTTCCGTTGGCGAGCACCGGCAGGCCGACCGCCGCCTCGCCGAGCCAGGCGAGGATGGTGAGCGCACCGAGCCGCCAGCCATAGAGCGCGCCGATCAGCATAACCGCCAGCGTCTGCATCGTCATCGGCACCGGGACCATCGGCACGCTGATCTGCGAGGCGATCGCCAGGACAAGGGTGCCGAGCAGGACGGCCGCCGCCTTGATATGGGCCGGGCGCGCCTGCAGGCCGAGCGGGCTGAAACGGGCGGGCGCGGCGTAGCTGAGGTCGCTCATGGCTTCGTCTCCATCGATTCCAAAATTATAGATAATTTTGCGAGTTGATCTATCCTAGAGTCCATAGACGCGCCGGGATTGCAAGCGCGCTATGCGCGATCATCGGTGAGCGCATCGCAGCACAGCCGAGCCGCAGCCGTGCTGTCCGACAAATCGATCCGGCTTCACCCCTGGATCGCGAACACGTCGCGGGTGCCGCCCGCCGCCGTGCGCACCGGCTTGGAACCGATCCACTGGACATGGCGAGCGAGGATGATTGCCGCCTCATCCACCTGCCCGGCGCGCAGAGCGGCGAGGATGGCGCGATGGTCGTGATCGGTGCGCGCCTCCCAGTCCGAGCGCCAGGCCGAGAACAGGAAGCGGGCGCTGGCAGCATGGAGATCGTCGATCGCCGCGAGCAGGCGCGGCATAGCGCAGGGCGTGACGATCAGGCGGTGGAAACGCCGATTCGCCTCCTCCCAGGCGCGGACATCCGGCGAATTGTCGCCGGCGCGGGTCGCCTCCTCGGCCTCGTCGAGCATGGCGCGCGTCAGATGCGGGCCGGCATGGCGCAAGGCGAGCACCTCCAGCGCCGCGCGCATCTCGGCGACCTCGCGCACCTCGCGCAGATCGAAGGCGGCGACGCGCACGCCGCGGCGCGGCTCGCTGACAGCGAGCCCCTGCGCCTCCAGCCGCTGGAAGGCCTCGCGCACCGGGACATGGCTGGCGCCGAACTCGACCGCGACATGATCCTGCCGCAGCCGCGCACCGGGTTCGATCTGCCCGGAGATGATCCGTTCGGCGAGGACACGGCTGATGCGGACGGGAAGGGTCTCTGATTTCTCTTTGGCCATGAATTATCGATAATTTCTTCTATGCGTCGCGTCGAGCCCGCTGCGGCCGATCGTGCCCTTGCCGTACACAGCATCCGGGGCCAGTCTCGCCTCCTCACAGGAGGACATCGCCATGTCGCAGTTGCCCGATCATGACCCGGTCGCGGGCGATACCCGCTCCTGCGAGGCGCTCGAACAGGTGATCGTCCCGCGCGCGCATGATCTTGGCGGCTTCTCGGTCCGCCGCGCCTTGCCCTCGATCGGGCGCAAGATGGTCGGCCCCTTCATCTTCTTCGACCAGATGGGCCCGGCCGAGTTCCTGCTCGGCGAGGGCATCGACGTCCGCCCGCACCCGCATATCGGGCTCTCCACCGTCACCTATCTGTTCGACGGCGAGATCATGCACCGCGATTCGCTCGGCACGGCGCTGCCGATCCGCCCCGGCGCGGTCAATCTGATGACGGCCGGGCGTGGCATCGTCCATTCCGAGCGCACCGCTCCGGAAGAGCGGATGAAGGCGCCCAAGCTCTACGGCATCCAGACCTGGCTCGCCTTGCCGAAGACGCATGAGGAGATCGCGCCCGAGTTCATCCACCATGCCGCGCCGGAGCTGCCGCGCATCGTCGGCGAAGGAAAACGCGTCAGTCTGATCATGGGCTCGGCCTTCGGCGAGACCTCCCCGGTGAAATTCCCCTGGGACACGCTCTATGCCGAAGCCGTGCTGGCGCCGGGCGCGATCCTGCCGCTCGACCCCGACTATCACGAGCGCGCCGTCTACATCGTCACCGGCAAGATCGACATCGCCGGCGACGAGTTCGGCGCCGGCCAGCTCCTGATCTTCAAGCCGGGCGACCGGATCTCGATCCTCGGGGTCGACCAGAGCCGATTGATGCTGATCGGCGGCGAGCCGATGGACGGGCCGCGCCATATCTGGTGGAACTTCGTCTCGTCCTCGAAGGAGCGGATCGACCAGGCCAAGCAGGAATGGAAGACCGGCCGCTTCGACACCGTCCCCGGCGACGAGGAGGAGTTCATTCCGCTGCCGGAGCGCTGAACGCACCGACATGCCTGCCGAATCTCCCGATCGCTCTCCGGGCGGCGCGCCGGATACGGCGGATGGCGCGCGCTCCTCTCGCAAGCGGCTGATCGGCTTTCTCTGGGCGGTGCTGACGGTCTCGATCTTCGCCGGCTGGTTCGTGGTCACGCGCTTCAGCGTCACCCGCATCCTGAATGTCTGGGACCTGACCGCGCTGCGCTACGGCATCGGCGCGATCCTGCTGGCACCGGTGCTGCTGCGCGATCTGCCACCAAAGGCCTGGCGCAACGGTTTCATCTTCAGCGTTCTCTGGGGCGCGCCCTTCGCGGCCCTGGTGGCGCTCGGCGTGCAGATGACCTCGGCCGGGCGCGCGGCCTCGGTGACGCCGACGCTGATGCCGGTCTTCGCCGGACTGCTCGGCTGGCTGCTGCTGCGCCAGCCGCCCGGCAAGATCCGGCTCCTCGGATATGCCGCCATTGCGGCCGGACTCGGCGGCCTGATCGTCACGGCCTCCAGCGGCGGGGCCACGCCGAGCCTGCTCGGTCTCGGGTTCCTGGCGCTGGCAGCGGCGATGTGGGCCGGCTACACGCTGCTCTTGCGCGGCAGCGGCCTCAACCCGATGCAGTCGGCGGCGCTGATCTGCTTCTGGTCGGGCCCGATCTTCGTTCCGCTCTATCTCGTCCTCGGCATCGGCCATCTCGGGCAGGCACCGACAGCCGAGATCGCGGTCCAGGGCTTCTATCAGGGTGTGCTGATGAGCATCGTCGCGCTGATCAGCTTCAACCGCGCCGTGACACTGCTCGGTGCCTCGGCCGCCGCGGCGATGATCGCGCTGGTGCCGGTCATCGCCTCGCTGCTCGCCATCGTTGTCCTCGGCGAAATCCCGACGGTGGCGGAAGGGGTTTCGATCGCGTTCATCGTCGCCGGCGTGCTGCTCGCGACCCGGCCAGCGCCAGCGCCAACCGCCTAGCCCACCTTCTCAGGCCAGCTCGGAGAGATCGCGCAGGCGCGGCACTCGCGAGAAGCCGATGACGAGCAGCTGGATCAGGAAGCCTGCGGTCGCGAGCTGCAGGCAGGCGGCGATGCCGAGATGCGCCGCCACGGTGGCGCCGATCGCGGCGCCGACCGGGCGTGCGCCGAAAGTCGCGGCCATGATCAGAGCGGAGACTCGGCCGACCATCGCATTGGGCGTGACAGCCTGGCGCAATGTCATCGTCGAGATCGACCAGATGATCGGCCCGACGCCGAACAGGAAGAAGCTCGCCGCGACCAGGTAGACGGAAGGAAACCAGAGCGTCGCGAGCATCACGCCGGCGGCACAGAGACCGGCGAACGGCCCGAGCAGGATCAACGTCCCGAAGGAGACCCGGCGGGCGACATGGGACGCGAATGCGGCGCCGACGATCATCCCCGCGCCATAGATGCCCAGGAAGATACCGACCTCAGTCGCACTGAGGCCGAGATTCTGGACGGCATAGGCGACATAGACCGCCTGGAAAATGAACCAGGAGACGTTGAAGAAGACCGCCGTCATCAGGATCGGCCTGAGCAGATCGTGGCCGGCGACGAAACGCGCGCCTTCCTTGAGATCATGCAGCAGGTCGCGCCGCGGGCCGGACGGCGCCTCGTCCTTCGGCAGGCCGGCCAGGAGCAGCGCGGCGAAAACGGAAAGCCCGGCAGCCAGGCCATAGGCCGTCGAGATCCCGATCCAGCCGACGAGCGCGCCGCCGAGCGCCGGCCCGCCGGCATAGGCGGCGCTGCGCGCCAGCTCCAGCCAGCGATTGGCGTCCGCGAGCCGCGCGCGCGGCACCACGGATGGAACGAAGGCCGGGGCGGCAACGCTGTAGCAGACCGTGCCGACGGCGCCGAGCGCGCCCAGCACGCCCAGCCATGTCAGGTTGAGGCTGCCCAAAGCAAGCAGCAGCGGGATCGCCAGCAGCGACACCGCGCGCAGTACCTCCGTGCCGACCATGAGCCAGCGCCGCGAGGCGCGATCGACCATCAGGCCGGCGGGAATCGACAGCAGCAGAAAGGGCAAGGTCTGGGCGGTCTGCAGCCAGCCGGTCTCGGCAGGCCCCGCCGCCAGTAGGAGAACCGCGGCCAGGGGCGCCGCGGCCAATGCGATCTGTTCCGAGAATTGGGCAAGGAGATTGGACCAGCCGATGCGGCGAAATGCCGTCGGCAAGGGAGTGATATCGGCCGGTTGCATGACCTTCATGTCCTCGGAAGCAGTTGTAAGGACACCAAAAAGCCTTGCCGGCATGGGAGCCACCCGTTTCGTGGGAAGGCAGGACGCTCGCGACGATCGCGGGCGCGGCTTCCAACTCCGGTTTGCCAGCGCGCCACGCAGGCTCTATTTCCAGATCATCCCAGCGAAGGATCCGACAGCCTCGTGCCTCGCCCGAATACGCCCCTTCTCGACCAGGTGCCCGATCCGGCCGCACTGCGCCGGCTCGACGACACACAGTTGCGCCAGCTCGCCGACGAACTCCGAGCCGAGACGATCGATGCCGTCTCGGTCACCGGCGGCCATCTCGGCGCGGGCTTAGGCGTGGTCGAGCTCACCGTCGCGCTGCACCATGTCTTCGACACGCCGCGCGACCGGCTGATCTGGGATGTCGGCCACCAGGCCTATCCGCACAAGATCCTGACCGGCCGCCGCTCGGAGATCCGTACGCTGCGCCAGCCGGGCGGCCTCTCGGGCTTCACCAGACGGGCGGAGAGCGAATACGACCCGTTCGGCGCCGCCCATTCCTCGACCTCAATCTCGGCCGGGCTCGGCATGGCGGTCGGCCGTGACCTCGCCGGCGGGCGCAACAACGTCATCGCCGTGATCGGCGACGGCGCCATGTCGGCCGGCATGGCCTATGAAGCCATGAACAATGCCGGCGCGACCGGCTCGCGGCTGATCGTCATCCTCAACGACAACGACATGTCGATCGCCCCGCCAGTCGGCGCGATGTCGGCCTATCTCGCCCGCCTCGTCTCCGGCCGAACCTATCGTTCGCTGCGCGAGATCGCCAAATACCTGGCCGAGAAGCTACCGCGCTTCTTCCATGAGAAGGCGAAGCGGACCGAAGAGTATGCGCGCGGCTTCTGGACCGGCGGCACCCTCTTCGAGGAGCTCGGCTTCTACTATGTCGGCCCGATCGACGGGCACAATCTCGACCATCTGCTGCCGGTGCTGCGGAATGTCCGCGATGCAGAAACGGGGCCGATCCTCGTCCATGTCGTGACGCAGAAGGGCAAGGGCTATGCCCCGGCCGAGGCCAGCGCCGACAAATACCATGGCGTCGTCAAGTTCGACCCCGTCACCGGCCAGCAGGCCAAGGCGCCGGCGAACGCGCCGAGCTACACCAATGTCTTCGCCAATGCCCTGATCAAGGCGGCGCGCGAGGACGAGAAGATCGTCGCCGTCACCGCCGCCATGCCGTCCGGCACCGGGCTCGACGCCTTCGGCAAGGAGTTCCCCGGCCGGACCTTCGATGTCGGCATCGCCGAGCAGCATGCAGTGACCTTCGCCGCCGGCCTCGCCACCGAGGGCTTCAAGCCGTTCTGCGCGATCTACTCGACCTTCCTGCAGCGCGCCTA
>PNLY01000164.1 GCA_013823325.1 Methylobacterium sp.
CCGTCTTGACCTTGTCCGGCACGCCCCAGGCGACCAAGGCCTTGCGCATCAGCAGTTGCACCGCCTCAGACCGCGGCGTCTTCGAGACGTGCAGGATCAGCCGACGCGAGAAGATATCGATGCAGGCATAGACGGAATGACGGCCGTCGAGGCAAAGCGCATCGACCGGCGAGGCGTCGATCTGCCAGAGCTCGTTCAGCGCCGTGGTCAGATGCGTGTAGGAGCCGGCAATGCGGGTCTTCGAGACGAAGGCGTCGGGGTTCGTCAGCGCCAGGAGCTCGGTCTGAAGCTCGGATTTCCAGCGCTTCAACGCGATTTCAAAGGCGCGCTGGCCGGGAAGCGACCGCATCTCGCCTTCTAGCGCAACGCCCTGCGGATAGCGGCCGAGGCAGGCCTCGTAGATCTGCCGGGCGGTGTAGAGCGGGTTCTGCGCGACGAGCGCGAGCATGAAGGCCTTGAGCTGGCCATCGGCGCCGGCCTCCAGCACGCCTTTGCCGCGGCGGGAGGCGCCACGGTCGACCGCCAGACGCTGGGTTTCGCCCTCGCGCGTGGCCGTGATCCAACGCAGCAGCGTGCGGGTCGACAGGCGCCGGACCCGTTCGCGCACCCAGCCGGGCACGTCGGCCCTGCCGAGGTTATAGAGATCAACGAAGAGGGCGATCGCGACGGTTTGCTGCAACTCGGCAGTGCGCTGGAAGGCGCGCAGCGCCCCGAGGACGGCGATGCGCGCGTCGAGCTGCTCGCCGGCCGCCGGACCGGCGATATCCAGGTCCGGTGCGGCCTGCAGGGCCAGAGACGCCGCCTCTTCCGGCCGTACGCCACTAGCCCGTCCAAAGTACTCCGCACGCGCCGTCGCTGGCAGCAGGGAGACGTGGTACTCCAGACCACCGCCCCGGCCGTCACGTTGCCGGCAGAGGCTGGCGAACCGCGCCCAATCCTCGCGCTCGGCGAGAGCGAGGACGTTCTTGCGCGAGGTCGGCAGGCCCGGCAGGGCGAGATCAGCGATTTCGGAAGAGGTCAGCCAGAGCTTCACGCCGCGGAACCTTTCAGACGACGGAGCTCGGCCCGCAGGAGACGAAACTCCTGCCAGGAAAGCCGAAAGTCGGGTGCCGAGCCGCAGCCCTCGGCCTCGTCGATGCGTTGCAGCAGCCGCGCCGTCTCCTGCTCCTCCTCGCGGCGCTCGGCGACAGCGCGGCGCTCGCGCGCAGCGGCGATCTGCCAGGGGTCAGCGCCTTCTGCGACAAGCCGAGCGATCTCGGCGTTGGCTTGCGAGACGGTGAGGGTCATGCGGCGCCGCCCTTCTTGGCCTTGGCGGGCTTGGGCGCCTGCGCGGCGTCGAGCGCCGCGATCTTGGCGTCGATCATCACCTTGGCGCCGCGCAACTGGCTGGGCGTCAGGCGCGCCAGCAGTGCTTCGAGCTTGACGAGCGGCCGATCCTCCTCCCGCACGGCACCGCCCTCCGGCACCATGCCGGCCGTGACGCGTGCCTTGGCGAGATTGGAAGCGCGGCCCTCGGCGATTTCGCGAGCGACCTTCAGCTGATCAGCCGGATCGAGCGCGGCGAGAGCCTGCAGCTGCGCCTGATTATCGGCGACCTTGGTGCCACGGATGAGAGAGACCGCGTCTGGCGTTAGCGCCCCGGCCAGCTCGCATGCGCGCTGGATTGTGCGCTCGCTCAGGCCGGTTGACCGGGCCGCATCCTTGGAGAAGCGCGCAAAAGTCGCCAAGTTGGCGACCTTTCCTTTTTCGGTCTTCGGCTTCTTGGCCTTGCCATGCCCCGCCTCGGGGTTCAGCAGCTCATAGACGCGCTTACGCTCGGCGAGGAAAAACGCCCGATCCAACGGGGAGAGCTCTTCGCGGGCAAGGTTCTCGTCAACCTCGATCATCCGCGCTTCGTCATCCGAGCACTCGACCAGGACGGCAGCAATCTGCTCCCAGCCGAGAATGGTGGCGGCCGCGCAGCGGCGGCCTCCCGCGATTAGCTTGAGGCCGTTACCCGAGGGGTGGACGCGTACGACGATCGGCGCGATCTGCCCGGTCTCGCTCATGGACGCGGCGGTGAGCTGCGCATTCTGAGGGGTCACAGGCCGAAGGCGATCGCTGGTGTCGATCGTAGCCAGGTCGGCCATGAACAGCGGGGTCCCGGCTGTGAGTTCGGCAAGCGTGCGCATCAGGCGGCCCTCTTCGCAGAGCGGCCGCGACGCACGAGCCGCTGGCCCGCGGCATTCCAGCGATCGGGCCAGAGAACGTGCAGCGGAATACGGAGAGCCTGAGCGATCGCCTTTTCGGCGGCCCGCTGGGGACGACGGAGCGCCGCCCGCAGGGCGACGTCGGACACGCCGTATGTCTGGCCGATGGCCGGCAAAAAGCGGAATTTCGATTTCCGAACCGCGGCTATGATGTCAGCTTCGTGCATGAGGCCTCGACGATTGGCGGCCAAGGCCGCCATCTGTTAACCTTATAAGTAACGAACGATACCGTAGCTCGATTTTTATCGATACGCAAGCGGCAACAATCGACGATTGGCGACCATGGACGATCAAGAGCTTGACGAAGGCTTCAAAGAGCGGTTCGAGGCCCTTTTGGCCCGCTTTCCGTCGATGAAAATGGCGGCGGATGTCGCCGGCTATTCAGCGGAACAGCTCGCTAAATGGCGAGATGGCAAGGCGCGTGCGCCATTGCGGCCAATCGCGAATCTGTGCCAAGCGAGCGCCACTTCGCTGGACTGGCTCGTCTTCAACCGCGAGATGCCCAGTTCGGCGATCGTCACCGCCACCGATGGCGAGCTCCCGGACGTCGTTTGGATCCCGCTGTTGGAGGTGATCGCCTCTGCCGGGCCTGGTTATGAGAATGCACGGCCCTATGAACTGCGACGCTTGCCGTTCCCGCGGACGTGGCTCCAGCGCCTCGGCGTGCCGGAAAAATACGCCCGTTTCCTGGGGATCGACGGCGACAGCATGGAGCCCACGATTATGGACGGCTGGATCGTCCTGGTGGATACCCGGCCGAAGCATGCCCGCGCCAACGGGATCTATGTCTTGGTCGATGGGCCGAATGTGAGGGTTAAGCGTATCGCACTCGGCTGGCAGAACTCGATCGTGCTGATCAGCGACAATGAGCGGTATCAGTCGGAGCAGCTGTCGCCGCCTGACGCCGAGGCGCTGCAGGTTGCCGGTCGGATTGTCTGGGCTGGTGGCGAGATCTAGGGACGAGCTATCACCCGCTCCTTAGCCAAGCGTAGTAGGGGGCGGCCATTCGGCCGCCCTCCAGTTTCAAGCCACCTTCAAATCGCTCTCACCTAGATCGAGGCGGTCGAAATCGGCTTCGGAATCATCTCTGAGGCCGTCCACATCGGCGGGCAACCGGCCGTGCCTGGCGATGATAATTGCGTCGTCCCAGTCGCCGGTGTCCGGGCTGCCAGTGCGATAGAAGGCGACGACGCCGGCGCGGATCGGCTTGTAGCGTTCGAAGAGACGGTTAGCGTGGTCACGATCGGTGGCAGGCATCGGATCGTCGGCTGAGATGCCATTCCGGCCAGCGGCGCGATAGGACTGCACGACGTAGTATGTCAGCCTTGCGACGGTTTCCTGCTTCTTCCTGGAACTCATGACGCTCTCCTTGTCGCCCAGGTCTCTGCCGCCCAGGCTCCCTCAATCAAAGCGTGCAAATGAGAACAGAACAAGAACATTTTTGACAGTTTCTGTCAGCTGTGGAATTCATGGATAACGGCTGGACATTCTCGAGCACGGTGGGCGCGATTGAAACGGCGAGGCACGTCTTTGCCGTGTCCGCTGCCCGCTCCGGCTCGCGATTTCCGGCCTTTCCGGGTTCTTGTCGGGCTGCTCGCGAAATGTTGGCTGGTTATGTGACGGTTCACGACGCAATGGCCGACGGGCACGAGCGACTTGAGGTCAGATGCTCGACCTGCAGGGTCACGCATCTTGTTCCCTGGCGGCTGCTACGCGGCGTTCTCAATGGTGACCGCCTCGACGAGCTCCACAAGCGCTTGGTCTGCCAGAAATGCGGCAGCCGCCCGGCGCAGGAGGATGTCGGCATCCCTGAGCCGGTGAAGTTTCCCGGTGGCCCGCTATATGGGCCGCGCTAGAAGGGCGTTTGAGGCGGCCGATTGCCGTAACAGTTAACGCGGCGGGCGCTGGCGGCCGATTTTGCGCCATCGCCTTGATTTCGGGTCACTTTTAGGAACTGTTACGCTGCCGGCGCGGTTGGGGCCAAAACGTAACAGTTCGGGCGCCGAGATCCGGCCTTTTGGGCACCTTTGGCCGCCTTCGTGGCGTTGCGGCCGCCTGCCAGTGCCATTTGATTGTTCGCTCTGGCTTTCGGGATTTCTGGCTTTCGGGCCGCCCGCAGCGCACCTAAGCCCTTGGGCGGCCGCGCCTTTCCAGCTGATCCCGCCTAATCCCACTTAATCCCGCCTAACACCCGCTAGTGCCATGTGATTGTTCGTTTCACAGCGGCGGCTTCGTTCGTCTCAGGCACACTTCGTGAGCGTTCCTGATCTCTACCCGATCAGCGTCACGGTGTCAAGGATAAAATTCCTATCACGCGGAGAGGAGTCAAACCTCCGTCTTCTCCACCCATTTAATCTGGGTCTGCGGCTTGTAGGCCTCCATCTTGTCGAGCAGGGCGGCCGGATCGGTCTCCATCATCGCCATGTCGCGATGGGCCTGCCACATGAAACCGGCCTTCGTCGTGTTGTCGAGAAAGGCGGCGAGCGCATCGTAGAAGCCGTCGATGTTGAGAAAGCCGAGCGGCTTGCCGTGGATACCGAGCTGGCTCCAGGTCCAGATCTCGAAGATCTCCTCGAAGGTGCCGATGCCGCCGGACATAGCGATGAAGCCGTCGGAAAGCTCGGCCATGCGCGCCTTGCGGATATGCATGGTCTCGACCACCTCGAGCCGCGTCAGCTTGTTGTGGCCGACCTCCTTCTCGCGCAGCGCCCGCGGGATCACGCCATGGACCTCGCCGCCGGCTTCGAGCGCGGCATTGGCGACGATGCCCATCAGGCCGACGGCGCCACCGCCATAGACCAGCGTCAGGCCGCGCCGGGCGATGGCGGTGCCCATGGCGCGGGCGCCTTCGGCATGGATGGGATCATGGCCCGGACTCGAGCCACAGAAGACACAGACGGATTTCATGAGGCGAGTGCTTGCAAGATGCGGGCCCAGGAGCGCTGGCCCTTGTGGAAGGAGGACAGATCGTACTTCTCGTTCGGCGAATGGACGCGGTCGTCGTCGAGGCCGAAGCCGACGAAGAGCGTGTCGAGCCCGAGCGTGCGCTTGAAATCGCCGCCGACCGGGATCGAGCCGCCGCTGCCGATCGAGACGACACGGCCGCCCCATTCCTCGGCCAGCGCCTTTCGTGCCTTCTGCAGGACGGGCGAATCGACCGGCACGGCCAGTGCCGGCGAGCCGGAATGGCTGATGAATTCGGCCGTGACGTCCTCCGGCAGGCGCTCGCGCACGAACTGGTGGAAGGCGGCCGTGATCTTGCCCGGGTCCTGGTCGCCGACGAGGCGGAAGGAGACCTTGGCCGAGGCCTTGGCCGGGATGACGGTCTTCGAGCCCTCGCCGGTGTAGCCGCCCCAGATGCCGTTGACGTCGCAGGTCGGGCGCGACTGGATCTGCTCGATCAGCATGCGGCCGCGCTCGCCGACAGAGTGCTTCAGCCCAACCTGTCCGAGGAATTCCTTTTCGGTCAGGTTGAGATCGGCCCATTCGGCCTTCTGAGCATTGGTCGGCTCATGCACCCCGTCATAGAAGCCGGGGATGGTGATCCGGCCGGTCTCGTCGTGGATCTCCGCGACGATCTTGGTCAGCACATGGATCGGGTTGGCAGCTGCGCCGCCGAACATGCCGGAATGCAGGTCGCGGTCGGCAGCGGTCAGCCTGACCTCCTGGTAGACCATGCCGCGCAGGGTCGAGGTGATCAGCGGCGTGACGCGGTCCCACATGCCGGTGTCGCAGACCAGCGCGAAATCGGCCTTCAGCTCCGCGGCATTGGCCTTGATGAAGCCCGGCAGGTTGACCGAGCCGGATTCCTCCTCGCCTTCGACCAAGATGGTGAGGCCGATCGGCAGGTCGCCGGTCTCGGCGAGCGTGGCACGGATCGCCTCGATGAAGGTCATGACCTGACCCTTGTCGTCGCAGGCGCCGCGGGCGAGGATCACCTTCCGCCCCGGCTCGATCTCCTTGACGGCCGGCTTGAACGGATCGTTGTCCCAGAGCTCGAGCGGATCGACCGGCTGGACGTCGTAATGGCCATAGAACAGCGCATGCGGCGCGCCGGGCTTCGGGCGATGCGCCAGCACGACCGGATGCCCGCCGGTCTCGCGCAGCTCGGCCTTGAAGCCAAGGCCTTCCAGATCGGCCCGCAGCCACTCGGCCGCCTGGCGCGTCTGCGGATTGAAGGCCGGATCGGTGCCGATCGAGGGAATTTCGAGCCAGGACGACAAGCGGGCCAGCGAAGCGTCGAGATCGGCGTCGAGGCGGGAGAGGATCGCGGTAAGCTGGGACATGGCGCTCACTGGAGGCTGATTCCGATGGCGCCATCATGCCCAGTCGCGCGCCGGATGCCAGCCATCCGCGCGCATGGCGGCAGATTGATTACCGCCGCCCGCCGGTGAGGCTCCCGAGCACGCCGCGCAGGATCGCGTTGCCAACCTGCCGGCCGATCGAGGTGGCGGCCGAGCGCGCTGCCGAGGTGATGATCTTCTCGGTCATGCTCTGCGGCAACGGCCCGCCGCGGCTGCCCGGTCCAGTCTTCGGGCGCTCGCGCGTACCGCCGAGCCAGCCACCAATCGTGTCGAGGATGCCGCCGCCCCCTTCCGTCGAGGCCTCGACCGGCGAGCCGTCGGCATTCATCCCCTTGCGCTTAATCAGCGCCTCATAGGCCGACTCGCGGTCGACCATGGTGTCGTATTTCCCGGTGAAGCCGGAGTCGCGCATGCACTGCGCTCGTTCCTGCGGCGTGATCGGGCCGACCTGTGCCATCGGCGGAGCGATCAGGCAGCGCTCGACCATGGTCGGCGAGCCCTTGCCTTCGAGGGTCGAGACCAGTGCCTCGCCGACTGCGAGCTGGGTGATCGCCTGCTCGGTGTTGATCTTCGGGTTCTGCCGGAAGGTCTCGGCCGCGGCCCGGACCGCCTTCTGGTCGCGCGGGGTGAAGGCGCGCAGCGCGTGCTGGACGCGGTTGCCGAGCTGGGCCAGCACCGTATCGGGAATGTCGAGCGGGTTCTGCGTGACGAAATAGACGCCAACGCCCTTCGAGCGGATCAGCCGCACCACCTGCTCGACCGCGGTCAGCAGCGCCTTGGGCGCACCGTTGAAGAGCAGATGCGCCTCGTCGAAGAAGAAGACGAGCTTGGGCTTGTCGAGGTCGCCGACCTCCGGCAGCTGCTCGAACAGCTCCGAAAGCAGCCAGAGCAGGAAGGTGGCGTAGAGCCTGGGATTGGCCATCAGCTTGTCGGCGGCCATGATGTTGATGATGCCGCGGCCGTCGCGGTCGGTCTTCATCAGGTCGTTGATGTCGAGCGCCGGCTCGCCGAAGAACAGGTCGCCCTTCTGGTTCTCCAGCACGAGCAGCGCGCGCTGGATGGTGCCGACCGAGGCGGAGGTGACGTTGCCGTATTTGGTCGTCAGCTCCTGCGCATTCTCGGCGATGAAGGAAAGGATGGCGCGCAGGTCCTTGAGGTCGAGCAGCAGCAGCTTCTGCTCGTCGGCGATGCGGAAGGCGATGTTGAGCACGCCTTCCTGGGTGTCGTTGAGATCAAGCAGGCGCGCC
>PNLY01000165.1 GCA_013823325.1 Methylobacterium sp.
TCGCCCGAGCGCTGCGCCAGCGTGCGCACCTCGCTGGCAACGACCGCGAAGCCCTTGCCGGCATCGCCTGCCCTGGCGGCCTCGACAGCCGCATTCAGCGCCAGCAGATTGGTCTGGAAGGCGATGTCGTCGATGACGCGGATGATGTCGGAGATCTTGCGCGAGGCGTCCTCGATCCGCGCCATGGCGCTGACCGCCTCGCCGGCGATGGCGCCGCCGGCCTGCGCCGCCTTCATCGCCTCCTCGGCGACCGCCGCCGCCTGGCGCGCGCCCTGGGCCGAGGCCTTGACCGAAGCCGCGAGCTCCTCGGTCGTCGCCGCGGTCTCTTCCAGCGACGACGCCTGCTCCTCGGTGCGCTTCGACAGATCGTCGGCGCCCGTGTTGATCTCGCGCGCCGCGATCCCGACATCGGCCGCCGTCACCTGGATCGTCGAAACCGTCGCCGAGAGGCGGTCGACCGCTTCGTTGAAATCGGCGCGCAGCTGCTCGTACTCCGCCGGGAACGCATCCTCGATCCGGCAGGTCAGGTCAGCCTGAGCGAGGCGCTCCAGCCCGGTTGCGAGGGCACGGACGATCGTTTCCTGTTGCCGTGCATGGTCGCGCTGCTGCTCGGCCGTGCGTTCGCGCTCGGCCTGGTTGCTGCGGCGCTCGGCGTCGCTGCGCTCGGCCTGCTGCGTCGCTTCGGTCTCCAGCCGCGCCTTTTCGATCGCCGCCTCCCGCAGGATGGCGACTGCATCGGCCATGGCCGCGACCTCGTCGCCGCTGCGCAGCTTCGGCGGCTCGCTGGCGAGATCGCCGGCGGCCAGCTTCAGCATCGTGTTCTTGAGCTGGCCCAGAGGCCTCAGCGTCCGGCGCGTCAGCCAGAACAGCAGCGCACCGCCGATCGCGGCGATCACGAGGCCGGCTATGACGTTGTTGCGGATCATCTCGTCGATCACGGTGAGGAAGTCCGACTGCTTGATGCCGACATAGAGGATGCCGATCACCGCATTGTTCGACTTCTGGACGATCGGCTCGTAGATGGTGAAATAGGGGACACCGAGGATGTCGGCGGCGCCGGAATAGGTGCGGCGTTCCTTGAAGACGGCGTCATTGGCTGCGCCTTGCGCCAGCTTGGTTCCGACCGCGCGCCCGCCATCCGGTTTCTGGACGTTGGTCGAGACGCGCGTGTCGCCCATGAACACGGTCGCGGTGCCGCCGGAGAGCGCTTTGACCTTGTCGACGGCGGCAAAGTTGCCGTTGATCAGCTCCGAGCCGAAATAGAGCTTGTCGCCCTCCAGCCGGGGCTCACCCTTGGCGGTGAGGATGTCCCGCAGCAGGTTGATGTTGACGGTCAGGCTGGCTTGAGCCCGCTCGCGCATGGCGCTGTCGGCGGCGCGGATCGAGACAGTCACCGATGCCGCGATCGCGGCCGCGAAGATGGCGAGGCCGACGATCGCGAGCCGGTTGGAGATGGGTAGCCAGAGGGAGGCGAGCTTCTTCACGGGCGGCTCCTTGAGGCGGCTGAGGTCGACCAGCACTCAAGAACCCGTCCAAACTGGTAAATTTCGGCTTAAACAGAGCCAGAATCACCCGGAATGGGCTCTTTTTCCAAGAATCTTGTTCCATTCAGTACGAGATCGGCCACGACATGCGTGTGCTTTGTAGATTGCTCTTCTACAGGTTGAATACGCGATGGGGGACGAATTCGCCCTGCATGATCGAGCCAGTGGCGATGAGGACGCCGCCGCTCACCGCGTAGACGGCTTCGGTGTCCAGGGGGGCGTCGCGGCCGCGCAACAACACGCTCTGGCCGCGCTTGAGCCGGAGCGCGGCGTCGCGATGCACCACGATCTCCGGGATCAGCTGCAGCGCCGCCGAGACCGGCAGCAGCGCCTCCGCGGCGCCGTTGCCCTCGCGCAGCGCTTCGACGGTCGCCGCATCCGCTACGGCGAACGGGCCGACGCGCGTGCGCCGGAGATGCGCGACATGGCCGAGGCAGCCCAGCGCCAGGCCGAGGTCACGGGCGATGGCGCGGACATAGGTGCCCTTGCCACATTCGGCCTCGAAGGTCGTGGTCGGGCCGTCATGGCGGACGATGCGCAGCGCGGTGATCTCGACCGGGCGCGCCTCGAGCGTCACCTCCTCGCCGTCGCGGGCGAGGTCATAGGCCCGCTCGCCGGCGATCTTGATCGCCGAGAACTTCGGCGGCACCTGCTGGATCGTGCCGGTGAAGCGCGGCAGCAAGGCGGCGATCGCGGTCTCGTCGGGCCGGAGCTCCGAGGTCGCGACGACCTTGCCCTCGGTGTCGTCCGTGTCGGTCTGTGAGCCCCAGGCGACGGTGAACTCATAGGCCTTGCGGCCGTCCATCACGAAGGGGACGGTCTTGGTCGCCTCGCCCAGCGCGATCGGCAGCAGCCCCGATGCGAGCGGGTCGAGCGTGCCGGCATGACCGGCCTTCTTGGCGGCATAGGCGCGCTTCACCACGCTGACCGCATGGGTCGAGGTCATGCCGACCGGCTTGTCGAGCACGACCCAGCCATGCACGTCGCGCTTTTTCGGCCGCGGCGGCCGGCCGCCATCGGCCTCTGCCGGACGGTTCTCGTCAGTCGTCGTCATCATGCTTGTCTTGCTGATCAAAATCTTGGTCGACACGTAGCGGCCTGCGATCGGTATCGCGCCGGACGGCCTCGGAATCGAGCAAAGCGTCGATCCTGGCAGCCTCGTCGAAGCTCTCATCCTGGCGGAAGCGCAGATCGGGCGCGTATTTCAGGTTGACCCGATGGGCGACCTCGCCGCGGATATAGCGCTTGTTGGCGTCGAGCGCCTTCAGCACCGGGGCGACATCCTGGCCGCCGAGCGGCATGATATAGCAGGTCGCGAGCTTGAGATCGGGCGAGAGCCGGACCTCCGGTACGGTGATGACGTGCTTGGCCAGGACATCGTCATGGATGTCGCCGCGCGCCAGCATCTCGGCTAGGGCGTGTCGGATCAGTTCGCCGACGCGCAATTGCCGCTGCGAGGGCCCAGAGCCCTGTGAATTGGGTTTCTTCGCCATGGTTCTCGTTCTCCGGGATCGGACCGGACGGACGGGTTTGAAACGTCATGGCCGGGCAAGAGCCCGGCCATCTGTTGGTATCCGGGGAGGAAGCGAGCCTGTCAGAGGCTGCGCTTGATCTCCTCGACGCGGAAGCACTCGATCACATCGCCAGCGCGCATGTCCTGGTAGTTCTCGAAGGACATGCCGCACTCCTGGCCGGCGACCACCTCCTTGGCGTCGTCCTTGAAGCGCTTCAGCTGAGCGAGCTTGCCCTCGTGAACAACGACGCCGTCGCGGATCAGGCGGACATTGGCGCCGCGCTCGATCGTGCCGTCGGTGACGCGGCAGCCGGCGATCTTGCCGACCTTCGAGACGTTGAAGATCTCGAGGATCTGCGCGTTGCCGAGCATGGTCTCGCGCAGGGTCGGCGCCAGCAGGCCCGACATCGCGTCCTTCACATCATCCATCAGGTTGTAGATGATGCTGTAGTAACGGATTTCGACGCCGGCCCGTTCGGCCGCCTCGCGCGCTTCCTTATGGGCGCGGACGTTGAAGCCGATCACCACCGCGCCCGAAGCCTGGGCCAGCGTGACGTCGGATTCGGTGATCGCACCGACGCCGGACGAGAGCACGCGAGCGCGGACCTCGTCATTGCCGACCTTCTCGAGCGAGCCGACGATGGCTTCCACGGAGCCCTGCACGTCGCCCTTGACGACGAGCGGGAACTCCTTGCGGCCGGCGCCTTCCTTGAGCTCGCGCATCATCTCGGCGAGCGAGCGGCCGGCGCCCGAGCCAGCGCCACGCGCGGCCAGACGATCGCGCTTCTGGCGCTCGCGGTAGTCGGTGATCTCGCGGGCGCGGGCTTCCGACTCGACGACCGCAACGCGGTCGCCGGCTTCCGGCGTACCATTGAAGCCGAGCACCTCGACCGGCAGCGACGGGGCCGCTTCCTTGATCTGAGCGCCGGTGTCGGAGATCAGCGCGCGGACGCGGCCCCATTCGGCGCCGGCGACGATGATGTCGCCGGTGCGCAGCGTGCCGCGCTGGACGAGGACGGTCGCGACCGGGCCGCGGCCGCGGTCGAGCTTGGCCTCGATCACCGTGCCTTCGGCAACGCGGTCGGGGTTGGCCTTGAGGTCGAGCACCTCGGCCTGCAGCGCGATCGCGTCGAGCAGCGTGTCGAGCCCCTGGCCGGTCTTGGCCGAGACCTCGATCTCCAGCGTCTCGCCGCCGAGCGACTCGACCTGGATCTCGTATTGCAGCAGCTCGGAGCGGACCCGGTCCGGATTGGCGTCGGACTTGTCGATCTTGTTGATCGCCACGATCAGCGGCACCTTCGCCGCCTTGGCGTGGTTGATGGCCTCGACCGTCTGCGGCATCACGCCGTCATCGGCCGCCACCACCAGCACGACGATATCCGTCACCTTGGCGCCGCGGGCGCGCATCGCCGTGAAGGCGGCGTGGCCGGGCGTGTCGATGAAGGTCACCTTGGCACCGGCCGGCGTCGTCACCTGATAGGCGCCGATATGCTGGGTGATGCCACCGGCCTCGCCGGAGACGACATGGGTCTTGCGGATCGCGTCGAGCAGCGAGGTCTTGCCGTGGTCGACATGGCCCATGATCGTCACGACCGGCGGCCGCGAGACCAGGGTCTCGTCGGTGTCCGGCGTGTCGAACAAGCCTTCCTCGACGTCGGATTCAGCGACGCGCTTGACGGTATGGCCCATTTCCTCGGCGACGAGCTGGGCGGTGTCGGCGTCGATCACGTCGGTGATCTTGTGCATCGCGCCCTGCTTCATCAGCAGGCGGATGACGTCGACGCCCCGCTCGGTCATGCGGTTGGCGAGCTCCTGGATGGTGATCGTCTCCGGGATGATCACCTCGCGCATCACGCGCTCCTTCGCGACATCGGAGGCGCGATGGCCGGTCATGCGCTGCACGCGGCGACGGAACGAGGCGAGCGAGCGGGTGCGCTCGTCATCTCCACCCGTGGCGGTCGACAGCGTCAGGCGGCCGCGCGGCTTGTCGCCGACCTTCGGGGTCTTGGGCGCCGGGGCAGGCGCACCACGATTGGCAGCGCCGGGCGCTCCGCCGGGACGCCGGAAGGCGGGACGCGCCTCGCCGTCATCCGGGCGGCTACGCGGCGCGCCGGAGGACGGCGCCTGGCGGGTCGGCCGGGCAACGACCGGCTCGGCGGTCGCATTCGGATCGGGACGCGGGGCGCGCGGCGAATCCGAGCGCGGCGGGCGGAAGTCGAGCCGCGGCGGCCGGGCGCCGACATCGCGCACCGGCGGACGAGCCCCGGCATCGCGGGCATCGCGCATCGGCGGGCGCGGGCCCCCGAAGTCACGGGATTCACGCTGCTCGCGCGGGCCGGACGACGCCGGACGCGGCGGCTGGCTGTAGGTCTGGGTCGGGGCAGCCGCGGAGGGAGCCGCAGGATCGCGCGCCGGCGGCGCCGGCCGCGGCGGGGCGGCTTCCTCGCCCATGCGCTGGCGGGCGGCGCTCTCGGCCCGGCGCTTGTGCTCATCCTCCTGGCGGCGGCGGTCCTCTTCCTCGCGCTGGCGGGCCTGGGCGGCCTCGCGCTCGGCTCGCTCGCGGGCTTCGCGGGCGGCGCGCTGACGGGCCTCCTCCTCAGCGCGGGCGCGGGCCTCGGCCTCGACGGCGCGTGCGTCGGTCAGGGCGCGCTGGCGTGCGTCCTTCTCGTCGTCGGAGAGCGTGCGCAGCAGCATCCCGCCGGCGGGCCGGGCGGCCTGCGGCGCAGGCTGGGGCGGCCGCGGAGCCTGAGGCGCTGCCGGGGCTTGCGGCGGCTGCGGGGCGCGCGGCGCGACGGGGGCCGCGGCGGGCTCGTGGGCGACGCGGCGCTTGACCTCGACGACCACCTGCTTCGAGCGCCCATGCGAGAAGCTCTGCCGAACCGTGCTCTGTTCGACAGGGCGCTTCAGCGACAACGTCTTTGGGGGCGTCACGCTCAAGGTCTTGTCGCCGGGGGTCTTGGTGTCACTCATTCCGCTTTCGGTCCTGCCGGTTCGGTCTTCGTCTGATCTCGCGTATCGGATTCGACCGGGTCGATAGACGCCGTTTCGCCAGCATCGTTCGTCCGAAAACGGACGAGCCGACGCCAGCGCGCGAGGAAACCCTCAGTCGCCGGACCCGGAGCAAGCGCTGCATGTATCACATGCTCACGCCCGAGCGCCAGTTCCAGTTCGGCCGCAGCGAAAATCGCCACCACCGGTATCTCTTTCGCCACGGGCGCCCGCCGCAGCGCCTGGCCGATCTTGCGTTTTCCGTCCTCGGCGCCGTCGCTGGCGGCGATCACCGCGGCGGCGCGCCCGGCCTGCGCCAGAGCCTCGACCTTGGCGAAGCCGCTGACGACGAGGCCGGCCTTGTTCGCCATCGCCAGCGCCTGGACGGCGTCCCTGGCCAGCAGGGCATCGACCTCGGCCGGGAGTTCCGGCGAGACCGTGACCTTCGTCTTCAGCGAGCGCTCGAAGGCGCGCCGCTTCACCGCTTCGCCGACCGCGGCGGTGCTGAGCGAAACCCAGACGCCGCGTCCCGGCAGTTTGCGCCGGATGTCGGGCACCAGCACATCGTCGGGGCCGACCACGAAACGGATCAGGTCCTCCGGCGCCCGGCCCTGGCGCGTCACCACGCAGGTCCGCTCCGGACCCTCGCGTTCGGCGCGCCGGTTCATCTTGCGCGGCTCCGAACTCAGGCCTGCGACTCCTCAGCTTCAACCTCGGCCTCGACTTCCGGCTCCGGCGCCTCGATCCAGCCGGCCTTGACACGGGCCGCCATCACGATCGCCTCGGCATCCTGCCGCGACAGGTCGAAGCCGTCGAGATAGCCGGAATGGCGGGTGGTCTCGCCATCCTTGCGCTCGGTCCAGCCGACCAGGTCGTCGGTGGCGCAGCCGGCGAGGTCCTCGACACTCTTCACGTCGTTCTCGCCGAGCGCGACCATCATCGCGGTGGTGACGCCCTCGACCTCGCGCAGCTCGTCCTCGACGCCCAGCGCCTTGCGCTTGTCGTCGAGCTCGGCCTCGATCGTGGCCAGATACTCCTGGGCGCGGTTCTGGATCTCGGCGGCGGTGTCCTCGTCGAAGCCCTCGATCGAGGACAGCTCGCTCGGCTCGACATAGGCGACCTCCTCGACCGAGCGGAAGCCTTCCGAGGCGAGCAGCTGGCCGACGGTCTCGTCGACATTGAGGGCGTTCATGAACAGCTCGGTGCGCTGCACGAACTCCTTCCGGCGGCGCTCGGACTCCTCCTGCTCCGTCAGGATGTCGATGTCCCAGCCGGTGAGCTGCGACGCTAGCCGGACATTCTGGCCGCGGCGGCCGATGGCGAGCGAGAGCTGCTCGTCGGGCACCACGACCTCGATCTTGTCGGCTTCCTCGTCGAGCACGACCTTGGCGACCTCAGCCGGCTGCAGGGCGTTGACAACGAAGGTCGCGACATCGGGCGACCACGGGATGATGTCGATCTTCTCGCCCTGGAGCTCGCCCACCACGGCCTGCACGCGCGAGCCGCGCATGCCGACGCAGGCGCCGACCGGATCGATCGAAGAATCGCGCGAGATCACCGCGATCTTGGCGCGCGAGCCCGGGTCGCGGGCGACGGCCTTGACCTCGACGATGCCGTCATAGATCTCCGGCACTTCCTGGCCGAACAGCTTGGCCATGAACTGCGGATGGGTGCGCGACAGGAAGATCTGCGGGCC
>PNLY01000166.1 GCA_013823325.1 Methylobacterium sp.
ACCTCCGACAATTTCTGGCGCATGGGCGACACGGGCCCCTGCGGCCCCTGCTCCGAAATCTTCTACGACCATGGCGACCACATCCCCGGCGGCCCTCCCGGCTCGCCCGACGAGGATGGCGACCGCTTCATCGAGATCTGGAATCTCGTGTTCATGCAGTACGAGGAGGCGGCCGGCGGCATTCGCACCAATCTGCCCCGCCCCTCGATCGACACCGGCATGGGCCTCGAGCGCATCGCCGCCGTGCTCCAGGGCACGCATGACAACTATTCGATCGACCTGTTCGCGACGCTGATCCGCACCATCGCCGATCTGACCAACGTCCCCTCGGACGGGCCGATGAGCGCGAGCCATCGCGTCATCGCCGACCATCTGCGCTGCTCCGCCTTCCTGATCGCCGATGGCGTGCTGCCCTCGAACGAGGGCCGCGGCTATGTGCTGCGCCGGATCATGCGGCGCGGCATGCGCCATGCGCAGCTGCTCGGCGCCAAGGACCCGCTGATGCACAAGCTGGTGCCGGCCCTTGTGCGCGAGATGGGCCAGGCCTATCCCGAGCTGATCCGGGCCGAGGCGCTGATCTCGGAGACGCTGAAGCTGGAGGAAACCCGCTTCCGCACCACGCTGGCGCGCGGCCTGTCGATCCTCGACCAGGAGGCTCAGAGCCTGGGTTCCGGCGACAAGCTCAAGGGCGACGTCGCCTTCACCCTCTACGACACCTATGGCTTCCCGCTCGACCTGACCCAGGACGCGCTGCGCGCCCGCGGCGTCGGGGTCGACATCGAGGGCTTCGACGCGGCGATGGCACAGCAGAAGGCCAAGGCGCGGGCCGCCTGGGCCGGCACCGGTGAGGCCGCGACCGAGACGCTGTGGTTCCCGCTGCGCGAGCGCGTCGGCGCGACCGAGTTCCTCGGCTACGACACCGAGAGCGCCGAGGGCGTGGTCACCGCGCTGGTCAAGGACAATGCCGAGGTCGCGACGCTGAAGGAAGGCGAGAGCGGCGTCGTCATCCTCAACCAGACGCCGTTCTACGGCGAATCCGGCGGCCAGGTCGGCGATACCGGCACGATCGCCGGCAACGGCTTCAAGGCGCAGGTGCTGGACGTCCAGAAGAAGCTCGGCGACGTCTTCGCCCATCAGGTCAAGGTCGTCTCCGGCGCGATCGAGCTCGGCAAGCCGGCCGAGCTGACGGTCGACCATGGTCGGCGCGGCGCGATCCGCGCCAACCACTCGGCCACCCATCTGCTGCACGAGGCGCTGCGCCGCGTGCTCGGCGACCATGTCGCGCAGAAGGGCTCGCAGGTCGCGCCCGAGCGCCTGCGCTTCGACTTCAGCCATCCCAAGCCGATCTCGCGCGAGGAACTGGCCAGGGTCGAGGAGATGGCGAACAAGCTCGTGCTGCAGAACGAGCCGATCACCACCAAGCTGATGTCGGTCGACGACGCGATCGCCTCCGGCGCCCGTGCCCTGTTCGGCGAGAAATATGGCGATGAGGTCCGGGTCGTGTCGATGGGCACGGATCGCGATGCCGAGGCACCGAAGGCCTTCTCGGTCGAGCTCTGCGGCGGCACCCATGCCAGCCGCACCGGCGATATCGGTCTCGTCACCGTGCTGTCCGAGGCCGGCGTCGCGGCCGGCGTGCGCCGGCTCGAAGCGCTCACCGGCGAGGCCGCCCGCCGCCAACTGCGCGAGGAGAGCGCCGCTCTCGACGAGATGGCTGGGGTGCTGAAGGCGCCGATCGCCGAATTGCCGGCGCGTGTCGCGACACTGGTCGAGGAGCGTCGCAAGCTCGAGCGCGAGCTCAGCGAGGCCCGCAAGAAGCTCGCCATGGGTGGCGGCGGCGAGGCCAGCGATCCGATCCGTGAGGTCGCCGGCGTCAAGCTGCTGGCCCGCGCCGTCACCGGCGTCGAGATGAAGGACCTGAAGAGCCTGGTCGACGAGGCCAAGGGCCGCGTCGGCTCCGGCGTCGTCGCCATCGTCGGCATCGCCGAGGATGGCAAGGCCGGCGTCGTGGTCGGCGTCACGCCCGATCTGACCGAGCGCTTCGACGCGGTCGCGCTGGTGCGCGCCGCCTCCGAGCGCCTCGGCGGCAAGGGTGGCGGCGGCCGTCGCGACATGGCCCAGGCCGGCGGCCCGGACGGCACGCAGGCTGAGGCGGCGCTCGACGCCGTCGCCGAGGCCCTGGGCTGATACTCCGATGACGCCCGCCCCGCAGCCTGGCATGAGCTGGCGGCGGCGGGCGCATCTGATCATCGACCATGGTGCCGGAGACGACCTCTCGGCCAGGCTCGTCCATGGCGGGCTGGTCGCGCTGATCGTCGTCAACATCACGGCGCTGGTGCTGGAATCGGTGCCGCGATTCGCGACCGCCCATGGCGGACTGTTCCATGCGATCGAGCTGGCCTCGACGGTGCTGTTCACGCTGGAATATGCGGTCCGGCTCTGGGTCGCGCCCGAGCATGCGCGCTATCGCGGCCTGAGCGATTGGACGGCACGACGCACCTATGCGCTGTCGCCGCCGGCGCTGCTCGACTTCCTCGCCACCGTGCCGCTCTATGCGGCGCTGCTCGGCTATGGCGATCTCAAGATCCTGCTGCTCTTCCGGCTGGTGCGCTTCTTCAAACTCGGGCGCTATTCGCCCGGCATGGCCTCGCTGAGCGCGGCATTGTATGCCGAGCGCAAGGCGCTCGCCGCCTGCGTCGTCATCCTGATCGGCGTGATGCTGCTATCGGCGACCGCGATGCATTTCGTCGAGCACGACGTACAGCCGGACAAGTTCGGCACTATTCCCGATGCGATGTGGTGGGCGATCGTGACGCTGACCACGGTTGGTTATGGCGACGCGTTTCCGGTGAGCCCGCTCGGTAAGGTCGTGGCATCGCTGACCGCGGTGATGGGACTCGTCATGCTGGCGCTGCCGGTCGGCATCATCGCCACCGCCTTCTCGCAGGAGATCCACCGCCGCGAATTCGTCGTGACCTGGAGCATGCTGGCGCGTGTGCCGCTGTTCAGCGGCCTCGACGCTGCCGAGATCGCCGAGATCATGAACGCACTGCGCGCCCAGACCGTGCGCGGCGGTGGCGTCGTGCTGCATCCGCACGAGCCGGCCCATTCGCTCTATTTCGTCGCCAGCGGCGAGGTCGAGCTCGTCGAGCCCGATGGCAGCCGCCGGCTCGACGAAGGCTGCTATTTTGGCGAGCTCTGTCTCACCGAGATCGCGGCCGCCGAAAGCGGGATTGCGGCGAGGGCCACCGTCGCGACCAAGCTCCTTGTCCTTGATCCTGCCGATTTTCGACTGCTCATGCTGCGTCACCCGGAATTGGCCGCCCATCTCCACCGACTAGCCACAGCATGATGCCCACCCGCCGCACAGTCCTTCCCCTGCTCCTTGGTGCGGGCAGCCCTGCCATGGCGCAGCAGCTGCGCGCCCAGCGTCCACCGCAGGGCCCGAGCCTGTCCGCTCCACGCACGCTGATGGCCGGCGCCATGGCGACCGTCTTTGTCAGCCGCGCTCCCGCCAATGCGCGCGTCGCCATCAGCCGGCCGAACGATCCGCCGGAAGCGGCGATCGTCGCCTCTCCGCTCGGCCAGGTCCCGGCGCTGTCGCTGCCGGCTCCCGGCGAGGTCGGCTCTTTCGAATGGCGCCTGCTCGGCGAAGCCGACGGCAGGCCCGTCATCCTGCTGCGCCAGCCGCTGGCGACGACGGAGCCGGCCGCGACGCTCGCCGCCCCCGCCCGCGTGGCGCGCGGCAATCCCCTACCCGTGCGCGGCATCGGTCCCAATGGCGATCGCGACCGCGTCGTGCTGGTCAGACCCGATGCGCCACCCGAGGCGCAGGGACCGAACTTCTTCCCCGCCGAGAATGTCGAGAGCACGCTGGAGGCGCCGGCCGAGCCCGGAACCTATGAGCTGCGCTATGTGATGGACGCCCCGCTGACCGGCCCGCGCGTGCTGGCGCGGCGCGAGGTCGTGGTCGAATAGCGCTCAATCATGGTCCGGATGCTGGCGCGAGCGATAGGCCGGCAACTCCTCTTCCGGGATATCGTCCTCGGTCCGCGTGCCCTCCAGCCGGCAGAGCGTGTCGAACCAGGGCGCCCTGCCCTCGACGCCATAGGCATGGCTCGGCGGAAAGGCGGCCGGATCGTCGAGGCTGCCGACAGCGAGCGAGAGCGTGCCCATGCCGGGATAGCTGAAGCTCAAAGGCGTGCCGCACTCGCGGCAGAAGCCACGCTCGGCAACCTCGGATGAACAGAAGACCGAGGGCTGCCCGCGCGTCCAGACGACGTTCTCGATGCGCGAGGAGGCGAAGGCGCCGAAATAATTGCCGACCGCCTTCTGGCACATCCGGCAGAAGCAGACCGAGACCTTGTGCGGCGGCTTCAGCAGGCGATAGCGCACCGCGCCGCACTGGCAGCCCCCGGTGAGAGTTGTTGCCGTCTCGCTCATGTCAGCTCCCGCCTGCGGCTACGATGATTCTGCCGGTTCGCAGCAAATCTGCCACACCAATACAATTTGGCTGGATGTGAACGGCTGTTCATTGCCTCCCGCCCGCGCCCGCCTGAGCCTGTGCCGCGGTTGGGCTGGGCATTCTCATGATATCCGTCATCACTCCCGCGAACAGCGGAACATCTCGCACACGACTCGCCTCGCAGTTGCTCGCAGGCACGGCGCTCGTCCTGCTCCTGTCCGCCGGCCAGGCGCTCGCCGATGGGGGCCGCGGCGGCGATCGACCCGGTAACCCGGGTTCCGGCGGCGCGGGCGGTATCGACAACCCGACAGGCGCCGGTGGTGCGGGCGTCAGGGGCCAAGCAACCCCAGGGGGCACCGCGGGCGGTGGCGGCGGTGGTGCCGGCATGGGCACCGGCGGAGCAGGCGGGCTCGCCGGCAACGGCAGCGCCGGCGAGGGCCGAGGCGGCGATGGCGGCGTGCACGGTTCCGTGGGTGCTGCCTTGCCGGTCGGCTCCAGCACCGGCAGCAATGGCGGCGACGGCAATTCCGGCTATCTTTTCTCCGGCGGCGGTGGCGGCGCCGGCGGCTATGGTGCCGTCGTCACGGGCACGGGCGCGACGGGAACGATTGGCGACACGATCACCGCCGGCAATGGCGGCCATGGCGGCGGCTCCTTCTATGACAGGGGCGGCTCCGGCGGCTCGGGCGGCATCGGCCTGCTCTTCACCGATGGCAGCGCCGCGCAGAACCTGACCATCGACGGCACGATCCAGGGCGGCAAGGGCGGCAATGGCGGCTCGTATGTGTCGGACGGCACTGGCGGCGCCGGCGCGGCCGGCGTCGGCGGCGCCGGCCTGGTCTTCAGCAATGGCGGCGCGACGACGACGCTGACCGTCAACGGCACGATCCGCGGCGGCGATGGCGGGCGCGGCGGCTCGAATTTGCCGACGTCTTTCGGCCGTACCCCTAATCCAGGCGAAGAGGCGAACGGCGTCGGCGCTGCCGGCGGCGAGGGCATCGTCGGTGCCGACCTGATCATCACCAATAACGGCACGATCGAGGGCGGCCTCTCGGGCGACGGCACGACGCGCGCCGCCGCGATCCACTTCACCGGCGGCAGCAACAGGCTGACCATCGGCTCCGCCTCGGCCACCATCAATGGCGGCATCGTCATCGACACCGGCACGCTGACCTTCGACCAGACGATCGCCGCGACGATCAGTAGCGTGGTCAGCGGCGCCGG
The DNA here is from genome assembly GCA_013823325.1 of Methylobacterium sp. Classification (GTDB taxonomy): domain Bacteria; phylum Pseudomonadota; class Alphaproteobacteria; order Rhizobiales; family Beijerinckiaceae; genus Allobosea; species Allobosea vestrisii. Next base: position 5,690 of record PNLY01000166.1, read on the forward strand.
CAGCGTGGTCAAGGAAGGCTCGGGCACGCTGACCTTGACCGGTACCAACACCTATACCGGCGGGACGACCATCTCGGGCGGCAAGCTCAGCATTTCCTCCGAGGCCAATCTCGGCGATGTCTCAGGCACGCTGACGCTGGACGGCGGCATGCTGCAGGTGACGGGAACGACACTGACCGGGCTGGCGCGCAACATCGTCCTCGGCAGCAATGGCGGCGGCTTCGATATCGCTGACGCCGGCAATACCTTCACGGTGACGCAATCCTTCTCCGGCTCGGGCGGGTTGACCAAGGACGGCGCCGGCATCCTCGTCCTGACCGGCACCAACGCCTATATCGGCGCGACGACGGTCTCGGGCGGCACCCTGCGCGCCGGACAGGCAGGCGCCTTCTCCGCGAGCTCAGCGTTCACGATCGCCTCGGGCGCAACGCTCGACCTGGCCGGCTTCGACCAGACGATCGGCACGCTCGCCGGTGCCGGCGCGATCACGCTCGGCGCGGGCACGCTGACTGTTGGCAGCAACAATACCCCGACGACATTCTCCGGCACGATTTCGGGTACGGGCGGGCTGACCAAGACCGGCACCGGCACGCTCGCCCTCTCCGGCACCAACACCTATTCGGGCGCGACCACGGTGTCGGCCGGGACGCTCTACATCAACGGTTCCGGCGCCATGTCAGCGGCGTCCGACTACACTGTCGGCGTTGGCGCGCTGCTCAACGTGAACGACTCGCTCGGCACGGTCACGGCCGGCTCGATCGCCGGCGCCGGCCAGATCCGGATCGAGAGCGGCTCGACGCTGGAAACCGGCGCGACCAACGCCTCGACCACCTTCAGCGGCATGATCTACGACTCCGGCGGGATCAGGAAGGTCGGCACGGGCACGCTGACGCTGACTGAAGAGAACACCTATTCCGGCGGCACGACGATCGCCGGCGGTGCGATCAGCATCTCCAAGGACAGCAATCTCGGCAGCACCTCCGGGGCGCTGACGCTGGATGGCGGCGTGCTGCAGGTCACCGGGACGACGCTGAACGGGCTCGCCCGCGACATCGTCCTCGGCGCGAATGGCGGCGGCTTCGAGATCGTCGAGGCCGGCAACAGCTTCATCGTGAGCCAGTCCCTCTCGGGAACGGGTTCGCTCGCGAAAACCGGCGCCGGCACCTTGGTGCTCAAGGGCGCCAGCAGCTATTCGGGCACGACCACGGTGTCGGAGGGAACGCTGCGGGCCGGTGCCGCCAACGCCTTCTCCGCCAATTCGACCGTCACGGTGGCATCGGGCACGACGCTCGATCTCGCCGGCCTCAACCAGACGATCGGCTCGCTCGCCGGAGCGGGCACGGTCACGCTCGGCTCGGGCACGCTGACGGCAGGCGCAAACAACAGCTCGACGACCTTCTCCGGCAAGATCACCGGCACGGGCGGAGTGACCAAGGCGGGGACCGGCACGCTGACGCTCACGGGCACGAACAGCTATACCGGCGCGACCAAGGTCTCGGGCGGCAAGCTCGTCGTGAACGGCTCGCTGGCAAGCAGCGTGACGCTTGACGGCGGCACGCTCGGCGGCTCGGGCACGATCGGCGGCGTCAGCGTCGCCAGCGGCGCGACGGTGGCACCGGGCAATTCGATCGGCACGCTCAATGTCTCCGGCAATGTCGCCTTCGCGAGCGGC
>PNLY01000167.1 GCA_013823325.1 Methylobacterium sp.
ACCGGAAAAAGACGTATTTCACGAGCGCGGCGATCGCCAGCACCAGGACGGCGATACCCAGGAGGCCTACCAGGGCCATGCCCCAGCCCATGCCGCTCATCATGTCGTGCATGCGTGGTCCCTCCATTATTCAACGGCAGCGAGTTGCGCTGCCTCGACTCCGGATACGACCTTCTCAGGGGTATTCGACGGCAATCGCCAGCCCTTCACCAGGCCGTAGATCGCCGGGATCACCAGTAGTGTCAGCACCGTCGAGGAGACCATGCCGCCGATCATCGGCACGGCGATGCGCTGCATCACCTCCGATCCCGTGCCGGTGTTCCACAGGATCGGCAGCAGGCCGGCCATGATCGCGATGACCGTCATGATCTTGGGCCGCACGCGCTCGACCGCGCCCAGCATGATCGCCTCCTGCAGATCGGCTCGCGTGAATGCTCGCCCCTCCGCCGCGCAGCGCGCCTGCACCTCCTTCAGCGCGTGGTCGAGATAGATCAGCATGATCACGCCGGTCTCGGCCGCGACGCCGGCGAGCGCGATAAACCCGACCGCAACGGCGACCGACATGTTGAAGCCGAGCCACCAGAGCAGCCAGACTCCGCCGACCAGCGCGAAGGGCAGCGAGAGCATGACAATGAAGGTCTCGGTCAGCCTGCGGAAGTTCAGGTAGAGCAGCAGGAAGATGATCGCGAGCGTCACCGGCACGACCAGCTTGAGGCGAGCCTCGGCCCGTTCGAGATATTCGAACTGACCGCTCCAGGCGACGCGGTAGCCTGCTGGCAGCTTGATGCTCTGCGCGATCGCATTTTGGGCGTCGCGGACATAGCCACCGAGGTCGCGCCCGACGGTGTCTACGAAGATGTAGACCGCGAGCTCGCCGTTCTCTGTGCGGATCGACGTCGCGCCGCGCTTGCGCTCCACACTTGCTACCTCGCCTAGCGGAATGCTGGCACCGGACGGCGTCGAAATCTGGACCTCGCGCGCGATCGCCTGGGGATCAGAGCGCAGGTCACGGGGGTAGCGGATGGTCACGCCATAGCGCTCGCGCCCCTCGACCGTCGTCGTCACGGTCTCGCCACCCATCGCCATCACGATCGCATTCTGGACGTCACCGACGGAAAGCCCGTAGCGCCCGAGCGCGATCCTGTCCGGCACGATGTCGAGGAAGTAGCCGCCGATGACGCGCTCGGCATAGGCGCTGCTCGTCCCCGGTACCGCTTTGAGGACGGTCTCGATCTGTCGCGAGATCGCCTCCATCTTCGCCAAGTCGGTACCGAACACTTTGACCCCGATCGGCGTGCGGATGCCGGTCGCGAGCATGTCGATGCGGGCCCGGATCGGTTGGGTCCAGGCATTGGAGACGCCCGGAAACTGGAGCGCCTTGTCCATTTCCGTCTTGAGGTTGTCGAGCGTGACGCCCTGGCGCCACTCGGTCTTGGGCCTCAGGTTGATGATGGTTTCAAACATCTCGGTCGGCGCCGGGTCCGTTGCCGTCTGGGCCCGCCCAGCTTTGCCGTAGACCGAGGCGACCTCCGGGAACGAGCGGATGATCCGGTTCTGAGTTTGCAGAAGCTCGGCCGCCTTTGTGACCGACAGCCCAGGCAGTGTCGTCGGCATATACATCAGCGTGCCCTCGTCGAGCGTTGGCATGAACTCCGAACCGAGCTGACGCATGGGCCAGAGACTGAGCCCGAGCACCGCGACCGCCAGTAGGATCGTCACGGTTTTGGCTTTAAGGACGGCGCGAATGAAAGGGCGATAGAACGCGATCAAGAACCGGTTGATTGGATTCCTGGCCTCCGGAATGATCCGTCCTCTCACGAATATCACCATCAGCGCCGGCACCAGCGTCACCGACAGAAAGGCCGCAGCCGCCATGGCGAAGGTCTTGGTGTAGGCGAGCGGACCGAACAGCCGGCCCTCCTCCGCTTCCAGCGTGAAGATCGGCAAGAACGAGACGGTGATGACGAGCAGGCTGAAGAACAGCGCCGGCCCGACCTCGCTTGCCGCCTCGATCAGGATCTCGATGCGCGGCTTGTCCGGTCGTGCCCGTTCGAGATGCTTGTGGGCATTCTCGATCATGACGATCGCGGCGTCGATCATGGCTCCGACCGCGATGGCGATGCCGCCCAGGCTCATGATGTTGGAGCCAAGACCAAGCGCCTTCATCGCCGCAAAGGCCATCAAGATGCCGACCGGCAGCATGATGATCGCCACCAGGGCACTGCGCAGGTGCAGCAGGAAGACGACGCAGACCAGAGCGACGATAATGCTCTCTTCGAACAGCGTGCCCTTCAGCGTCTCGATTGCCCGCTCGATCAGCCCGGAGCGATCGTAGACGGGCACGATCTCGGCCCCGCCCGGCAAGCTGGGTGCAATCTCGGCCAACCGCGCCTTGGCGCGCTCGATCACGGCGAGCGCATTGGCACCGAAGCGCTGCAGGACGATGCCGCTCGCGACCTCGCCCTCGCCGTCGAGCTCGGTGATGCCGCGCCGCTCGTCGGGGCCGAGTTCGACACGGGCGACATCGGAGAGGCGCAGGGCTGCGCCGCGCTCGCTCTTCAGGACGATGTTCTGAATATCGGCGATCGACTTGAGATAGCCGCGGCCGCGGACCATGAACTCGAACTCGCTGAGCTCGACCGTACGTCCGCCGACATCCAAATTGCTGCTACGGACGGCTTCGCGCAGCGCAGCCAGCGAGACGCCCTGGGCACGCAGCCGCACAGGATCGACCACGACTGCGTATTGCTTGACGAAGCCACCGACGCTGGCGACCTCGGCCACGCCCTCGGCACGCGAAGCCGCGAAGCGGATCTTCCAGTCCTGCAAAGAGCGCAATTCGGCCAGGGTCATCTCCTTGGCCATGACAGCATATTGATAGACCCAGCCGACGCCGGTGGCGTCAGGCCCGAGAGTCGGCGTCACGCCCGAGGGCAGGCGACGCGCTGCGGTGTTGAGATATTCCAGAACCCGCGAACGCGCCCAATAAGGGTCGGTGCCGTCCTCGAAGATCACATAGACGAAGGAGACTCCGAAGAAGGAGAAGCCGCGCACGACGCGCGCTTTCGGCACCGTCAGCATCGATGTCGTCAGCGGATAGGTGACCTGATCCTCGATGACCTGTGGCGCCTGGCCGGGATATTCGGTGTAGACGATAACCTGGACGTCGGAGAGATCGGGAATGGCGTCGAGCGGCAGGGTCCTTAGGGCATAGACGCCGGCGGCCACGACGAAAGCCGTGGCAACCAACACCAGGATCAGGTTGCGCGCCGACCAGGCGATCAAGCGGGCTATCATGGTTTCGCCTCCGTCGAGGAGAAGCCGCTCAAGGCCGCCTTGAGGTTGCTTTCCGCATCGATCAGGAAGTTGGCGGAGACGACGACGCGGTCGCCCTCGGAGACGCCCTCGCTGATCGCGACCATGCCGTCGCCGCGGCGGCCGAGCTTGACTTCACGCGGCTCGAAGCGGCCTTCGCCGCGATCCAGAATGACAATGCGTCGCGTGCCGCTATCGATGACAGCACTCTGGGGAACCGTCAGCTCTGCGCTTGCATCGCCCGCGCCGATCTCGACATCGGCGTACATGTTCGGCAGCAAGACGCCATCGGGGTTGGCGAGCTCGATGCGGACCTTGGCCGTGCGCGTCGCCTCGGCGATCTGCGGATAGATCACGCTGACGCGGCCTTCGAACGCCACCTCGGGACGTCCGCGCAACCGGACCGATACCGGTGCACCGATATGAACGTCGGACAGCTCGCGTTCAGGCACATCGGCCAGGACCCAGATCGTCGAAATGTCTGCGAGCCGGAACAGGCTGGTGCCGGCCACCATCTTCATGCCGTCACTGACATTGCGCTCCAGCACGATACCGTCACGCGGCGCCGACCAGTTGATCGTCGGTGGTACCTTCCGGCTGCGCTCGATCTCGGCAATGATTTCGGGCGGAACCCCGAGGTTTTCGAGACGCTGTTTTGCGCCGCCCTCGGGCACGCCGCGCGCGGCGGCATTGAGCTCGGTGATGTACTGCGCGCCCGCCGTGCTGATGTCAGGCGAGTAGATGCGCGCGAGCCGCGTACCCTTGGCAACGCGATCACCGGTCGTCACCGGCGCGACCTCCTGGACGAAGGCATCCGCGCGTATCGCCACGACGGAAACGCGTCGCTCGTCGAGCTGCACCACACCCGGAACCCGAATGGTCTGTGCGATGCTCTGGCGACGGACCGGTTCTGATCGCACGCCACTACGCTGGATGCGCCCAGGCGAGAGCTTGATGATCCCGTCCTCGCTCGCCTCACCCTCAAAAACGGGGAGATAGTCCATCCCCATCGAATCTTTCTTGGGCACCGGCGAGGTGTCCGGCAGCCCCATGGGATTGCGGTAGTAAAGAATGCGGCCCTTCTCCGCTTGGACCGCCTGCTCCTTGCCCTCAGGCTTCTCCTCGAAGCTGATGTCCTCGCTGGCCCGCACGGCCCTGAACGGCCTGCCATCGACCGTCTGAGCCGGCTCGGTCGAATAGACCGGCTTTCGATCTGGATCCTGATAGTAGATCACGGGCCCAACTCCGGCAGTCTCGTTTGCCGCGAGCGACCCCTCGATACCGAGCCAATTCCGCAGGCCAGGCAGCGCGATGCCGCGATGACCGGCCCAATAGCCTGCCCCTCCCGCCGCCAGAATGGCGGCGAGAGCGAGGCTCGTGAGGGCGAGGCGTTTCATGGCAGCGCCTTGAGGATCAGCTTGTTTTCGAGCGTGCCGGTCTCACCCTGGACCTTGGCACCGAGCGACAAGCGCCAACCACCTTCCATGACCAAATTGGTCTTGAAGCTGTAGGTTCCTGCTTCCGGCGCAAGGAGCGCTTCGATCGGAGAGGCCATCGTGGCCATGCCCTCCGGCTCCATGTCTATGCGCTTGGCGAAGATGACGGCATCCGGCACCGGCTTGCCGGAGCGCTTGTCGATCAGCCTGACGGTGATGACGACACCATTGCCCTGCTTGAATTCACTCTGGGTGAGACGGAATTCATAATCCTTGATCTCCGCCAGAGCCGGTAACGCAACGGCCATGAGCGGAAGCGCGGCGATGAGCGCGCGCGAAGTGCGGGTGATAAACATTGTCGAGATCCTGAGACGGTGAGGCTGCTGCGCTCACGCGCGCAGCTCCAACGTGGCGTTAGCCACGGCGCGCCGACCACCCGGGTTCACCGTGCGGTCGCAACCGGCGCATGAGCGCCGGCTATGTCTCAGGTTCGTGGAGGTCGGGCGGGTGGCTCGCTCGGCTGTGAGAGGCGTGCGGCTTCATTGCCCGCAAGCCCGAGCATTACGACAACGGGTTGAACAACCAGGTCAAACGCCGTGGGTTCGCTCGCGAAGCTCTTGGCCAGGCAGAAGCTCAAGGCCGGGCAGTTCGTGGTGCAATCCGGTTGCTTGTCTTTCGGATTGGGGCAGCACGGCATCTCAGGCGACATGTTCGCCATCGCCTCGCTGTCCATGCGGGCATAACCGGCCTTTGCCGGCGCCACCAGGGCGACCAACATCGTGGCCGTGACGAACAGCCCCAGGACCAACACATTCGTGAGAAGTCGAAACTTCATGGCACCTGTTCTGACATACCGTCAGATATCGCAAAAGGGCGAGAAGTGCGGCTGTTTGACCGGGAGCAAGCAAAATCGCTGCTTCGTGATCTCACCTTTGGCTAGTCAGCATACGGCGCAGGATGTCGTCTCGACGATAGAAATGGTGCCACAGCGCGCCGGCAACATGGAACAGCGCCAGTACAAGCAGCGCCCAGCTGAGCCATCGATGAACCGGCGCGGCGCGGAAGCTAAGATACATCGCAATCGTACCCGTAAACGGCAGAAGCAGCAGAACACCGTACAGGGCAACATGAACGCCCGTCGCGGCCCACCGTTCGGGTGGCGACAACCCTTCAAGGGAAGGGCGGCCATAGAGATAGCGCAACCCTATCTGCAGCAGCGCAAGTCCCATAATCAGCCAGCCCATCCAGGCATGGACCTGATGCAAAAACAGATCGAGCGGGGCAGGCTTCGTGAAGCCATGTGCCATATGGGTGCGTTGGATTGCCCAGGATGTGGGGACCTGGGCAATGCACAACAACGGCACGAGCCAGTGGATCCAGCGTTGGTAGACACCGAAAGACTTGGTCGGGCTGAGTTTGGGAACAAGGACGCTTTGCAACAAGCTCACGATTCAGGCCCGTTCGGTTGAATGGCGCGGTGTAGGTCTGGCATCAGCGGGAGGCAACCGTCGTCCTGTGCCAGGTGCCGGACGGGATCAACGCAGTCCCATCAAGCCGTTGAAGACTGCTCTTATTCCAGAGAGACGGTGCGTAACCGCAGGGCGTTTGCAATCACGCTGACCGAGGACAAAGCCATCGCCGCCGCCGCAATGATCGGCGACAACAGCAATCCGAATATCGGATAGAGCACGCCTGCGGCGATTGGGACGCCCGCCGCATTGTAGATGAAGGCGAAGAACAGGTTCTGCCGGATATTGCTCATCGTCGCCCGGCTGAGCTGAAGCCCGCGCACGATGCCCTCAAGGTCGCCTTTGAGCAGGGTTACGCCGGCACTTTCGATCGCGATATCCGTGCCCGTGCCCATCGCGATCCCGACATCCGCCGCCGCCAGCGCAGGCGCGTCATTCACGCCGTCGCCGGCCATCGCGACCACCCTGCCTTGCGAACGAAACTTGCTGACGACTACGCTCTTGTCCTCGGGCAGGACCTCGGCCTCGACCTCGTCGATACCGAGCCGGCGCGCGACCGCTTGTGCCGTCGTCTTATTGTCGCCGGTTAGCATGACCACCCGAATGCCGGCGCTTTTCAGCGACTTGATCGCTCTCGGGGTGGTCTGCTTGACCGGATCAGAGATTGTCAGCAGTCCGGCGACACGGCCATCGATCGCCACGAAGATCACTGTGCCGCCCTCGGCGCGCAGCGTTTCCGCCTCGGCTGCCTGAGCCGCGGTGTCGATACCAGCCTCAGTCATGATCCGGTGGCTGCCAATGACCAGCGCGCGACCTTCGACGGTTCCCGTTACCCCCTTACCGACCGGGCTGTCGAAATCCTGCGCCTCGGCCAGGGCGAGGCCACGTTCCTTGGCGGCATCGACAATCGCGGCGGCGAGCGGATGCTCGCTCGCCCGCTCGAGCGAAGCGGCGAGCCGCAGCAGCTCGCTCTCGGTGATCGTGCCGACCGGCTTCAGCCCGGTCAGCCGTGGCTTGCCTTCGGTCAGCGTGCCGGTCTTGTCGACGACGAGGGTATCGACCCTCTCGAAGCGCTCCAGCGCCTCGGCA
>PNLY01000168.1 GCA_013823325.1 Methylobacterium sp.
CCTCGTACTGCTCGCGGTCGAGCGGGCAGTTGATATAGTCGGCGCCGGTGCCGCCCGGGCCGGCCTTGTCGTAGCGCGACTGGAACCAGGCGACGTCCATGTCGATCGAATCGAAATGGACGATCGGCGCGATCGCGTCGAAGAAGGCGAGCTCGCTCGCGCCCGTCAGCGAGCGGATGCCTTCCGCCAGTGCCGGCGAGGTCAGCGGGCCGGTTGCGACGATGACCTTGTCCCAGTCCGCCGGCGGCAGGCCGGCGATCTCGCCGCGTTCAATGGTGACATTGGGGTGGGCTTCGAGTGCGGCGGTGACGGCCTGCGAGAAGCCGTCGCGGTCGACGGCGAGCGCCCCGCCCGCCGGAACCTGATGGGCATCACCCTTGGCCATGATCAGCGAGCCCAGCCGGCGCATTTCCCAATGCAGCTGGCCGACGGCGTTCGAGGACGAATCGTCCGAGCGGAACGAGTTCGAGCAGACCAGCTCGGCCAGGCCCTCGGTCTTGTGGGCGTCGGTGCCGCGCTCAGGGCGCATTTCGTGCAGGACGACCGGTACGCCGGCTTCGGCGATCTGCCAGGCGGCTTCGGAGCCGGCGAGGCCGCCGCCGACGACATGGATGGGAGCGATTGCGCTGGATGTTGTCATGGCCGCGATGTGTCCGCGGCGGCGCCCGAGGTCAAGGGCGCGCGAGCAAAAGCAGGCCTAGAAACGCAAAATGCCCGCTCGGAAGCGGGCATTCGCTCTTCGACCAGACCCCGAGGGGAGGAACGCGGGGCCTAGGAGAAACTACTCGTCAAACCCAGGCGGTCTGAAATCAGGCCGCGTGGGTGCGGGCGACGTACTGGATGTCCGAGCGCGACAGGCCGAGATCGTCGAGCTCGCGGTCGGTCAGGCGGGACAGCTCGCGGACGGTCTCGCGATAGCGAAGGTAGGCGCGGATCTTGGCAGCGATCATGGAGAGGAACATGGTGATAACCTTTTGGTTTTGCGGGGCTTAGGCCCCGACAGCGATGAATTCGTTGTGCACTGCATATAGAGCGTTCAGGGTGCCTCTCACAGCGGCGCGGCGTCAGCTCTGTTATGCTTTGAGTGCATGACGAATTAAGGGATCGTTTGGAAACGGCGCCAGACCCGCGCAGGGCGCTTAACGATTTTGTCAGAACAGTGAAAATTTGGCCTAATTTTTAGGCGACGCAAGCTGCGGGGCCGCGCCGTGTCACAATATGGCGCGCAATCGTGCAAATCAGCCTTGAGGCGCTATGCGATTTGCACTGCAACATTGGTTGCCGAGCCGCGGGACTGCGTAACGCCCTGTTCACCATGGTCGGATTCGCGGAGAATTGCGCCGGTTTGGCCGGCGTCATCCGCTCGCATGAGGCCGGCCGCATGATTCGACGATTCGGGCGGGCGCGGGGCAGGGCATGCAGGGCGCGGGGTATTGCGAGCGGCTGAGCGGCGCCTTCTGGGCCGAGCCGCTCAATGCGGTCAGCAATGCCGCCTTCCTGTTTGCGGCGCTGCTGGCCTTTTCGCTGCTGCGCCGGCACGGTCATCGTGACTGGCCGGTCGAGGCGTTGACGGCGCTGGTCGCGATCATCGGCGTCGGCTCCTTCCTGTTTCACACCATGCCGCAGCGCTGGACGCTGCTGGCCGACGTCGTGCCGATCCAGCTCTTCGCCCTCTGCTATTTCGGCCTGGCGCTCAGCCGGTTCATCGGCCTGTCGCCCCTGCTGGCGGCGCTCGGGGCAGGTGTCTTCCTTGCCGCCTGCTTCGGTCTGGCCGCGGGCCTTGCGCCGCTGCTGCCCGCCGGCATGCGCGGCTCGGCCGGCTATGCCGGGTTCCTCATCGGGCTATTCGGAGTCGCGCTGGCGGCGAGAGCGCACGGTGATGGTGCCGCTGGCGGGCGTATCGCTGTCGCCGGCCTCGTCTTCGCGCTGTCCCTGACCTTCCGCTCGCTCGATTCGGTGCTGTGCGGCGCGATCCCGTTCGGCCTGCACTGGGGCTGGCATCTGCTCAACGGCTTGCTGCTCTATCTGCTGCTGCGGGCGGCGATCCTCGCGCCGCGCGCGGGGTGATCCGCCTTCGTCATGCTCGGGCTTGACCCGAGCATCTCAGGCCGGAGAAGGCTCCTCATGGCGCCTTCTCGTCACGAGATTCTCGGGTCTGCGCTGCGCTCCGCCCGAGAATGACGTTCTTTGTCAGCGGCAGTTCTCCAGCAGCCGCGAGGCCGCGGTCACGCCGTCGAGCGAGAAGGTGTAGCTGGTCTCGTTGCCGCGGGCCGAGCGCGCTGCCAGCACCATCTCGTCGCCGGCCTTCATCGCCGCGAGCAGCTCGCTTTCGCGCTCCAGCCGCTGCAGCCAGGCATTGTTGCCCGAGGTCAGCATGCGGAAGCTGTCGTCGCCGATCGTCACGGTGACGGTCGAATCCTTGGCGAAATCATAGCCGGTCTGGAAGCTCGACTCGGTGCGGGCCTGCGCGTTCGGCGCGGTCTGCACGAAGAAGAACACGTCGCCATGACGCAAGGTCTCAGGTTTCCCGACGGTCGGCGAGGAAACGATATAGCAACGCTTGCCTTTATCGCCGTCATAGGCGGCCGCATTCCACTGCTTGAACTGGCCGAGTGGCTGGGCTGGCGCGGCGAAAGCCGAAGCCGAGGCCGCAAGAAGGCTGAGTGCCGCGAGAGGGGCCATTCTGATCATCGGGTCATCTCCTGTTTGCATCGCAGGGATGTCCAAGAGCGGTTTAACAAGGCGTAAACAAGACCCTCACAATGCCGTGCGACGCAAGGGCGCGGGGGAGGGGGATGAGGTGTCCCTTCTCCCCTCGGGGGAGAAGGTCCCGGCAGGGGGATGAAGGCGGTTCGACCGGGTGAGTCGCCCGCCGCTCGCCCTGCATTGCGGGCCCTCATCCGTCAGCGCTCCGCGCTGCCACCTTCTCCCCCGAGGGGAGAAGGAAGAGAGCGCCCGCGCCAAACCCCGCCCGCAGGCTTGCCTGCGGGCGCTTCAGAATACGGGGCTGGCGGAGCGCCGCGAGGCGCGTCGAGTAGCATCCGCTTCCGTTGAGCCAGGAAGCGGCGCGGATGAAGCCTCATCCGCACGCCCCGTGGCGCTCCGCCTTCGGCGATTTTAAGGCTCCGGGCCGCGCTTCTGCGAAGCCGGCTGCTGGCCGGGCCGCGATGCCGTTGGAAGCCAGTTCCCCTCTTCGGGTCGTCGCTTCCTCAGCGCAATCGCAGTGGTCGCTGCTGCCGCTTCATCTAGCGAGCTCCTCGCACAGGGATCGTAGTGTCCCCAGGGCGGTGCCCCGAAGCCTCCCGGGAGCGGGGCGTAACCCCCGCCCGCAGGCGCCGACCCTCACCCAGCCTCTGGCATACCTCCGGACGGCCGCCCCGTATGGGTGATGGGCGAGGGGATCATACGGGAGGTTTTGGTAGCGGGGATAAGTTCTCTCCCCCGCTTGTATCAACCTATGGGCACAGCAACGCTGTTCTTTTAGCCGAAGGTTGCGCAGTATCCTCATCCGTAATGCGAATCGCGGCTCGGGAAAATTCCGATGAAGCTCCTCAAGTATAGGGTTACCAATTATAGGTCGGTGGTCGATAGCGGTTGGGTTGAAGCGGATCGTGTTACGGCGCTTATAGGCGTAAACGAGTCTGGTAAAACCAACCTTCTATTGCCGCTGTGGAAGCTCAATCCAGCGCGCGAAGGTGAGCTCAAGGCAACTTCAGACTATCCGAAGGCTACGTTTAACGATATTCAAGCCGACCCCGGAGAGTACGCTTTTGTTGAAGCGGAATTCGATGCGCCTGAGTTGATGGCAAGAATTTCGCAGTTGTCCGGAATATCCGAGAGCGACGCACGCATTGTGCGAGTTACGCGATATTTTGATGGTAATTATAGCATCCGATTTCCAAATCATGCCCCTCAACGCACGTTGCAAGGTAAGGAACTTGCGGCTGCACTTGATTCTGCCGCTGATCAACTTGAGAAAATATCTCCTTTGGCGAAAGAAGGCGATCTCAAGAGCCAATTTGCTGAATCCATCCAGAAAGTTTCCGGTGGTGTCGATAGCGTTAGCGCCTACAGTGCGGCCGCTGTTCGTGAACTAGCCAACCGACTGCGCTCGACCCTCCCGGAAAATCCGGCAGCTACCAGCTCGATTGTGCCGCGATTTCGAGCGCTGCTTGATGATTTGGAGGATATCGCAAAGCGTCTTGAGCTGCGCGATCCAGAAGAGGCGGAGGGAGTATTTGATCTAGTAACCGACGCGCTGCCGAAGTTCGTTTATTACTCAAATTATGGGAATTTAGACTCAGAAATATATTTGCCTCATGTTGTGCAGAATATGCAGCGAACGGATCTGGGCGCCAGAGAGGCCGCGAAGGCCAGAACGCTGCGCGTTTTATTCAGTTTTGTGAAATTGCAGCCAGATCAAATTCTGGAACTCGGCCGGGATATTCAACCTAATGAGAGCGCAACTCCGGATCGTATAGCCGAAATTACAGAGAATAAACGTACCAGAACCATCATGTTAAACTCGGCGGGGACTGACCTGACCAAGAAATTTAAGCAATGGTGGAAACAGGGCGACTACACTTTCGAGTTTCAGGCAGATGGCGATCATTTCCGTATATGGGTGAGCGATTCTCGCAGGCCAGAGAAGGTCGAGCTAGAAGATAGGAGTGCTGGCCTCCAGTGGTTTCTCAGTTTCTATCTCGTATTCCTGGTCGAAAGTGCGCAAGGTCACGAGAATGCTATCCTGCTTCTTGATGAGCCTGGGCTATCATTGCATCCTTTGGCGCAACGAGATCTGTCGGCTTTCTTCGAAAATTTGGCGGTAACAAATCAGCTAATTTATACAACGCATTCACCGTTTCTGGTTGACGCTGACATGCTCGACCGAGTGCGGAAAGTGTACGTCAGCGAGGACGGTTCAACAAAGGCTTCGCCGGATTTGAGGCGCGGATCAGAGGATCCTAGAAAATCCGGCGCGACATATGCAATTTACTCTGCACTCAATATGAATGTTGCTGAAAGTCTTTTGTTGGGTTGCCATCCGGTTATTGTCGAAGGGCCATCCGATCAGCATTATCTTGCGACGATCAAAACCGTTCTGATCGCTGCGAACCGTATTTCACCCAAGCGCGAGATTGTGTTTCCCCCCTCTCATGGCGCCAAAAATGCAAAAGTGGTCGCTAGCATTCTGACTGGCCGGGATGAAATTCTTCCTATCATGCTTCTAGATGGCGATCCTGCTGGTCAGAAGATGGCGCTTGATATGAAGAATGGCCTTTACCAGGAAGCCAAAAACCGAATTCTTTCCACGGACGATTACACGGAGGTGAAAGGCTCGGAAATTGAGGATCTATTTCCAGCAGCTTTTTTCGCTGATGTAGTAGATCGTTGGGAGCGGCGTTCCGACACACCATTCTCAGACATCGTCGACAAAACTAAGCCGATCGTTCCCCAAATAGAGGTATGGGCGGCTTCTCAGAAAATCGGCCTTTCTGAAGGGTGGAAGGTTGACCTCGCACGAGAGGTCAAGAAGCGAACGCTTGCAGCAGGGCCGGGGAAAATTGGATCAGACACGCTAGATCGGTGGGCCGGGCTCTTTAAAGCCTTTGGTGCCGACTGAGTTCATCTGCACAACGGCCATTTGCTAAGCTTCTAATGAGGCAAATGGCCGTTGAGGACGCTGCCTACTTCGAAATGGCGTTCTTCTCACATTCACTCCGCCGCTTGCCTAGCCCCCTTGCCCTTCAATGGCCGCCGCTCCAGCACCTCCTTGAGGAAGCGCGCGGTGTGGCCCTTGCCGATCCGCACCACATCTTCCGGCGTGCCTTGCGCCACGACCTCGCCGCCGCCGTCGCCGCCTTCGGGGCCCATGTCGATGATCCAGTCGGCGGTCTTGATCACTTCGAGATTGTGCTCGATCACCACCACGGAATTGCCCTGCTCGACCAGTTCGTGCAGCACCTCCATCAGCTTGGCGACGTCGTGGAAATGCAGGCCGGTGGTCGGCTCGTCGAGGATGTAGAGGGTGCGGCCGGTGGCGCGCTTGGAGAGCTCCTTGGAGAGCTTGACGCGCTGCGCCTCGCCGCCCGAGAGCGTCGTCGCCTGCTGGCCGACCTTGACATAGTCGAGCCCGACGCGGGCGAGCGTCACCATCTTGTCGCGGATCGAGGGCACGGCCTTGAACAGGTCCTTGGCCTCCTCGACCGTCATGTCGAGCACGTCGGCGATCGAGCGGTCGCGGTATTTCACTTCAAGGGTTTCACGGTCGTAGCGTTTCCCTTTGCAGACGTCGCAGGTGACGTAGACATCGGGCAGGAAGTGCATCTCGATCTTGATGACACCGTCGCCCTGGCAGGCCTCGCAGCGGCCCCCTTTGACGTTGAACGAGAAGCGGCCGGCCTGGTAGCCGCGCGCCTTGGCCTCGGGCAGGCCGGCGAACCATTCGCGGATCGGCGTGAAGGCGCCGGTATAGGTCGCCGGGTTACTGCGCGGCGTGCGTCCGATCGGCGACTGGTCGATGTCGATGACCTTGTCGAGATGCTCCATGCCCTCGATGCGCTCATGCGGAGCAGGGTGCTCGATCGCGCCGTTGAGCTTGCGCGCGATCGCCTTGTAGAGCGTGTCGATGATCAGCGTCGACTTGCCGCCGCCCGACACGCCGGTGATGCAGGTGAACAGGCCGAGCGGGATGTCGACCGTGACGTCCTTGAGGTTGTTGCCGCGGGCGCCGACGATTCTGAGGCTCCGGCCCTTCTGCGGCTTGCGGCGCTTGGCCGGCACCGGCACGCTCATCTCGCCGGTGAGGTATTTGCCGGTGAGCGAGTTCGGGTCGCTGAGGATGTCCTGCGGCGTGCCCTTCGAGACGATCTCGCCGCCATGGATGCCGGCGCCGGGGCCGACATCGACGACATAGTCGGCGGTCAGGATCGCGTCCTCGTCATGCTCGACCACGATCACGGTGTTGCCG
>PNLY01000169.1 GCA_013823325.1 Methylobacterium sp.
CTGGCCAAGCTCGCCGGCGGCGTCGCGGTCATCCGCGTCGGCGGCGCGACCGAGGTCGAGGTCAAGGAGAAGAAGGACCGCGTCGACGATGCCCTGAACGCCACCCGCGCTGCGGTGGAAGAAGGCATCCTGCCGGGCGGCGGCGTCGCCCTGCTGCGCGCCCTGAACTCGGTCAAGTCGATCAAGACCCAGAACGACGACCAGAAGACCGGCGTCGAGATCGTCCGCAAGGCGATCGCGGCCCCGGCCCGCCAGATCGTCGACAACGCCGGCGGTGACGGCGCGGTCGTGATCGGCAAGCTGCTGGAGTCGAAGGACTATGCCTGGGGCTACAACGCCCAGACCGGCGAGTACGGCGACCTGGTCAAGGCCGGCATCATCGACCCGACCAAGGTCGTGCGCACGGCGATTCAGGATGCGGCTTCGATCGCCGGCCTGCTGATCACCACCGAGGCGATGATCGCCGAGACCCCGAAGAAGGACGCCCCGATGCCCCCGATGGGCGGCGGCGGCATGGGCGGCATGGACTTCTGAGGAAGTCCTAGCCCTCAAGCTCGATCGTTACGGAAGGCCCGGCGCAAGCCGGGCCTTTTCGTTTACCGGTAGCTTTGCACAGGGATGAGCGCCCCCAGGCTTGCGTCGACTTTGGTTGTAAGCCCTAGATCGCAACAGGTGCGGCATCCTGCCGCGCTCTGCTTTCGGGGGTCCTTCCATGAACAACCCTGCCCTGGGCGATGCCGCCAAGCTCGCCGGCCGCATCCTGCTCGCCCTGATGTTCGTGCTCGGCGGCTGGTCCAAGATCAACGGCTATGCCGGCACGCAAGCCTACATGGCGTCCGCGGGCGTGCCCGGCATCCTGCTGCCGCTCGTCATCATCGTCGAGCTGATCGGCGGGCTGATGATCGTCCTCGGCTACAAGACCCGCCTCGCGGCGCTTGCCCTGTTCGCCTTCACCATCGCCGCCTCGGTGCTGTTCCACATGAACTGGGCGCAGCCGATGCAGCAGCTTCTGTTCATGAAGAATCTCGCCGTGGCGGGCGGCTTCCTGGTGTTGTTCGCCGCCGGCGCGGGCGCCTATTCGGTCGACAAGGACTGAAGGCCCATCACAAAACGCTGAAAAAGCGCGGCCCGGCCTTGAGCCGGGCCTTTTTTGTGCGCAGGGCTGCTCTACAACGCTTTCTCCTGTGCAGTGCGTCTCCCGCGCTGATTCCCCGACAAGGACGATGCCATGCGCCTGTTGAGTTTCGCCGTCGCCGCGCTTGCCGTGATCGCGCTCGTGGTCGGCCAGCAAAGCAGCAGCGCCGGCATCCTCGGACTCGGCGCCGTCGGCCTGCTGCTAGCCTTCGCCACCTTCCGGGCAACCGAGATCAGCACCTTCCTGAAGATCTTCTCGGTCGTCTTCGCGGTGGAATACGTGGCGACCGGCGCCGGTGCGGTGCTGGCGCAGGTCGGCTTCTGGCCAGAAGGCTGGCAGGCGATCGCACCGCCGGCGAGCCTGCCGACGACGATCGGCGTCTTCGGCATCCTCGTCTATGCGATCTCGTTCATCCCGGCGATCCAGCGCATCGCCCGGCTGGCCTCGCCTTATTTCGAGGCCCCGGAATCGACCACCGCGAACCTCTGGCCGGTGAAGCCCTTCCGGATCGGCACCGGCCGGCTCGGCATCGCGCTACTCGTCTTCCTCGTGGTGCTCAACCAGCTCCAGGTCGGCATCTCGCTGCGCCTCTCCTTCTTCAACCGCGATTTCTACAACGCGATCCAGGAAAAGGACGCCAACGGCTTCTGGTACCAGCTGATCTACGTATTCAGCGTCTGGGCGGCGATTGCGGTCATCTCCAACCTGATCGAGATCGTCGCAAACTATACGCTGCTGATCCGCTGGCGCCGCTGGATGGCGGAGAAGTTCAGCGGAGCCTGGCTGAACAACGCCAACCATTACAGGATTTCGCTGGCAGGAACCGCCGACAACCCCGACCAGCGCATCGCCGAAGACACGCGCGCCTTCGTCAACCAGACGTACAATTTCGCCCTGCCGCTGCTGACGCAGGTGTCGACCCTGGTCTCGTTCTCGATCATCCTCTGGTCGATCCCGGTCGCCAGCGTCGTACCCGGCACTGAGATCAGCATTCCCGGTTTCATATTCTGGATGGCGCTGATCTATTCGGTCGCCGCAACCTGGATCGCCCATCTGATCGGCCGCCCGATGATCGGGCTGGAATTCGAGCAGGAGAAGCGCGAGGCGAATTTCCGCTACTCGCTGGCCCGCCTACGCGAATATTCCGAGCAGATCGCGTTGATGCGCGGCGAAGGCTCCGAGCAGCGCCATCTCAGCGAACGCTTCGGCGACATCGTCACGAACTTCTACCGGCTGGTCTGGGCACGGGTGCGGCTGACGACCTTCACCCTGTCCTTCGCGCAGGCCAATGTCGTCGTGCCCTATATCCTGCTCGCGCCGCATTATTTCTCGGGCAAGATCACGCTGGGCATCATGACCCAGGTCGCCTCGGCCTTCGACCGGGTGCAGACGGCGATGTCGTTCTTCATCGACCGCTACCAGTCGATCGCCTCCTATGTCGCCTCGATCAACCGTCTCACCACCTTCGAGGCCGCGATCGCGCGGGCGCAAGCTCAGGGAGCCGGCGGCACGGACTCCGCGATCGACATTGCGCAGAAGCCCGGTAAGGACACGACGGTCGAGACGCTTGCGCTCACGCTGCCAAACGGCAAGCCGATCGTGAATGCGTCCGACCTGACCCTGCCGGCAGGCCTTTCCACGCTGGTCGTCGGCCCCTCGGGCTCCGGCAAGTCGACGCTGTTCCGGGCGCTCGCCGGCATCTGGCCCTTCGGCAAAGGCAAGGTCGCGACACCTGAAGGGCAGCACATGCTGCTCCTGCCTCAGCGTCCCTATCTGCCGCAGGGCTCCCTGCGGGCGGTGCTGTCCTATCCGGCCGAGCCGGATGCGTTCAGCGATGCCGAGATCCAGGCGGCGATGGAAAAGGTCAAGCTCGGCCACCTCACCGACCGGCTCGATGAGGTCGACCTCTGGGGCCAGCGCCTCTCCGGCGGCGAGCAGCAGCGGCTCGCGGTCGCCCGCGCGCTGCTGGCCAAGCCCGACTGGCTCTTCCTCGACGAGGCGACCGCCTCGCTCGACGAGACGCTCGAGAATGAGATCTATGCGATGATCCGGCGCGAACTGCCGCAGACCAGCATCGTCTCGATCGGCCACCGCTCGACGCTGCGCGCCCTGCATGACGGGCTGGTCGCGATGGAAAAGAACGCCGACGGCACCTTCAGCCCGAAGGCGAAGGCCATGGCGGAGGCGGGGTGAGCGCGACCTGTTCCCTCTCCCCTTGCGGGAGAGGGTTAGGATGAAGGGTCTCGCGCCGCGGATCGCAGCGTTGCGGGGCCAACACGAAAACTCTCGAAGACCTGCGCGCCCCCTCATCCGGCCCTTCGGGCCACCTTCTCCCGCAGGGGGAGAAGGAGAAAGCGCCCGTCAGATGCCGCGGTCGAAGCGGATCTCGCCGGCGCCGGTCTTGAGGACGAGGCGGCCCTCGACCAGATCCCATTGCCGCGCGCTGCGCAGCGCCATCAGATAGCTGCGCTCAAAATCCGAGGCGCTCTTGTCGCAGGTGGATTTGGTCACCGCGATCGGGCCGACGGCGAAGGCCTGCTGGCGCAGCGGATAGGCCGAGGCCGAGAACGTGTTGCAGCCACCGAAGCCGGTACCGCGCAGGTTGGAATCGACCTTCAGCGTCGCCCGGAAACCGTTGATCGGCTTGCCGTTCATCTGGATCGCCGTCCAGGAGGCATCGAGCGGGAAGTTCTTCTCCTGCTTCTGCGGCGGAGCCTCCTGCGGCTGCTCACCACGGGACGGCATCTGCTGGCGGCGCTGGGCGAGCGCATCGGTCACCAGCATCGGCGACAGGGAGAGAACGAGGGCGGCCATCAGGCCGAGGCGCGACTGCGTATTCAACTGGTCCAGACCCCGATTGGAAAGAGCGCGAAACCCGACGTCTTCCACTGCACCGATCGCGGTGGCGAGCGCAAGCCTCGATCGCACCGCTCTTGGTACGACTTGCACCGAAATCGCCTCACCCGGGTGACTTACCCGGACATTGCGTCGGGAATCCGGCGCGTCAGATCCGCGCCAGCAGCCGCTCGATCAGCGGGTTGGAGCGCCGGAAGACATAGTCGAGCGCCCGCACGGTGATGTCATCGGCGCCGGCCTTGCTCAACTCCTCGACCAGCGGGAACACCGCCTTGCGCGGGCAATGCAGGGTGACGACACCATCACCACCGGCCGTGCCGAAGGGCAGGCGCGCGCCGAGCCGGTGCGCGATCTCGCCGAGCCGCTGCGGCGAGACGGCGTTGAGCACGGCGCGGACCTCACGCACCGAGCGCGCCTCCTCCTCGGCCGCGATGCGCGACAGGATGGCAGCGGCGGCATCGCGCGCCTGCTTGCCCCACGGCGCACGCACGGACGCGACGAGATTGGCCTCCGAAGCCAGGATCACGCCGTCGTCCAGCACCTTCAGCGCATTCGCCGTCAGCGTCGCGCCGGTGGTGGTGATGTCGACGACGATCTCGGCGGTGCCGGCGGCCGGAGCCCCTTCGGTCGCGCCCAGGCTCTCGACGATGCGGTAATCGGCGAGGCCATGGCTGGCGAAGAAGCGCCGGGTCAGGTTCACATATTTGGTGGCGACGCGCAGCTTGCGGCCGTGACGGGCGCGCATGGTCGCGGCGACGTCGTCGAGATCGGCCATGGTGCGGACGTCGATCCAGGCCTGCGGCACGGCGACGACGACGTTGGCCTGGCCGAAGCCGAGCGGTGCCAGCAGCACCATGCTGGCATCGGCGTCGGCGACCTGCTCGCGCACCAGATCCTCACCGGTGATGCCGAGATGGGCGGCGCCTGAGGAGAGCTGCGCGACGATCTCGGAGGCCGAGAGATAGGCGACCTCAGCCCCGCCGAGCCCGGCAATCTGACCGCGGTATTCGCGCTGGCCACGCGCCTGCACGAAGGAGAGGCCGGCGCGGCCGAAGAACGCAGTGGCGTTCTCCTGCAGCCTGCCCTTGGAGGGCACGGCGAGGACCAAAGGCGCGTCATTGGCTTGGGTCTGAGTCATCGTCCCGCTCATGCCTTGCCTCCCGCGAGACGATCAAGCCAGAGCGAGGCGCCGACGGCCGGCACCGGCGCAGGCGCGCCGAGGCGCTGCAGCACGCCATCATAGCGGCCGCCGCCCGCGATCGGCTTCAGGTCCGGCCGGGCCGGATCGTGCAATTCGAAGATGAAGCCGGTGTAGTAGTCGAGATTGCGGGCAAAGCCCGCCGAGAAGGAGATGCTGCCGACATCGACACCGCGCGCGGCGAGGAAGCCGGTGCGCTCGTCGAAAGCGTCGAGCGCGGCGGAGAGGTCGAGCCCGGCCTCGCCGGCGAGCTTGCGCAGGGCGGCAGAGGCGCCGTCCGGATCGCCGCCGATCGCCAGCGCATGCGCGATCACGGCGCTCGCCTCGCCATTGACCGGATTGTCGCGCTCGGCCGCCCGCGCCAGGAAGCGCTCGGCGATGTCGCCGGCCGAGCGGCCGCCGACGGTCGAGATGCCAGCGATCGAGAGCACGTCCTCGACGAAGGCGCGCGCGGCCTTGGGATCCTGTCCCTCCAGCGCCTTGAGCAAGCCGGCATGAGCATGCTCGACCTCGTTCACGGGCGGCTCCAGCGCGGCGACGGCGTCGGCGCCCTTGCCCTGCGCGACTGCGCGCATCAGGCGGCGCCGGGCCGCCTGCGGCACGCCGAGCCGGTCGAGCAGCGCGGTGAGGAGCGCGACATCGCCCATCAGCAGGCGCGGGCGGCTCAGGCCGAGCGCTGCGGCGGCTTCGACGGTCAGCGCCATGATCTCGGCATCGGCGGCGGCGAAATCGCTGCGGCCGAAGGATTCAAGGCCAGCCTGCGCGAATTCGCTCGGCTCATTGGCGCCGCGCATACGGAAGACCGGTCCGGCATAGGCATAGGATGCCGGCTCGCTGGCATGGGCGGCGATATGGGCCAGCGCGACCGGGATGGTGTATTCGGGCCGCAGGCACCATTCGCGCCCATCATCGTCCTGTGTCAGGAAGATGCGGCGGCGGATATCCTCGCCGGAGAGGTCGAGGAAGGGCTCGACGGGCTGCAGGATCGCCGGCTCGGCGCGCCGATAGCCTTCGCGCTCGAACGGCGCGATCACGGTCTCGAGCTTTGAGCGCATGGCCGGCACTTTACAAAAACCCTGTTGCGGCGCCGTCCTAGCAGGGACGCCCGCGATTTTCGACGGTTTTTAGGGAATTGGGTGAACGGGAATCTGGAGACCACCCCGTCATGGTCGGGCTTGTCCCGACCATCCACGTCTTCCTTCACCAAGCATGGTGGTCAAGACGTGGATGCTCGCCACAAGGGCGAGCATGACGGTTGAGGCTCGGGTCAAGCCCGAGCATGACGCTCTATGACCCTTCTCACCCCCGCGACCAACTCGCCCACCGGCACGGAGAACTGCGCCTGCGCCTGCCGCTCCTTGTGCTCGGCCGAGTCCTTGACGTCCCGGCCGGCCGCGGCGAGCTCGGCGCCGAGGACCAAGTCCTTGATCACCACCGTGCCGGCCTCGCGCTCCGAGGAGCCTTGAATGATGGCGCAGGTGGCGCCGCGCCGATCCGCATATTTCATCTGGGCGTTGAAGCCGGACGAGCCGAGATAGAGATCGGCCCGGCAGAGCGCCCTGCCCTGCCCGTCCTTGGCCTGGCGCAGTTGCGAAACAAAAGCCTGATAGGCCGGCATGAACTCCGGCGACTTGTTGTCCATCGCAGTGACGACGACCAGCGGCAACTCGTTCTTCTGGTCGACGATCGGCGACTTCACCGCCTTCAGCGCCGAATAGAGCCGGGAGACGCCGATCGAGAAGCCGGCCGCCGGCACGGGCTCGGGCCG
>PNLY01000170.1 GCA_013823325.1 Methylobacterium sp.
CCTTCTCCAAGATCGCCCAGGAGCAGATGGACGAGGAGGGCAAGGAGCTGACCAGCGCGGCGCTGTGGTCGCTGTTCAGCAAGACCTACCTGTTGAGCGACGCGCCGCTGGAGCTGCTTGCCCACAAGACCTTCCCGGGCGCAGAGGGTTCGCGCACGCTGACGGCGGAGCTGAAGCAGGACGGCGCGATCCGCACGATCGAGGGCGTCGGCAACGGCCCGATCGACGCCTTCGTCGACGCGCTGAAGACGACCTATGGCGTCGAGTTCTCCTTCCTCGACTATCACGAGCACGCGGTTGGCCGCGGCGCCAACGCGACCGCCGCCTGCTATGTCCAGCTCCAGGACGAGAAGGGCCGCATCGTGCACGGCGTCGGCATCGACCCGAACATCGTCATGGCGTCGCTCAAGGCCGTGCTCAGCGGCATGCAGCGGGTGATGGCCGGGCAGACGGGCTGAAGGTCCGCTCTCCCTCCAAAGCCGTCCGGTTCGCCTCGTCGGAGACGATGGAGGCGCGGCGAACCCTCTGCTGCATCGAAGTGGGTTTACCCGACTTCGACAGTTCGAATGCTGATCTCGCCGCCGGCACGCTCGCCATCGATTTCGTGCTGCATGACGATGCCGGTCCAGTGGCGCGCCGGCGTCTCGGAGGAGAAGCACGCGGCGGAGAAGCGCAAGGCTGTGTAGATCAGCGTCCGAAGCGGGTGGCCGCGAAGGGCACGGGATCGCAGAACGGCATCTGCCCGGTGATCAGCTCGGCTAGGAGCCGTCCGGTTGCAGGGCCGAGCGTGAAGCCGTGATGGGCATGGCCGAAGGCGAGCCAGAGGCCGCGATGCCGGGGCGCCGGGCCGATGATCGGCAGCATGTCCGGCAGGCAGGGCCGCGCGCCGCGCCAGGGTTCGGCATCGAGGCGATGGCCGAGCGGCATCATTCGCCGGGCGATACGCTCGGCCTGGTCGAGCTGCCAGGAATCGGAGGGTGCGTCGCGTGCCGCCAGCTCGATGCCGGTGGTCAGGCGGATGCCGCGCGCCATCGGGGTCAGCACGAAGCCGGCCTCGACATCGCAGAGCGGATGTCGCGGGGCGGATCCGTCCGCGGCTGCGTAATGCATGTGGTAGCCGCGCTTGAAGCCGAGCGGAAAGCGATAGCCGAGCCGGCCGCACAGATCGTTCGACCACGGCCCCAGCGCCACGACGGCTTCGGGAGCGTGCCAGTCCTCGCCGTCGATCGGGAGGCGCCAGCCTGTGCCGTCCTGCTGCAGGCCGCTTGCGTCGGCGCGTCTGAGCTCGCCGCCACGCGCCCCGAAGAGGGCGGCATAGGCGCGCGCCACCGCGCCGGGGTCGCTGACCGTCTGCGGATCGCGCCAATGCACGGCGCCGGCGACGATGCCCGGGAGCAGGCCGGGCTCGCGCGCCCGCAGCGCGGCCTCGTCGAGGACATCATGAGCGAGGCGATAGGGGGCGAGCTCTTCTGCCGCCTTCACTGCCTCTTGCAGACCGCTGCGGCTGCGATAGAGCTCGATCCAGCCTTCGCTGCGCATCAGCGCCTCGGTGCCGGCGGCCTTGGTCCAGTGCCGGTGCTCGTCGATGCAACGCTCGATCAGCGGCAGGATGGCGCGTCCCAGCCGGTCGAGCCGGCCAGGCGCCGAATTCCACCAGTAGCGTGCCAGCCAGGGCGCCATCCGCAGCAGCGTCGCAGGCCGATAGCGCACCGCGATCGAGCGGTTCGAGGCGAAGGCGAGAAGCGTCGCGAGGCTGCGCGGGAAGGCATAGGGGACGACCGAGGCACGCTCGATCAGCCCGGCATTGCCATGGCTGGTCTCGGCTCCGGGCTCGCCGCGGTCGGCCAGCAGGACGCGGCGGCCACGCTCCTGCAGATGCAGGGCGATGCTGACGCCGACGATGCCGGCCCCGAGCACGATCACATCGGTCTGTCGTCCCGTCGTCATCGCCTGGTCGAGCCCATCTCCACTACTTTAGCTCAGGCCAGTTCAGCCGAGGTGACGACATGCGTCCCCGGCTTTGCCGCGACGGCAGCCTCGATCATCGCGGCGGCGATGCGCTCGGCCGGATTGATGCGCCAGGCGCGCGGCAGCAGCGAGCCGAGGATACCAAGCAGGACGAGCGCGGCGCGTTCAGCCGGACGGCTCTCGCTGCGCGCGCCGCCGATCAGGCCCGGCCTGACAAAAGTCAGCGAGGCGAAGTCGAGGCCGGCAAGGTCACGCTCCAGCTCGCCTTTCACCCGGTTGTAGAAGATGCGTGAGGCCGCGTCGGCGCCGAGGGCCGAGTTCAGGACGAAGGCGGGTGTGCCGTGCCGGCTGGCAAGCTTGGCGATGGCGAGCTGATAGTCGTGATCGACCCGGCGGAACGCCTCCTGCGAGCCGGCCTTGCCGATGGTCGTGCCGAGCGCCGAGATCGCTGCATCCGCCGCCCACCAGGGCACATCGTCAGGCAGAGCCTCGAAATCGACGGTCGGTGCGAGTAGTTTCGGATGGGCCGGCAAGGTGCGGCGGGTTGGAGCGATCACCGCATCGATGCGCGGATCGGCGAGCGCCTGTGCCAGCACATGGCCGCCGACCAGCCCCGTCGCACCCGCAAGCAGCAGCTTCATCGCGATTGGCCTCCACCATCCCTGCGAGCCAGATGTCGCAGATCGGGCGAGGCCGGTCGAGCCTCCGGCATCTCAGGCGACGGCAGTCGCCTCGGGCTTCAGTTCTTCCACCGAGGGGATGCGACCCTCGTACCAATAAGCCGCCGCGGCGCGCGACATCGCGGCTCCGTCATGGCCGATGCCGGGCACAGTGATCAGCGTCCAATTGCAGGGCAGGCCGCGCTTGGCCGCCTCGGCCTTGGCGAAGTCGAGCATGAAATGGGCGCGGGCATAGCGCATCGGGCCCTGCGCCAGCGCCTCCGGCTGCGCTGGCAGGTTGGGATCATCCGTGACGATGTCCTGGTCGCCGGCGAAGATCACCATCGGCCAGGCGAGCCAGCGCGCCAGCTCGGCGTCACCGAGGCCGAGCCCGCCGAGCCCTTCCGGGAAACGACGCTCCAGCGTCGGCAGCGTGTACCAGCCGGAATTGGCGGGAAAAGCGACCTCGTAAGGCGTCTCACTCTGCGTCGCCAGCAGGCGATGCACGAACTGGCCGCCGGCGGAATGGCCGAACAGCTTGACCTTGTCGCGCCTGGTGACGCCGGCCTGGCGCAAAGCCGCCAGCACGCGGGCGGGTACCGCATATAGCCAATCTTCGGAGGCGGCGATGGTGCCGTCCTCGCCGACGACGAGGCCGTTATTGTAGCCCTCGGCCCTGGGGAAATGCTCGTTGCCGAAGGTCGGGGCGACGATCAGGAGGTTGTGCTTTTCGGCCGCATCGATCCAGAAGTCGCGGTAGTCGTCGCCATTGCGCAGCATGCCGTGCTGGACAAAGACGACCTCGTCATCCGGGCCGTGCCGGGCGGGCCGGTAGAAGTTGACCTCCAGCGGCCGCTCCGGATGCCGGGCGTCGATGAAGGGCAGGGTGCTGCGGCCCTGCGGCGGATCGAGAGTAAGCGTCGTGCTCATGCGGCTTTCGCAGTCGTGTGCAGGTGGCAGGCAGCGCTGCGGCCGGGCGCGATCTCCTTGAGGTCCGGGCGGACCTCGCGGCAGACCGCCATGGCGTGCTCGCAGCGCGGGTGGAACGGGCAGCCGGGCGGCGGGGCCAGCGGCGAGGGCAATTCGCCCTTGAGCGGCTGGAAACTGCTCTTGCGCCGTGCCGCCGACGGGATCGCCTTGATCAGCGCGGCGCTATAGGGATGCGCCGGCTCGGCGAAGATCGCGGTGGCGCTGCCGATCTCGACGATGCGGCCGAGATACATGATCGCGACGCGGTCGCTGATGTGGCGGACGAGGCCGAGATCATGGCTGACGAAGAGATAGGTCAGCCCGTGCCGCTCGCGGATATCCATGAACAGGTTGATCACCTGCGCCTGGATCGAGACGTCGAGCGCCGAGACCGGCTCGTCGCAGACGAGGAAGTCGGGCTTGACCGCCAGCGCTCGGGCGATGCCGATGCGCTGGCGCTGGCCGCCGGAGAACTGGTGCGGGTAGCGCTCGCGATAGGCGAGATCGAGCCCGACCTCAGAGAGCGCCCGGTCGACCGCGCGGTCGAGCTCGGCCTTCGGCACGAGCTTGTGGACCGAGAGCGCCTCGCCGACGATGCGGCTCACCCGCATGCGCGGATCGAGCGAGGCGTAAGGGTCCTGGAAGATCATCTGCACCTTCAGCAGATAATCGAGCCGGTCCTTGCCCTTCAGCGTCGCGGCCGAGCGACCCTTGTAGAAGACCTCGCCCTCGGTCGGCGGCAGGATGCCGGTGGCGATGCGCGCCAGGGTCGACTTGCCGCAGCCGGATTCGCCGACGAGGCCGAGCACCTCGCCCTTGCGGACGCTGAGGTCGACGCCGTCGACGGCCTTCAGCGTCGAGGGCGGTGCGTGCCGGCCGATCGCGGTCAGGATCCGCTCGGCGATGTTGGCCTTGCCGCGGAAATATTTGCGGACGCCGCGCAGCTCGAACAGGGTCTCACTCATGCCGCCACCTGGTCGGGCACGGGGTTGTGGCAGCGCAGGGTCCGGCCGTCATGGACCTGCGGCTGCGGATCGGCATCGGCGCAGACCGGCAAAGCCCGTTCGCAACGCGGGCGGAACGGGCAGCCGGAGGGGCGCGAGTCGATGCGCGGCGCCATGCCGTCGATCTGGTGCAGGCGCGCGCCCGGCTCGACCATCGTCGCCGAGGAATTGAGCAGGCCGAGCGTGTAGGGGTGGCGCGGCCGGTCGAGCACGATCTCGACATCGCCGATCTCGACGATGCGGCCGGCATACATCACCGCGACCCGGTCGGCGAGTTCGGCCACCACCGCGAGGTCATGGGTGATCCAGATCACCGCGGCGCCGGTCTCGCGCGAGAGCTTCTGCACCTCGTATAGGATCTGCGCCTGGATGGTGACGTCGAGCGCCGTGGTCGGCTCGTCGGCGATGATCAGGTCGGGATCGTTGAGGAGCGCGGTCGCGATCGCGACGCGCTGGCGCATGCCGCCGGAGAATTCGTGCGGATACTGCTTGAGGCGTGTCTCGGGCGAGGAGATGCCGACGCGCGCCAGCGCCTTGGCGGCTTTGTCGAGCGCCTCCTGCCGGCTGCAGGCGCGATGCTCGAGGATCGCCTCGCTCATCTGCTCGCCGATGCTGAGCACCGGGTTCAGCGTCATCAGCGGGTCCTGGAAGATCATCGCGATCCGGTCGCCGCGGAGTTGCCGCAGGCGCTCCGGCGAGGCGACGCGCAGGTCGTCGCCGTCGAACAGCACCTCGCCGGCGACGACCTCGCCCGGCGGGTCGATCAGCTGCACCAGCGAGAAGCCGGTCACCGACTTGCCCGAGCCGGATTCGCCGACGAGGCCGAGCACCTCGCCCTTGGCGACGCTGAAATCGACGCCGTCGACCGCCGGCCAGGCGCCGTCCTGCGCATGGAACACGGTCTTGAGGCCGCGCACGGAGAGGAGGGGAGCGTCGCTCATGCGCGCACGTTGAAGCTGCGGCGCAGGCGATCGCCGACGAGGTTGAGCGACATGATCAGGAGCACGAGCGCGATACCGGGGAAGACGGCGATCCAGTATTCGCCGGAGAGCAGGAATTCGAAGCCGTTGGCGATCAGCAGGCCGAGCGAGGGCTGCGTCACCGGCACGCCGACGCCGAGGAAGGAGAGCGTCGCCTCCAGCGTGATCGCCGAGGCGATGCTGATCGAGGCGACGACGAGCACGGCGCCGACCGAGTTCGGCAAGAGGTGAGCGAGCATGATGTGGCGGGTCGGCAGGCCGAAATTGACGGCGGCCTCGATATATTCCTTGCGCCGCTCGACCAGCGCCGCCGCCCGCATCAGACGAGCATATTGCGCCCATTGCACCAGCACGATGGCGAGGATGACCTTGTCGACGCCGCGCCCGATCGAGGCGAGCAGCACCAGCGCGACCAGGATCGAGGGGAAGCCGAGCATGAAGTCGACGACGCGCATGATGATCGCGTCGACCATGCCGCCGAACTGCGCCGCGGCGAGGCCGGCGAGGATGCCGATCGAGAGCGCGCCAATGGTCGAGGCGAGGCCAACGAGCAGGCTGGTGCGCAGGCCGTAGAGGATGGCGCTCAGCATGTCGCGCCCTTGCGCATCGCTGCCGAGCCAGAAGGTGAAGCCGCTCATGCCCTGCTCGCCCGGCGCCAGCCGGTTGTCCATGACGCTGAGCGAGCCGAGATCATGCGGGTTCTGCGGTGTGATGAATGGCGCCAGCAGGGCGAGCGCCACCATGATCCCCAGCAGGATGGCGGCGCCGCGCGTGGTCGGGCGGTTGCGCAGATGGCGCAGCACCTTTTCGCGCAGGGGTGTGTCGGCCTTGATGGGGCCGGCGAGGCGGGGAGCGTCCAGGCTCATGCCTGCTCTCCGGCGAGCTTCACCCGTGGATCGAGCGCGGCGTAGAGCACGTCGACCAGGAAGTTGACGGTGACGAAGAGCAGTGTCGCCAGGAGGACATAGGCGACGACCACCGGCCGGTCGAGCTGGTAGACCGAGTCGATCAGG
>PNLY01000171.1 GCA_013823325.1 Methylobacterium sp.
CCGGTCGCAGCGACCGGGTCGTAGCCGGGCGTGTCCATGTAGACGAAGCCCTTGTCGCGCACCGGCTCGGCATAGTGGTAGACGGCCGAGAGCGTCTTGGTGCCGCCCTTGGCGGCGGCGCCGAGCGACTTTTCCAGGATGGTGGTGAGCCCGCCCGCCTTGTTCCCCGGCGAAGGGTTGTTGTTCATGCTCATCCGGGCGCGCTCGGTATAGTCCTCCCACCACTTGATGATGCCGACGAGCTTCTCACCGACCTCGCGGGTCGCGGCGCGGCGGGTGAGCAAATGCTCGGCGCCGTAGATCTCCGGCGTCTCCGAGAGGATCGCAGTGCCGCCATGCTCAACAAGGATGTCGACGGCGGCGCCCAGCGCCGGATTGGCGGTGATGCCGGAATAGCCGTCCGAGCCGCCGCATTGCAGCGCCAGCATCAATTCGGAGGCCGGAACCGTCTCGCGCGACACGCAGTTGGCGATCGGCAGCATCGTCTTCAGCGCCTCGACGCCGGCCGCGACGCTCTTCTTCGTGCCGCCGGTCTCCTGGATCGTCATGGTACGGAAGATGTCGCTCTCCTCGACGCCATAGGCTTCCTTCATCCGCTTGATCTGGAAGCCCTCGCAGCCGAGGCCGACGACCAGTACGGCCGCCATGTTCGGATTGCAGGCATAGCCCCAGGTGGTGCGCTTCAGCACCTCGAAGCTCTCGCCATTGTAGTCGATGCCGCAGCCGGTGCCGTGCGTCAGCGCGATCACGCCGTCGACATTCGGATAGTCGGCGAGGATGCCGGAGCGCTTGACCTCCTCGGCCATGAAGCGTGCGGCCGAGGCCGAACAGTTCACCGAGGTGAGGATGCCGACATAATTGCGCGTGCCGGCGCGCCCGTCCTTGCGGCGGAAGCCCTGGAAGGTCGCCTGCTGCTCGACCGGCAAGATCAGCTCCTGCTTGGCCTCGGCGGCATAGGCATAGTCGCGCTCGAAGGCGTGGAAGCCGGTATTGTGCTCGTGCACCCATTCGCCCGGCGGGATGTCGTCCGTGGCGAAGCCGATGATCTGGCCGAACTTGCGGATCGGCTCGTCCTTGGCGATCCGGGTCAGCGCGATCTTGTGGCCGCGCGGGATGCGCTTCAGCGCGGTGACCCCGGCTGCGCTGACACCGACATCGATCGGATCGACGGCGACCGCGACATTGTCGGCGGCATTGAGCTTCAGCGTGCGCGGCGGAACGGCTTTGTCGAGCATGATGATACCTTGGGACCGGCGGCTCCCCCGCCTCCCCCAAGCAATGCGCTGATTGCGGCCTTTTTTCAATCGGTTGAAACTGGGAGCTGAATTGCAGCACGCGACGGGCGGAATTCTGCTGGGTGGGTAAAGGCACCGGCTTTCGTCATGGTCGGGCTTGTCCCGACCATCCACGTCTTCGCTTCACCGATCGCGTTCGGTGTTCAAGACGTGGATGCTCGCCACAAGGGCGAGCATGACGGTAGTGCGCCCTCACCCCAGCCGCAGTTCGCGTACCACCTGCTCGACGATCGCCTCCCTGCTCGCCTCGACCTGGACGACGAGCGGCTTCTCGTCGGCGCCCGGCTCCTGCAACGTTGCGAATTGGCTGTCGAGCAGCGAAGGCGGCATGAAATGGTGCTGGCGCGCTGCCATGCGCTGGCCGATCAGCTCGCGCGAGCCCTTGAGATAGACCAGCGCGACGTCGGGGCGGTCCCCGACGATGACGTCACGATACGCCTTCTTCAGCGCCGAGCATGTGACGATGCCGTTGCCGCCGCTGTTGCGCAATTCGTCGATCCAGGCCGCGATCGCCGACAGCCAGGGCTTGCGATCCTCGTCGGTCAGCGGAATGCCCGAAGACATCTTCGCGACGTTGGCAGGCGGGTGGAACGAGTCGGCGTCGCGGAACGGCCAGCCGAGCCGCTCCGCCAGCCGCTCGCAGAGCGAGGTCTTGCCCGAGCTCGCCACGCCCATGACGACGATCACGGCGGGCGCGCCGGCGTCCTTGTCGAAAACCATCCGCGTCAGCCCTGCTTCTTCGGCTCGACATGGCCGCCGAAGCCGGCGCGCATGGCGGAGAGGATTTTTTCGGCGAAGGTGTGGTCCTTGCGCGAGCGGAAGCGGGTGTAGAGCGAGGAGGTCAGCACCTCGGCCGGCGTCGCGGTCTCGATCGCCGCCTGCACCGTCCAGCGCCCCTCGCCCGAATCCGAGACATGGCCGGAATAGGCGCCGAGCTCCTCGTCGGCCGCCAGCGCCTCGGCGGTGAGGTCGAGCAGCCAGGAGGTCACGACCGAGCCGCGCCGCCAGACTTCGGCGATCTCGGCGACGTCGAAATCGAAGCCGTACTCCTCCGGCAGGCCGTCCTTGGCCGAGGCGTTGCGCAGCAGGTCGAAGCCCTCGGCGAAAGCCTGCATCATCCCGTACTCGATGCCGTTATGGATCATCTTGACGAAATGGCCGGCGCCGGCCGGGCCGCAATGCAGATAGCCCTGCTCGGCCGTCGGATTGCGCCCTTCGCGATGTTTGGTCGGCTCGATCCCGCCCTTGCCCGGCGCCAGCGCCTTGAAGATCGGCTCCAGCCGGCCGAAGGTCGCCTTGTCGCCGCCGATCATCAGGCAATAGCCGCGATCGAGCCCGTGCACGCCGCCGGAGGTGCCGATGTCCAGATAATGCAGGCCCTTGGCCTCGAGCTCGCGCCCGCGCCGGACATCATCCTTCCAGAAGGCGTTGCCGCCATCGATCAGCGTATCGCCGGGGCTCATCATCGCGGCAAGGTCGGCGAGCGTCTTTTCGGTGATCTCGCCGGCCGGCAGCATGATCCAGATCGCGCGCGGCGCCTGAAGCTTCGCCACCATCTCCTTGAGGTCGCCGACATTGACGGCGCCGTCCTTGGCCAGCGTCTCGCCCGGCTTCGGGTCGCGGTCATAGACCACGCAAGTGTGCCCGGCGCGGTGCAGCCGCCGGACGATATTGGCTCCCATGCGGCCGAGGCCGACCACTCCAAGCTGCATCGCGAACGCTCCTGCTGCCGGCAGAGAGCCGGCTTTGGCGATGCTAAATGCCCCGATGAAAGCCGGCCGGCAAGCGTTGGCCGGCCGGCACGCTGGCTGCATCCTGTTGTCCGGACGCTCTGGCGGCCGGGCGAAAGCTTGCCTAAACCGCCTGGGCGCCTTCTGTTTCGAAGGCACGGATATCCACAGCGAAGGCAGGCAAAGGGAGCGTCATGGCGGCTGAAGGCTTCTCTCAGGATCTGGTTCAGGCCGTCGGGCTTCTGGGAGCGGGCGTCATCGCGGTGCCGATCTTCCGCAAGCTCAAGCTCGGCTCGGTGCTCGGCTATTTCGCCGGCGGCCTCGTCATCGGCCCCTCCGGCATCGGCCTGTTCTCCAATCCGGAAAGCGTGCTCCACGTCGCCGAATTCGGCGTCGTCATGTTCCTCTTCATCATCGGTCTGGAGATGCAGCCCTCGCGGCTCTGGAACCTGCGCGGCGAAATCTTCGGCCTCGGCGTCGCCCAGGTCGCGCTCTGCGGCGCGCTGCTGACTGGGGTCGGAATTCTCGCCGGGCTCAGCCCCACCGCGGCCTTCATCGCCGGCATGGGCTTCGTGCTGTCCTCCACGGCCGTCGTGATGCAGATGCTGAACGAGCGCGGCGAAGCCTCGACGCCGCAAGGCCAGCAGGCGGTCTCGATCCTCCTGCTCGAAGACCTCGCCATCGTGCCGCTGCTCGCCGTGGTCGCGGTGCTGGCCCCGGCCAAGGCCGCCAGCAGTGGTGGCCTGATGCCGCTCTTGATCGGTGTGGGCTCGCTGATCGGCCTCGTCGTCGCCGGCAAATGGCTGCTCAATCCAATGTTCCGGCTGCTCGCCAATGCCCAGGCCCGCGAGGTCATGACCGGCGCGGCGCTGCTCGTCGTGCTCGGTTCGGCACTGGCGATGCAGCTCGGCGGGCTGTCGATGGCGATGGGCGCCTTCCTCGCCGGCGTGCTGCTCTCGGAATCGACCTTCCGCCACCAGCTCGAGGCCGATGTCGAGCCGTTCCGCGGCCTCCTGCTGGGCATGTTCTTTCTCGCCGTCGGCATGTCGCTCGATCTCAAGCTGATCGCCCGGGAATGGCAGGTTGTGGCGCTGGGCGTCGCCGCCTTCATGCTGGTCAAGGCGACCGGCATCTTCATCGTCGCCAAACTGTTTCGCACCCGCACGCGCAACGCGATCACCCGCGTCGCATTGTTCTCACAGGGTGGCGAGTTCGCCTTCGTACTTTACAGCGCCGCCGCGGCAGCGGGCATTTTCGACGCGCGCATCAACGCCATCGCCAGCGCGATCGTGATCCTGTCGATGGCGCTGACGCCGCTGGTCGTGCTCGCCATCGACCGCTTCATGCCGCCTGAGCAGGAATCGCTGGATGGCGTCGAGCACGCCGAGGGCCTGAAGGGCCGCATCCTCGTCGTCGGCTTCGGGCGCTTCGGCCAGGTCGCGAGCCAGACCCTGCTCGCCCGCGGCTGCAGCATCTCGCTGATCGAGACCGACGTGGAGATGATCCAGGCCGCGGCGACCTTCGGCTTCAAGGTCTATTATGGCGACGGCACCCGCGCCGACATCCTGCACGCCTCCGGCGCCCATCAGGCCGAGGCGATCCTGGTCTGCGTCGAGAAGCGCGAGACGGCCAATGCGATCGTGCGGGTGGCGCAGGCCGAATTCCCGCATGCGAAGCTGTTCGTGCGCGCCTTCGACCGCGGCCATGCGATGGACCTGATCCGCGCGGGCGTCGACTACCAGATCCGCGAGACCTTCGAATCCGCCATGGTCTTCGGCGGCGAGGTCCTGCGCGCACTCGGCGTGCCGGAGGAGGAAGCTGCCGAAATCGTCGAGGATGTCCGCCGCCGTGACGCCGAACGCCTCGACCTTCAGGTCGCGAGCGACATCCATGCCGGCCAGGACCTGATCCATTACGGCAACCAGCCGACACCCGCTCCGCTCACCAAGCCGAAGTCGGCGGGCACGGTCATCGGCGATCTGCCGGACGCAGCCGGCGCCAAGTCGTAGAGGCCCGGCGCCGACCTCTGTCAGGGGAACATCAGCGGCAGCGGCTCGGCCTGCCAGGTGGGCTCGACCGCAAGCAGCCTGACCTCAGCCGGGGTAAGCCCCTCGCCAACGGCCTCGGCAGCGAAGCGTCCGGCACTTGCCGCGTCTGGGAAGCCGATTGCCACCAGCGTGTTGCCGGGCGCGTTCCGGTCGCGGGCGACGAAGCTCAGCTTAGCCCGCCCGTTCAGCCCGAGCCGGCCGACCCGCGCGAGCAGGGCTTCGCGCAGATTCTCGCGCCCCGCCGCGATCTCACAGAGGACGAGCGCCTCCATGGCGCTCAACCATTGCGGAAGGTGTAGCTGTAGCCGTTGATCGCCGGCACGCCGCCGAGATGGGCGTAGAGCACCTTCGATCCCGCCGGGAAGAAGCCCTTCTTCACCAGGTCGATCATGCCCTGCATCGATTTCCCCTCATAGACGGGGTCGGTCATCATGCCTTCGAGCCGGGCCGACAGGCGGATCGCCTCGATCGTCTCTTTCGAGGGCACGCCATAGACCGGATAGGCATAGTCCTCGTTCAGGACGATGTCGTCGGCGGTGATCTGCTTGCCGCCGACGAGCTCGGAGGTCTTCTGAGCGATGTCGAGCACCTGCGCCTTGGTCTGCGCCGGGGTGGCGGATGCGTCGATGCCGATGACATTGCGCTGGCGTCCGTCCTTGGCGAAACCGACCACCATGCCGGCATGGGTCGAGCCGGTGACGGTGCAGACGACGATGTAGTCGAACTTGAAGCCGAGCTCTTCCTCCTGCGCCCTCACCTCCTCGGCGAAGCTGACATAGCCGAGCCCGCCGAACTTGTGCACGGAGGCACCGGCCGGAATCGCATAGGGCTTGCCGCCCTTGGCCTTCACATCCTCCAGCGCCTTTTCCCAGCTCGCGCGGATGCCGATGTCGAAGCCCTCGTCGACCAGCTCGACATGCGCACCCATCACCCGCGACATCAGGATGTTGCCGACCCGGTCATAGACCGCATCTTCATGCGGCACCCAGCTCTCCTGCACGAGGCGGCACTTCATCCCGATCTTGGCGGCGGTCGCCGCGACCATGCGGGTATGGTTCGACTGCACCCCGCCGATCGAGACCAGCGTGTCGGCGCCCGACGCAATCGCATCCGGGACGATATATTCGAGCTTGCGCAGCTTGTTGCCGCCGAAGGCAAGGCCGGAATTGCAGTCCTCGCGCTTGGCATAGAGCGCGACGCCGCCGCCGAGATGGGCGGAAAGGCGCGGCAACTTCTCGATCGGCGACGGCCCGAAGGTCAGCGGATAGCGTTCGAACTTGGCGAGCATGGCGGGTTTCCCTTCTGAAATGGCCCGCAAACGCTAGCAAAACGTCCCTGAAAGGTGCTCCCGAATTTAGCCTCCAATTTTCTCTCTACTTTCGTTCAAGCCCCATTCTGGTAGTTTCAAGCAACATCGATTGCACTAAAAACGGAAGAATCGTTCATGGAGGCAGAACTCGACCGGACCGACCTCAGAAT
>PNLY01000172.1 GCA_013823325.1 Methylobacterium sp.
GGAACAGCAGCGCCTTGAAGAAGGCGTGGGTGAAGAGATGGAAGATGCCGGCCGAGTAGGCGCCGACGCCCATCGCCACGAACATGTAGCCGAGCTGAGAGCAGGTCGAATAGGCGATGACGCGCTTGATGTCGTTCTGCACCAGGCCGACGGTGGCGGCGAAGAAGGCGGTGGTGGCGCCGATGACGACGACGACGGTCAGCGCGACCGGCGCGTATTCGAAGATCGGCGACAGGCGCGCCACCATGAAGACGCCGGCGGTGACCATGGTCGCGGCATGGATGAGGGCCGAGACCGGGGTCGGGCCTTCCATCGCGTCCGGCAGCCAGGTGTGCAGCAGGAACTGCGCCGACTTGCCCATGGCGCCCATGAACAGCAGCAGGCAGGTCAGCGTCAGCGCGTTCCAGTCATAGCCGAGGAAGCGGAAGCTGCGCTCCGTCAGGCCGGCGATCTGCGGGAAGATGCTGTCGAAGGCGACCGAGCCGGTCAGCACGAAGACCAGGAAGATGCCGAGCAGGAAGCCGAAATCGCCGACGCGGTTGACGACGAAGGCCTTGATCGCCGCGGCATTGGCCGAGGGCTTCTGGTACCAGAAGCCGATCAGCAGATAAGAGGCGAGACCGACGCCTTCCCAGCCGAAGAACATCTGCACGAGGTTGTCGGCCGTCACCAGCATCAGCATGGCGAAGGTGAACAGCGACAGATAGGCGAAGAAGCGCGGCCGCGACGGGTCCTCGTGCATGTACCCGATCGAATAGAGGTGCACGAGCGAGGAGACGGTGTTGACCACGACCAGCATCACCGCGGTCAGCGTGTCGATGCGGAAGGCCCAGTCGACGCGCAGGTCGGCCGAGGCGAGCCAGGTCGCAACCTGGACGCGGGTGGTGCCGTGCCCGAAGCCGACCTGGACGAAGGCGACCCAGGACAGTGCCGCCGAAATCAGCAGCAGCGTGGTGGTGACGATCTCCGAGGCGCGCGCGCCGATCAGCCGGCCGAACAGGCCGGCGATCAGGAAGCCGATCAGGGGGAGGAAGACGATCGCTTGATACATGGCAGGTTACGGGCGCGTTGCCGCGCTCAGCCTTTCATCATGTTGATGTCTTCCACCGCGATCGTGCCGCGGTTGCGGAAGTAGACGACGAGAATGGCGAGCCCGATCGCGGCCTCGGCGGCGGCGACCGTCAGCACCAGCATGGCGAAGACCTGGCCGACGATGTCGTTCAGGAAGCTCGAGAAGGCGACGAAGTTGAGGTTGACCGAGAGCAGGATCAGCTCGATCGACATCAGGATGACGATGACGTTCTTGCGGTTGATGAAGATGCCGAGCACGCCGAGCGTGAACAGGATCGCGGCGACCGCGAGGTAAGATCCAAGCCCGACCATCACGCCATCTCCTCGGGAACGCCGGCGCGCGAAGGCACCTTCTTCACATCCATCGCCGCAGCCTTGGTGCGGGCGTTCTGGGTCGGGATATCCTGGCGCTTGATGCCCTTGCGGTCGCGCAGGGTCAGCACGATCGCGCCGATCATCGCGACGAGCAGCACGAGGCCGGCCGCCTGGAAGTAGTAGATGTACTTCGTGTAGAGCACCTGGCCGAGCGCGGCGGTGTTGGTGACGCCCGCCGGGATCGCGGCGACGGGCGCGCGCACGATCTGCGGGTCGATCACCCAGGCGCCGACGACCAGCAGCAGCTCGACCGCGAAGATCAGGCCGATCAGGCCGCCGATCGGCAGGTATTGCAGGAAGCCCTGGCGCAGCTCGGCGAAGTCGACGTCGAGCATCATCACCACGAAGAGGAAGAGCACCGCGACGGCGCCGACATAGACGACGACCAGCAGCATCGCCAGGAACTCGGCCCCGAGCAGCAGAAACAGGCCCGCCGCGTTGACGAAGGCGAGGATCAGGAACAACACCGAATGCACCGGGTTGCGCGCCGAAATCACCATCAGCGCCGAGGCGATGGTGACGCCTGAGAAGAGATAGAAGAAAGCCGCTGCGGCATTCATCTTCGCCAGCCTTTCCGCCCTCGCGGGCGGCCCTCGTTTCATCAAGCGGCGGGCCCGAGTCCCGCCGCAGTTTGGAGCGTCTATAGTCAGGCCCGCCTAGCGCGACAACCGCGCGACGGACCGCAATCCTCAGCGATACGGCGCATCCATCGCGATGTTGCGCGCGATCTCGCGTTCCCAGCGGGCGCCGTTATCGAGCAGCTTGTCCTTGTCGTAGAACAGCTCCTCGCGCGTCTCGGTGGCGAACTCGAAATTCGGCCCCTCGACGATGGCGTCCACCGGGCAGGCCTCCTGGCAGAAGCCGCAATAGATGCACTTGGTCATGTCGATGTCGTAGCGCGTCGTGCGGCGGGTGCCGTCATTGCGGCGCGGGCCGGCCTCGATCGTGATCGCCTGCGCCGGGCAGATCGCCTCGCAGAGCTTGCAGGCGATGCAGCGCTCCTCGCCGTTCGGATAGCGGCGCAGCGCATGCTCACCCCGGAAGCGCGGCGAGAGCACGCCCTTCTCGAAGGGATAGTTCAGCGTCGCCTTCGGCTTGAAGAAGTAACGCATCGACAAGGCGAACGCGCCGACGAACTCCTTGAGGAGCAGTCCCTTGGCGGCTTGCGCGAGTGACATCCGTCTCGTCCTTCTCTCGTCTCAGCCGAACAAGGCCCGGCCGATAAAGTAACCGACGATGGGCAGGCCGCCCACCGACACCACCAGCACCGCCGCCTTCAACAGGCGGATGCGCCGTTCGTAATCATCCTTCTCGGCCTGCGTCTGCGAGCTGTCGGTGCGGCGCAACGCGCCGACGACAACGCCCGTGACGAGCCGATACTCGATCAGGCCGACGACGAAGCCGATCAGGGCTCCGATCAGGCCGGCCTGACCCGCCATCAGGGCGCGGGGCCCCAACCGGTGATCTGCAGCACCGCCGCCACGATCACGACGCAAGCCAGCGACAGCGGCAGGAAGACCTTCCAGCCCAGCCGCATCAGCTGATCATAGCGGTAGCGCGGCACGAAGGCCTTCACCATGGCGAACATGAAGAAGACCAGCATGACCTTCAGCACGAACCAGACCACGCCCGGCAGCCAGGTGAAGGGCGCGATCGGGAACGGCGGCAGCCAGCCCCCGAGGAACAGGATCGTGGTCAGCGAGCACATGGTCATGATCGCCACGTACTCGCCGAGCATGAACAGCAGATACGGGGTCGAGGAGTACTCGACCATGAAGCCCGCGACGAGCTCCGATTCCGCCTCGGCCAGATCGAAGGGCGGCCGGTTCGTCTCGGCCAGCGCCGAGACGAAGAAGACGATGAACATCGGGAAGAGCGGCAGCCAGTACCAGCCGAACAGGCCCGCCTTGGTGTTCTGCGCCTCGACGATCGCCGAGAGGTTCAGCGAGCCGACGCAGAGCAGCACGGTGACGATCACGAAGCCGATCGAGACCTCGTAGGAGACCATCTGCGCCGCCGAGCGCAGCGCGCTGAGGAACGGGTACTTCGAGTTCGAAGCCCAGCCGCCCATGATGATGCCGTAGACGCCGAGCGAGGAGATCGCGAAGATGTAGAGCACGCCGACATTGATGTCGGCGATCGCCCAGCCTTCCGCCACCGGGATCACCGCCCAGGCCGCCAGCGCGAGCAGGCAGGTGACCAGCGGCGCCAGCAGGAACACGCCCTTGTTGGAGCCCGACGGGATGATCGGCTCCTTGAAGACGAATTTCAGCAGGTCGGCGAAGCTCTGCAGCAGGCCGAAGGGGCCAACCACGTTCGGGCCGCGACGCAGCTGCACCGCCGCCCAGACCTTGCGGTCGGCCAGCAGCATGAAGGCGATGAAGACCAGCAGCGCGACCAGGAGCAGCAGGCTCTTGCCGGCGATGATCGCGAGATCGAGGACGAGGTCCCAGTTCATCGAGGCTTACTCCGCCGCCTGGCGCATGCGGCCGGAAGCCAGCGCCGAGCATTCCGCCATCACCGCCGAAGCGCGGGCGATGGGGTTCGTGGTGTAGAAATCGGCGACCGCCGGGACGAAGCCGGCCTTGTCGGTCGCACCGCCCTGCCCGGCCAGCTTGGCCAGCCCGGCCCGATCGCTCTGCGCGACCGTGTCGACCGCGGCGAAATGCGGATGGACGGCATAGAGCTCGCGGCGCAGTGCGCTGAGCGAGTCGAAGGGCAACGGCTTGCCGAGCGAGGCGGAGAGCGCCCGCAGGATCGCCCAGTCCTCCTTGGCATCGCCGGGCGGGAAGGTGGCGCGAGCCGCCATCTGCACCCGCCCTTCGGTATTGACGTAGGTACCGGACTTCTCGGTGTAGGCCGCGCCCGGCAGGATGACATCCGCGCGG
Source organism: Methylobacterium sp. (assembly GCA_013823325.1). Lineage (GTDB taxonomy): Bacteria > Pseudomonadota > Alphaproteobacteria > Rhizobiales > Beijerinckiaceae > Allobosea > Allobosea vestrisii. The sequence goes on from PNLY01000172.1 coordinate 4,335, forward strand.
TGCGCACCCTTGTCGCCATGGCTGCCCTGGTAGATCACGAAGGCGCCGGCCGGAACCTCGATCTCGTCGGCGCCGAGCAGGAAGAGCACGTCGAGCGCGCCCGCCCTGGTCATGCCGGCGACGTCATGACCACCCTCACCCGGCACGAAACCGAGATCGAGGCCACCGACGCGAGCCGCCGCGGTGTGCAGAACGCCAAAACCGTTCCAGCCATCCTTGACCGCGCCGAGCACCTCGGCCGCCTTGGCCGCGAGCGAGAGCACGGCAGCGCCGTCGGAGCGGGTGAGAGCGCCCTGCCCGACCAGCACCATCGGTCGTTCGCCGGCGGCACCGGCGCGCTTGACCAGATCGGCCAGCGTCTCGGCACCGGCGCCGAGATAGTCGTAGGCATAGGTCAGGTCGACCTTCTCGCCGATCAGCGAGACCTTGAAGTCGCCGCGCAGCCAGCGCTTGCGGATGCGGGCATTGACGATCGGCGCCTCGCGGCGCGGGTTCGAGCCGATGATCAGCAGCGAGGTCGCATCCTCGATGCCGGCGATGCCGGTATTGAGGATGTAGCTGGCGCGCCCGAAGGCCGGATCGAGCTTCGCGCCGTCCTGGCGGCAGTCGAGATTGCTCGAGCCGAGGCCGGAAATCAGGGCCTTCAGCGCGTACATCTCCTCGACCGCGGCGAGATCGCCGGCGATCGCGCCGATGCGCTCGGGCTTGGCAGCCTTGAGCTTGGAAGCGACCAGCGCCAGCGCCTCGGTCCAGCTCGCCGGGCGCAGCGCGCCGTTCTCGCGGATATAGGGGCGGTCGAGACGCTGGGTCCGGAGGCCGTCGGCGATGTGGCGGGTCTTGTCGGAGATCCACTCCTCGTTCACCGCCTCGTTGACGCGCGGCAGCACGCGCATCACCTCACGGCCGCGCGAGTCGACCCGGATCGCCGAGCCGACCGCGTCCATCACGTCGATGGATTCGGTCTTGGTCAGCTCCCAGGGCCGGGCCTTGTTCTGATAGGGCTTGGAGGTCAGGGCGCCGACCGGGCAGAGGTCGACGACATTGCCCTGCAGCTCCGAGCTCATCGCGTGCTCGAGATAGGTGGTGATCTCCATGTCCTCGCCGCGGCCGATCGCGCCGAGGTCGGAGGCACCGGCGACCTCGGTGGTGAAGCGGACGCAGCGCGTGCACTGGATGCAGCGCGTCATCGAGGTCTTGACCAGCGGGCCGATATACTTGTCCTCGACGGCGCGCTTGTTCTCGGCATAGCGCGAGGTGTCGACGCCGTAGGCCATGGCCTGGTCCTGCAGGTCGCACTCGCCGCCCTGGTCACAGATCGGGCAGTCGAGCGGGTGATTGATGAGCAGGAACTCCATCACCCCTTCGCGCGCCTTCTTGACCATGGGCGACTTGGTCGAGACGACCGGCGGCTCGCCATTCGGGCCGGGACGCAGGTCGCGCACGCCGATGGCGCAGGAGGCCTGCGGCTTCGGCGGGCCGCCCTTCACCTCGACCAGGCACATGCGGCAATTGCCGGCGATCGAGAGACGCTCATGGAAGCAGAAGCGCGGCACCTCGGCGCCAGCCGCCTCGCAGGCCTGGAGCACGGTGTACTCCGGCGGAACGTCGACCTCGATGCCGTCGATCAGAAGCTTGGTCATGGTCTCACTCCGCCGCCATGAGCCTGACCGGCTCGCCATGCGGGTTGGCGGCATAGTCGTCGATGCGCTGCTCGATCTCGTGACGGAAATGGTTGATCAGGCCCTGGATCGGCCAGGCGGCAGCATCGCCCAGCGCGCAGATGGTATGGCCCTCGATCTGCTTGGAGACGTCGAGCAGCATGTCGATCTCGCGCTTCTGGGCGCGCCCTTCCGCCATGCGGTTGACGACGCGCCACATCCAGCCGGTGCCCTCGCGGCAGGGTGTGCACTGGCCGCAGCTCTCATGCTTGTAGAAATAGCTGATGCGGGCGATGGCGCGAATGATGTCGGTCGACTTGTCCATGACGATCACCGCCGCCGTGCCGAGGCCCGACTTCAGCTTCGAGAGCGAATCGAAATCCATCGGCGTGTCGATGATCTGCTCGGCCGGCACCATGCGCACCGAGGAGCCGCCGGGGATGACCGCCTTGAGATTGTCCCAGCCGCCGCGGATGCCGCCGCAATGGCGGTCGATCAATTCGCGGAAGGTCAGGCCCATCGCCTC
>PNLY01000173.1 GCA_013823325.1 Methylobacterium sp.
CCGGTGACCTTGAACCGCTTCTTGGCGGCCGATTTAGTCTTCATCTTGGGCATTTCAGCTCCTCATAGGTCGCGAGCGCGAACAATGCGCCGCTTCAATTTTGCTTTGGGAAGCAAAGAACGACCGCCACGGCAGCCCTTATCAGCCGGGCGATCGAAGGTGGGGCCTATGACAGAAATGCCCGCGGCTTGCAAGAGCCTGCTGCTGCGGGAAAAACGCCTCCGATGGGGCGGACCCTGCGCCGGCTGCCTTCGCAGCTATTTGAAACTCGTCATATAACCGTAATTGTTTCCACTCATCGCAGCCGCATTCCCGCCCCGGAGACAATCACCGTGAAGACACCCTTCCTCAGGCTGGCTGCGGGCCTTGCGCTCGTGGCCGCCTCCGCCGTCTCCGCCTTCGCCCAGAGCGGCCAGTCGACCCTCGACCGGATCAAGGCCCGCGGCCATATCGTCTGCGGCACCAGCGAAGGCGTCCCCGGTTTCTCGCTGCAGGACAACAAGGGTATCTGGAACGGCTTCGACACCGATGTCTGCCGCGCGCTTGCGGCCGCAATCTTCAACGACCAGGACAAGGCGCAATACCTGTCGCTGTCGAGCAAGAACCGGCTGGTGGCGCTGCAATCGGGTGAGATCGACGTGCTGGCCCGTACCACCACCTGGACGCTGAGCCGCGACATCGGCCAGGGCCTGAGCTTCACGGCGGTGAACTACTATGACGGCCAGGGCTTCATCCTGCGCAAGAAGCTCGGCGTGAACACGGTCAAGGAGCTCAACGGCGCCTCGGTCTGCGTCGCCCAGGGCACGACGACCGAGCTCAATCTCGCCGACTACGGTCGCACCCACAACATCAAGTTCGAGACCGTCGCCTTCGCCACGCTGGAAGAGACGGTCGCCGCCTATGAGGCGGGGCGTTGCGATGCCTATACCACCGACCTCTCCTCGCTCGCCGGCACCCGCAACAAGCTGCAGAAGCCGGACGAGCACATCCTCCTCCAGGAGGTGATCTCCAAGGAGCCGCTCGGTCCCTGGGTCCGCAAGAACGATACTGGCTGGTTCGACATCGTCCGTTGGACCGTGTTCGCGCTGATCAATGCCGAGGAGCTCGGCGTGACCCAGGCCAATGTCGAGGAACTGGCGAAGAGCTCGCAGAACCCTGAAGTGCGCCGCATGCTCGGCGCCGAGAGCAAGTTCGGCGAGTCGCTCGGCCTGACCAACGACTGGGTCGTGCGGATCATCAAGGCCGTCGGCAATTACGGCGAGAGCTTCGAGCGGCATTTTGGCCCCCAGAGCCGCAACCCGCTGCCGCGCGGCGCCAACAAGCTCTGGTCGCAGGGCGGACTGCAATACGCGCCACCGATCCGCTGACCACCTCGCAAACAGATCGGGCGGCCTCCTGCGGGAGGCCGCCCCTTTTTTTGAGTTGACGCGTCAGGCGCAGTTCGCCTTCAGCCCGTCCACCCCCTCGCCGACGCTCCGGCGCGGCTCGACGAGCAGGCAGAGCCCGGCCACGACGATCGCCAGTGCCGAGAAGCCGCCGGCGACCGAGACATAGAAGCCGCTGCGGGCGCCATAGACGTCGATCAGCCAGCCCGACAGGGCCGAGCCCAGGGCCATGCCGACACCCATGCCCGTCATCACCCAGGTGATGCCCTCGGTCAGCTTCGAGGGCGGCGCGTGTCGTTCGACCAGCGCCATCGCGACGATGACGGTCGGCGAGATCGATGCGCCGGCGATGAAGAGCACGATGCCCAGCATCCAGAGCGACGAGACGATCAGCAGTGGCAGCGTCGTCGCGGCGGCAAGGCCGATCGCCAGCAGCAATTGCGTGGTCAACGCAAGCCGCAAGCGCAGCGCGCCGAAGACCAAGCCCGTGATGAAGGAGCCGGCGGCATAAGCCGCGAGCGCAAGACTCGCCGCCGCCTTGTTGCCCTGCGCCTCGGCAAAGGCGACCGCTGTGACCTCGGCCGTGCCGAAGACCGCGCCGAGCGCGACCATCAGCAGCGCGATGATCTGCACCGGCACGAGCCGGATCGCCGAGCCGCTGCTATCGGCGCCCTGCGGATGCACCGGCGGCTCGGTCGCGCGTTGCGCCACGAACAGGGCCATGCCGACAGCGAGCAGGATCGTCGCCGCGAGCGGCCCCGCTTCCGGGAACCAGATCACGCTGAGGCCGATCGCCAGGACCGGACCGACCATGAAGACCATCTCGTCGACCACCGATTCGAAGGCGAAGGCGGTGCGCAAATGCGGGGTGTCGCGATAGATCTCGGTCCAGCGGGCACGCACCATCGCCATCATGCTCGGCTCCAGCCCGGCGAGGCCGGCGAAGAGGAAGAGCACCCAGATCGGCGCATTGAGGCGCGTCGCCAGCATCAGGCCGATCAGCGCGACGATGGTCGCGAGCGTCGCGGGAATCAGCACCTTGCTCTGGCCGTGGCGATCGACCAGCCGCGAGATCTGCGGCGCGATCAGCGCATTGGACAACGCGAAGGTCGCGGCGACGCCGCCGGCGAGCCAGTATTCGCCGCGCGCCTGGGACAGCATGGTGACGATGCCGATGGTCACCATCGACAGCGGCAGGCGGGCGACGAAGCCGGCGGCCGAGAAGCCGATCGTGCCGGGGGCCCGGAAAATCTCGCGATAGGGGTTAGGCATGGACGTCTCCGTCACATCGAATGCGTAATTGACATACGTTGCGTATGTGACATGAGTGATTACATACGCAACGTATGTCAATTCACATACGCGCCGTATGCGAAAGAGGTATGGACGATGCGCAAGCCGCGCAGCCAGATGATCGCCGAGACGCGGACCAAGCTGATCGCCGCGGCGCGCGCCGCCTTCGGCACGGTCGGCTATGCCGAGACCTCGATGGACGACCTCACCGCCTCGGCCGGGCTGACGCGCGGGGCGCTCTACCATCATTTCGGTGACAAGAAGGGCCTGCTGGCCGCGGTGATCGGGCAGATCGACAGCGAGATGAGCGTTTATCTGCGCGCGATCGCCGCCAAGGCGCCCGACCCCTGGACCGGCTTCCGCGACGAATGCACCGCTTATCTCGAACTGGCCCTCGAGCCCGAGATCCAGCGCATCATGCTGCGCGACGGCCCGGCCGTCCTCGGCGATCCCCTGGACTGGCCCGGCCAGAGCGAGTGCATTCTGTGGATGACGGAAAGCCTGGCGAAACTGGCCGAGACCGGCAGGATCGCCCCCGTCGACGCGGAAGCGGCGGCGCGACTGGTCTGTGGCGCGACGCAATACGCGGCGCAGTGGATCGCGCGCGCATCCGATCCGAAAGCGACTTCGCGCAAGGCGATCGAGGCCTTCAACCTGATGTTGGACGGGCTGCTGGTTCGGAGCTGAGCAGGGCCCGTCGCCTATAGGTGCGTCGCGTTGTCTGAAACAAACGTTTCAATCTGACAATGTCAAGGAATCTGTTTCAGATTCCACTCTCCCCTGCTAACGTCCACCGCATGGACAAGCCCGGCCTGATGGCGAGCCTCACCGAGAGCTTCGAGCAATTGCCGCAGCAATTGCAGGCCGCGGCGCGCTGGGTGCTCGATCACCCCGCCGATGTCGCGTTGCTGACGACGCGCGAGCAGGCCAAGCGCGCCGGCCTGTCGCCGGCCACCCTCACCCGCCTGGCGCAGCGCTTCGGCCTCAAGGGCTATGACGAGTTGCGTGCCGTCCATGCTGCAGCCTTGCGGCGACGGCCGGAGGGCTTTGCCGGCCGCGCCGGCGAATTGATGCAGCGCCATGGCGAGGAGGGCCCAAGCGCGATCGCGCAGGACATGTTCGCGGCGCTGACCGAGCATCTGAAAGCACTCCGCGAACCGCAGGCGCTTGCCCGCTTCGAACAGGCTGCCGACCTCTTGAGCGAGGCGCAGACCGTGTTCTGCTTCGGCCTGCGCTCGGCTTTCCCAGCCGCCTTCATGCTCGATTATATCCGCGACCTGATCGGCGCGGGCTCCGTGCTCGCCGACGGCGCCGGCGGGCGCGGCATCGATGCGCTGCGCCGGATCGGCCCGGGCGATGCGCTCTTTGCCGTCTCGGTCGCGCCCTATACCCGCCAGACCGTGCTGGCGGCCGATATCGCCAGGGAGAGCGGCGCAAAGGTCGTCGCGTTGACCGACAGCGCGCTCTCCCCGCTCGCCGCCAGTGCCGACGCGGCGCTGCTGGTCAGGACCGAGACGCCGTCCTTCTTCCACACGATGACGCCGGCCTTCGCCGCGGTCGAATGCCTGGCAGCGCTGATGACGGCACGCAAGGGCAAAGCCGCGCTCGACGCGATCGCCCGTCATGAGGCTGGGCTCGGCGCGGCCGGCACCTTCCTCACGTCCCGATCATCCAGGCGAGGCCATCGATGAGCCACATCCTGCATCGCATGCTGAGCAAGACCTATCCGACCGCCGCCGGCGGCGAGGGCATGGTGCTGCGCGACCGCGACGGACGCGAGCATATCGACGCCTCGGGCGGTGCCGCCGTTTCGTGCCTCGGCCATGGCCATCCCGACGTGCTGGCGGCGATGCATGCGCAGATCGACAAGCTCGCCTATGCCCATACCAGCTTCTTCACCACCGACGCGGCCGAGGAGCTTGCCGACCATCTGATCGCGCGGGCGCCGGCCGGGATAGAAAGCGTCTATTTCTGCAGCTCCGGCTCGGAGGCGATCGAGGCCTGCCTGAAGCTGGCCCGGCATTATTTCGTCGAGAAGGGTGAGAAGGGCCGGGTCAACTTCATCTCGCGCCGGCAGAGCTATCACGGCATTACGCTCGGCGCGCTCTCGGTCGGCGGGCGGATGAAGGATCGTGCGCCCTTCGAGCAGATGCTGATGCAGGGCCATCACATCTCGCCCTGCTACGAATACCGTGGCCGCCGCGCCGACGAGACCAGCGAGGAGTATGGCTTACGCGTCGCCGACGAACTGGAGGCGAAGATCCTGGAACTCGGGCCGGAGACGGTCTGCGCCTTCGTCGCCGAGACGGTGGTCGGCGCGACGCTCGGTGCCGTCCCGGCCGCTCCGGGCTATTTCAAGCGCATCCGCGAGATCTGCGACCGGCATGGCGTGCTCCTGATCCTCGACGAGGTGATGAGCGGCATGGGCCGCACCGGCACGCTCCACGCCTGCGAGCAGGAAGGGATCGCGCCCGATCTGATGGCGATCGCCAAGGGGCTCGGCGGGGGCTATGCGCCGATCGGCGCGATGCTGGCCTCGAAGAAGGTGGTCGAGGCGGTCAGGCAGGGCTCGGGCGTCTTCCCGCACAGCCAAACTTATGTGGGCCATCCCCTCGCCTGCGCCACCGCGCTCGCAGTGCAAAAGGTGATCGAGCGCGACGATCTCCTCGCCAATGTCCGCAAGCAAGGCGCGCGATTGGAGCAGCGCCTGCGCGAGCGCTTCGGCAATCACCACCATGTCGGCGACATCCGCGGGCGCGGCCATTTCTGGGGCGTCGAGATCGTCGCCGACCGCTCGACCAAGACGCCCTTCGATCCAGCGCTAAAGCTCAACGCCAGGATCAAGCAGGCGGCGCAGGAGCGCGGTTTGCTGATCTACCCGATGGGCGGCACCGCCGACGGCACCGCCGGCGACCATGTCCTGCTGGCGCCACCCTTCATCATCGACGCCGCGACCGTCGACACCATCGTCGAGCGGCTCGGCGATGCGCTCGATGCGACCTTGGCCTCGGCCCGGCCGGCCTGAGGCTCATCACGATCCGGGCCGGCAAGAGCCCGGTGCTTCCACGACAGGGGAACCAGCATGAAACAACTGAAACATTTCGTCCTCGCCGGGCTCGCCACGCTCGGCCTTGCCGGTGCGGCCAGCGCCCAGACCGGCACGCTCGATCGCGTCAAGGCGCGCGGCGAACTGATCTGCGGCAACCACATCGCCCTGCCCGGCTTCGGCCTCCAGGGGCCGGACGGGCGCTGGGACGGGCTCGACATCGACCTCTGCCGTGCCGTCGCCTCGGCGATCTTCAACGACCCCAATAAGGTCAAGTTCGTACCGACGACGCCGCAGATGCGCTTCGTCGTAGTGCAGTCGGGCGAGGTCGACATGCTCGCCCGCAACGCCACCTATACGATGTCGCGCGACACCTCGGCCGGCATGTCCTGGCCGATCATCAACTATTTCGACGGCCAGGGCTTCATGGTGCGCAAGTCGCTGGGAGTGACCGAGGCGAAGGGGCTCGACGGCGCCTCGATCTGCGTGACGCAGGGCACGACGACCGAGCTCAACCTCGCCGACTTCTTCCGCGCCAATAAGCTGAAATACGAGATCATCGGCTTCTCTACCAACGAGGAGGGCGTGAAGGCGCTGGAGGCCGGGCGCTGCGACGCCTTCACCACCGACACCTCCGGCCTCGCCGCCGAGCGGCTGAAGTTCTCCAAGCCCGACGATTTCGTCATCCTGCCGACGCTGATCTCGCGCGAGCCACTCGGCCCGGCGGTGAAGCGTGGCGACGAGAGCTGGGTCGCACTGGTGAAATGGGTGCACT
>PNLY01000174.1 GCA_013823325.1 Methylobacterium sp.
GCGGGCGGCGGAGGAACTCGTCCCCGGCGGCGTTGGGATTATGGCCCTCGGCCCTGACTGTCAAGCACCGAAGCCGTCAAAATGTCGATCATCTCCAAAGTCCGTGGAAAGAGCGCGAAACAGGCGGTTTTCCGGCTCGCCGATCGAGGCAACGCATGAGGATCGACCGCGGAGCCCGACCGGTGGCGGCGAATCCCGGCTGCGGCCTCCTTGGGCTGTTCAGAATCGCCGAGCTCGGGGCGCTTTCAGGCCACCTCGTGCCTCATCCCAGAGCTGCCGCCCGACAAAGGCTGCGCATGCCGCGTCCTGTGGCTTGCGAAGCCCCGCACATGGCCTTAAACGGCGGGCAAGGGCGGTTAGCTCAGTCGGTAGAGCGCTTCGTTTACACCGAAGATGTCGGCGGTTCGAGCCCGTCACCGCCCACCAGCCTTTCCCTTCAGGCGAGTCAGGCCGGCCGCATCCAGAGCGTATGGACCCGGCCGTCCTGGCCGAAGCCGATACCGCATTGCAGAGCGCCCCCGGCGAACTGCGCTTCATAGATGTCAACGCCGTCCTCGCCGACACGGCGGAAACCGAGCGATTGCAGTTCGCCCTTCGATTCGAGCTCCGCGCTGACGATCGGCTGCTGCTCGCGTACCAGCTCCGCCAGCTCCTCGCTCAGAAGCGCGAGCGGGATGCTGCCGCGCTGCTGCTGTTCGAGAACCTCGCGCAAGGTCGCCTCGCTGCGCGGGTCCGGAATCCGATTGCGCACGCGCTCGCCGAGCTCATTGCCCCAGCGCTTCGCCTCTGCCTCGTCGATGCGCGTAGCGACGGTATCATGCCCGCCTTGGTGCAGGACCAGCGTATCGATGCCGCCATATTCGCCAGGTGCGAAGGTGAGTTGCGCCGGCACGACCTTCAGGAAAAAGTTGCTGTCGCTCTCGGCGAAGAGCTCAACCTTGGGCTGCCCGGTGAGCTGGAGGAAGAAGCGATCGTCCTCCAGGGTGACGGCCATGATCAACCCGGCGGGATGCTTGTAGAAGCCCGTGCAGCGCTCGAAGCGGCGTGGATCGAGCTTGATCTCTGCGCGCGGCCGCGCCTGCTCGTATCGCTTCCAAGCGACGGTATCGGTCGTGGTCTCGGTCATGTTGGCCTCCTTCGCGAGCCTGATCAGTTCGTCGGCAGTGAGGGAGGTACCGGCAGCGAGCTTGGCTTGCGCGGCGCGGACGAGGGCCAGACCTTGCTCGGCCCGCTCGCGCTGGTCGGCGAGCAGGTCGTGCTGGATGCCCAGGATCCCGGCGAGATCGACGGCCTTTCCCTGCAACAAGGCCGTGATCCGCTGCAAGCTGAGGCCCAGGCGCTTCAACGCCAGGATCTCGTGCAGGCGGGCGATCTCGTCGGCGCCGTAGAGCCGCCAGCCCTTCTGGGTCCGCCGCGGGCGGATCAGGCCGTGCTCCTCGTAGAGCCGCAGAGCTCGCTTCGACAGCCCGATCCGGGCGGCGCACTCATTGGCCTCGAGCCAGGTCTCGCCCTTGCCTTGCATGGTCGTCGGCACCTCCTGAATCAGGCCTAAGCTATGACGCAGGGTGCGGCTCAAGCAGCCTGCCAACGAAAAAGGCCGCCGGCGGTGCCGGCGGCCTCTTCATTCGCGAGCGCTGGGCTCAGTGGGCGACGCTGGCCGCAGCCGCGTCGTCGTCGCTGCCCTTGGGAACGGGCGCCTTCAGGTCCTCTTCCCAGACGATCGGCGTCGGCTGGCGCACCAGCGCGTGCTGGAGCACCTGGTCCATCCGCGAGACCGGAACGATCTCGAGCCCGTTCTTCACGGACTTCGGCAGATCGGCCAGATCCTTGGCATTGTCCTCCGGGATCAGCACCTTCTTGATGCCGCCGCGCAGGGCCGCCAGGAGCTTCTCCTTGAGGCCGCCGATCGGCAGCGCCCTGCCCCGCAGCGTGACCTCGCCGGTCATGGCGACGTCGCGGCGGACCGGGATGCCGGTCATGACCGAGACGATCGCGGTCGCCATGCCGATGCCGGCAGACGGGCCGTCCTTCGGGGTCGCCCCCTCGGGAAGATGGACGTGGATGTCGCGACGGTCGAACAGCGGCGGCTCGATGCCGAAATCTATGGCACGGGAGCGGACATAGGACGCCGCTGCCGAGATCGATTCCTTCATCACGTCGCGCAGGTTGCCGGTGACGGTCATCTTGCCCTTGCCGGGCATCATCACGCCTTCGATCGTCAGCATCTCGCCGCCGACCTCGGTCCAGGCCAGGCCTGTGACGACGCCGACCTGATCCTCGGTCTCCGCCATGCCATAGCGATAGCGTGGCGGGCCGAGATAGTCCTCCAGTACCGCAGGCGTGACCGCGACCTTCTTCTTCTTCGACAGCACGATCTCCTTCACCGCCTTGCGGACGGTGTTGGCGATCTCGCGCTCGAGGTTACGGACACCGGCCTCGCGGGTGTAGCGCCGCACCAGCGTCGTCAGGGCCTCGTCGTCGATCGACCATTCCTTGGACTGCAGGCCGTGCTTGGCGATCGCCCCCGGGATCAGGTGGCGCCGCGCGATCTCGGCCTTCTCGTCCTCGGTGTAGCCGGCGATGCGGATCACCTCCATGCGGTCCAGCAGGGCCGGCGGGATGTTCAGCGTGTTCGCCGTGGTCACGAACATCACGTTCGACAGGTCGTAGTCGACCTCGAGGTAATGGTCGTTGAAGGTCGAGTTCTGCTCTGGATCGAGCACCTCGAGCAGGGCCGCCGACGGATCGCCGCGGAAGTCCTGGCCCATCTTGTCGATCTCGTCGAGCAGGATGAGGGGGTTCGAGGTCTTGGCCTTCTTCATCGACTGGATGATCTTGCCGGGCATCGAGCCGATATAGGTGCGGCGGTGACCGCGGATCTCGGCCTCGTCACGCACGCCGCCGAGCGACATGCGCACGAACTCGCGGCCGGTCGCCTTGGCGATCGACTTGCCGAGCGAGGTCTTGCCGACGCCCGGAGGGCCGACGAGACACAGGATCGGGCCGGCGAGCCGGTTGGCGCGCTGCTGCACCGCGAGATATTCGACGATGCGGTCCTTGACCTTGTCGAGGCCGAAGTGGTCGTCGTCGAGCACCTGCTGGGCTGCGGCGAGGTCCTTCTTGATCTTCGACTTCTTGCCCCAGGGTATGCCGAGCAGCCAGTCGAGATAGTTGCGCACGACGGTGGCTTCCGCCGACATCGGCGACATCTGGCGAAGCTTCTTGACCTCGGCGAGCGCCTTGTCGCGCGCTTCCTTGGTCAGCTTGGTCTTGGCGATGCGCTCTTCCAGCTCGGCCAGCTCGTCACGGCCTTCCTCGCCGTCGCCCAGCTCCTTCTGGATCGCCTTCATCTGCTCGTTGAGATAATACTCGCGCTGGGTCTTCTCCATCTGGCGCTTGACGCGCGAGCGGATGCGCTTCTCGACCTGCAGCACCGACATCTCACTCTCCATCAAGGAGAGCACCTTCTCGAGCCGGTGGGCGACGTTCATCACCTCCAGCACGGCCTGGCGGTCGGCGATCTTGACGGCGAGATGCGAGGCGACGGTATCGGCGAGCTTGGCCGGCTCGTCGATCTGGGAAACCGCCGCGACGATCTCGGGCGAGATCTTCTTGTTGAGCTTCACATAGTTCTCGAACTCGCTGACGACCGAGCGGGCGAGCGCCTCGACCTCGACCTTCTTGCCCTCTTCCTCGGCGAGGGCCTCAGCCTGCGCCTCGTAGAAGTTGTCGGTCGCGGTATAGGTCGTCGCCTTGGCCCGGCCGATGCCCTCGACGAGCACCTTCACGGTCGAGTCGGGCAGCTTCAGGAGCTGCAGCACGCGGGCGAGCGTGCCGATTTCGTAGATGTCTCCAGTCTCCGGATCATCGTCGCCGGCATTCTTCTGCGTGGCGAGCAGGATCAGGCCATCGTTCTTGACCACCTCCTCGAGCGCACGAATGGACTTCTCGCGGCCGACGAAGAGCGGCACGATCATGTGCGGGAAGACGACGATGTCGCGCAGGGGCAGGACCGGATAGGTATCGGTCGTGCCGGGGACGAGCGGAGCGCGGGGCGTCGAGCCAGTCATGTCTAGTCCTTCACGTTTTCGCCCGGCCGACCCCTTGAAAGGCAATCGAGCGGACGTACCGCGCGGCGCGACCATTCGCGCCAGGCGCCCCTGCCGGCCACGCCCTCGACAGGCACGCGACTCCAACAGGTGATCCTAAGGTGGATGCTTCGACGCCGGCTTTCAAGCGACGCCTCACGCAGTCCACCGCCGCTTCCGCCGCAACAGGCACACGAGGCCGTGATACTCGGGTACGGCAGAGGCACGTTGGGGGTACCCCCAATCACCCGAATCCATAAAGCAAAACGCGCGCCGACAGGCGCGCGTTCCGAACTGAACCAGATCCAGTTTCTTCGTTCAGGCCGAGGCCGACTTGGTCTCTTCCTCGCGATCCGCGTAGATGAACAGCGGACGCGACTTCGACTCGACCGCCTCCGGCCCAATGACGACCTGCTCGACGCCTTCCAGCCCCGGCAGCTCGTACATGGTCTCGAGCAGGATGCCCTCCATGATCGAACGCAGGCCACGGGCGCCGGTCTTGCGCTCGATCGCCTTGCGGGCAATCAGGCTGACCGCCTCGTCGGTGAAGGTGAGCTCGGTGTCCTCCATCTCGAACAGGCGCTGATACTGCTTGACCAGCGCGTTCTTCGGCTCGGTGAGGATGGTCTTGAGCGCGGCCTCGTCGAGGTCCTCCAGAGTCGCCAGCACCGGCAGGCGGCCGACGAACTCCGGGATCAGGCCGAACTTGAGCAGATCCTCCGGCTCGACCTCGCGGAAGATCGCGCCGGTGCGGCGATCGTCGGGAGACTTCACGGTCGCTCCGAAGCCGATCGAGGTGCCCTTGCCGCGGCCCGAGATGATCTTGTCCAGTCCGGCGAAGGCGCCGCCGCAGATGAACAGGATGTTGGTGGTGTCGACCTGCAGGAACTCCTGCTGCGGATGCTTGCGCCCGCCCTGCGGCGGCACCGAGGCGACGGTGCCCTCCATGATCTTGAGCAGCGCCTGCTGGACGCCCTCACCCGAGACATCGCGGGTGATCGAAGGATTGTCGGACTTGCGGCTGATCTTGTCGATCTCGTCGATGTAGACGATGCCGCGCTGCGCCCGCTCGACATTGTAGTCGGAGGCCTGGAGCAGCTTCAGGATGATGTTCTCGACGTCCTCGCCGACATAGCCGGCCTCGGTCAGCGTCGTCGCATCGGCCATGGTGAACGGCACGTCGAGGATGCGGGCGAGCGTCTGCGCAAGCAGCGTCTTGCCCGATCCCGTCGGCCCGATCAGCAGGATGTTCGACTTCGCCAGCTCGACGTCGTTGTGCTTCGTCGCGTGGCTGAGCCGCTTGTAATGGTTGTGGACCGCAACCGAGAGGACCTTCTTGGCGTGGTCCTGGCCGATGACGTAGTCGTCGAGAACCTTGCGGATCTCCTTCGGGGTCGGCACGCCGTCCTTCGACTTCACCAGCGCGGACTTCGATTCCTCGCGAATGATGTCCATGCAGAGCTCGACGCATTCATCGCAGATGAACACGGTCGGGCCCGCGATCAGCTTGCGGACCTCGTGCTGGCTCTTGCCGCAGAAGGAGCAGTAGAGCGTGCTCTTCGAATCGCCGCCGCTGGCCTTACTCATGATGCTTCTCCATCTCGGAGGACGAAATCCGCCACCGAAAAACGGCGGGCTGATGTCGTCTCCCCGTCATAATAGGCGCTCAGATCACGATTATTAGGTTAACGCGTCGCTCTGGTGCAGGCGGCGACGAAACTGACCCAAAACCGGACCGCTCGAGCGCCTTGCCGCGCCCTTCAGATGCCCCATGCAAACATGGGGCCTAGTCTCCAGGCAATATGGCCCTTCGGGAGCCACTCGCCAACCCACAGGCGCGTGTACCTCTAACGACCTCAGGCCGCCTCGTCCGCGCGCTTGTCGATAACCTTGTCGATCAGCCCGAACTCCTTGGCCTGATCGGCGGTCATGAAATTGTCGCGCTCGAGCGCGCCCTCGATGTCCTCGTAGGAGCGGCCGGTGTGCTTGACGTAAATCTCGTTCAGGCGACGCTTCAGGCTCTCGACCTCACGGGCATGGATCAGGATGTCGGTGACCTGGCCCTGGAAGCCGCCGGAGGGCTGGTGGACCATGATGCGGGCGTTCGGCAGCGCAAAGCGCATGTCCTTGGCGCCGGCGGTCAGCAGCAGCGAGCCCATCGAGGCGGCCTGGCCGACGCAGAGCGTCGTCACCGGGCAGCGGATGAACTGCATGGTGTCGTAGATCGACAGGCCCGAGGTGACCACGCCGCCGGGCGAGTTGATGTAGAAGGAGATTTCCTTCTT
>PNLY01000175.1 GCA_013823325.1 Methylobacterium sp.
GACCTCTGGGCGATGCCGGTGCAGCGTCCCTACAACCCCAACGCCAAGCGCATCGCCGAGCTGATGCAGGCCGACCTCGCCAAGGTCGGCATCAAGGCCGAGATCAAGACCTTCGAATGGGGCGAGTATCGCAAGCGCCTGCAGGCGGGCGAGCACCAGACCGGCATGTTCGGCTGGACCGGCGACAATGGCGACCCGGACAACTTCCTGCACACGCTGCTCGGCTGCGACGCCTCCAAGAACAATGGCGGCAATGTCGCCAAGTTCTGCTACCAGCCCTTCGACGAGCTGGTGACGAAGGCCAAGACGATCACCGACCAGGCCGAGCGCGAGAAGCTCTACCGGCAGGCCCAGGTGATCTTCAAGGAGCAGGCGCCCTGGTTCACCATCGCCCATGCTGTCCAGCTCAAGCCGGTCCGCAAGGAAGTGATCGACTTCAAGCTCTCGCCGTTCAGCCGCCACGTCTTCTACGGCGTCGACATCAAGTAAGCTCGGCAAGTGAGCCTACCCATCATCCGTGCCGGGTGCCGGCACGGATGATGCTTGCCAACCGGCGCGGCCCCAGCGGGCCGCGCCCTTCCCGGGCCGGAAGACGACGGGGCATGAGGCTTCGCGCCCGATCCGGCCGCTGCCTGCCCCCCGAGAGATCGCCATGTCCCGATCCACCCGCCCCCTCGCCCTGGCCCTCGGCCTCGGCGCCCTGCTGCTGCCCGCCATCGCCAGCGCCCAGGCGCTCGTCGTCTGCTCGGAAGCCAGTCCCGACTTCCTCAATCCCCAGTTCAGCAGCCAGAACACCGCCTATGACGTCGCGGCGCAGATCTATGAGCGCCTGACGGCGACTGAGCGCGGCGGCTCGCAGATCATCCCGAGCCTAGCCGAGTCCTGGACGATCTCGGATGACGCGCTGAGCTACACCTTCAAGCTGCGCAAGGGCGTGAAATGGCACGCCAGCAAGAGCTTCACCCCGACGCGCGAGTTCAATGCCGACGACGTGCTGTTTTCGTTCAACCGCATGCTCGATGCCAACCACCCCTACAACAGGGTCGGCAGCGGCAATTACCAGTTCTTCGGCGAGATCGTGAAGCCGAGCCTGAAGGCGGTCGAGAAGGTCGACGACTACACGGTCAGGCTCGTCCTGACCAAACCCAATGCGCCCCTGCTCTCGGCGCTCTCGGTCGAGCCGATGTCGATCCTCTCGGCCGAATACGCGGCGGCGATGAGCAAGGCCGGCACGCCCGAGCAGATCGATTTCGCCCCGATCGGCACCGGCCCGTTCTCGCTGCTCTCCTACCAGAAGGATGCGGTGATCCGCTTCAAGGCGGTGCCGGACCACTGGACCAAGGCGGCCGGCGACCGCGACCGCATGGCGCTGGTCAACGACCTGATCTTCGTGATCACGCCCGATGCCGCAGTCCGCTTCGCCAAGGTCCGCTCCGGCGAATGCCAGATCGCGCGCTACCCCAATCCCGGCGACCTCGCCGCGATGAAGACGGAGCCGACCATCAACCTGCTGCAGGGCAGCATCGCCGATCAGAGCTTCCTCGCCTTCAACCAGCAGAAAAAGCCCTTCGGCGACAGGCGCGTGCGCGAGGCCCTCGCCTACGCCACCAACATCCCGGCGATCATCGAGGCGGTCTACCAGGGCACCGGCAAGCCGACCGCCTCGGCGGTGCCGCCCTCGCTCTGGTCGCACGACCCCGACCTCAAGCCGCGCGCCTATGATCCCGAGAAGGCCAAGGCGCTGCTCAAGGAGGCCGGCTATCCCGAGGGCTTCGAGACCACGCTCTGGGCGATCCCCGTCGTACGCGCCTATATGCCGAACGGCCGGCGCGCTGCCGAACTGATCCAGGCCGACTGGGCCAGGATCGGCGTCAAGGCGACGATCCAGACCTTCGAATGGGGCGAATACCTCAAGCGCGGCCGTGCCGGCGAGCACGAGGTCGGCATGTTCGGCTATACTTGGGACTATCCCGATCCGAGCCAGATCCTGCTCACCGGCTGGACCTGCGAAGGCGTGGCGACCGGCGCCAACCGGGCGCGCTGGTGCAACAAGGAGGCGTCGGACGCGCTCGCCAAGGCCAGCACCATCACCGATCAGGCCGAGCGCAGCAAACTCTACAAGCGCTTCCAGGAAATCTTCCACGAAGATGTCGCCGGATTGCTCTTCGCCAACGCCCAGGCTTTCACGCCGGTGCGCAAGGAGGTGAAGGACTACAAGATCCACTTCTTCGGCGGCCAGCCATTCGTGGGCGTCTCCCTCGGCAAATAAATCTCTGCGTCAAATAACCCCGGCGCCGGCATCGCGATCATTGCTTTGCCGGCGTCAGGGATATTCCTGATCTTGCGCCGCGCAGGGTTGACGTTTTTCAAGTATTGCGTCGAGCGCAGGCACCAAATTGCGCCCTCACCCCCGCGATCCACCGATTTTATGGCCGCGTTCTTGATCTTTGCGGCGTTCTGGTGTTTGCGCTCCGCCAGAATTCGAACTTGAATAAGATCACAAGACAGGCCGCCGCGCACGACGAGGTGCCCGGCCCATAAGACTGGCGCAACCATGCTTCGCTTCATCCTGACCAGGGTCAGCCTCGTCGTCCCGACCTTCATCGGCATCACGCTGCTGGCCTTCTTCCTGGTCCGACTCGTGCCGGGCGACCCGATCGAGACCATGGCCGGCGAGCGCGGCATCGATCCGGCCCGCCATGCGCAGCTCCTGAAGGAGTACGGCCTCGACCAGCCGCTCTTCGTCCAGTACGGCCGCTATATCGAGCGCGTCGTGCAGGGCGATCTCGGCAAGTCGATCGTGACGCGCGACAGCGTCCTGTCCGAATTCGGCCAGCTCTTCCCGGCCACCATCGAGCTTGCGCTCTGCGCCATCCTGATCGCACTCATCATCGGCCTGCCGGCCGGCATCATCGCCGCGGTGAAGCGAAACTCGATCTTCGACCATGGCGTGATGGGCATCTCGCTGACCGGCTATTCGATGCCGATCTTCTGGTGGGGCCTGCTGCTGATCCTGCTGTTCTCGGTCCAGCTCGGCATCACCCCGGTCTCGGGCCGCATCGCGGTGCAGTATTTCATCGAGCCGGTCACCGGCTTCCTCACCATCGACAGCCTGCTGGCCGGCGACATCGACGCCTTTTGGTCGGCGCTGTCGCATCTGGTGCTGCCGGCGATCGTGCTCGGCACCGTGCCGCTCGCCGTCATCGCCCGCATGACCCGCTCGGCCATGCTGGAGGTGCTCGGCGAGGACTATATCCGCACCGCCCGGGCCAAGGGCATGGCGCCCTTGCGGGTCGTCGCTTTGCATGCGCTGCGCAATGCGCTGATCCCGGTCGTCACCGTGATCGGCCTGCAGGTCGGCACGCTCTTCACCGGCGCGATCCTGACCGAGACGATCTTCTCCTGGCCGGGCGTCGGCAAATGGCTGATCGAGGCGATCAGCCGCCGCGACTACCCGGTCCTGCAAGGCGGAACCCTGCTCCTCGGAATGGTGGTGATGAGCGTCAACCTCCTGGTCGACCTCGCCTACGGCCTGATCAACCCGCGCATCAGGCACGCCCGATGAACGCTCTTTCCTCCCTTCGCTCCCGTCGGAGCCTTCGCCCATGAGCGCCGAGACCTTGCAAGTTCCCGCCACGCCCGCCGGTGCGCCGCCCCACCCCGCCCGCGAGTTCTGGACCTATTTCAGCGCCAATCGCGGCGCCGTCGCCGGCCTGATCGTCATCGGCCTCGTGCTGTTCTGCGCGCTGTTCGCGCCGCTGATCGCTCCGCACGATCCGAACCTGACCAACAACGCCGTCTTCCTGAAGCCGCCGTTCTGGCAGGAGGGCGGCTCGCTCTCCTATCCCCTCGGCACCGATGCGATCGGCCGCGACATCCTCTCGCGGCTGCTCTATGGCGCGCGGCTCTCGCTGGTGATCGGCATCGCCGTCGTCGCCATCGCCATCGTCGTCGGCATCGTGCTCGGCCTGATCGCCGGCTTCTTCAAAGGCATCGCCGACATCGCGATCATGCGGCTGATGGACATCCTGATGACGATGCCGAGCCTGCTCCTCGCCATCGTCATCGTCGCCATCCTCGGTCCCGGCCTGATGAATGCGATGCTCGCCGTCGCCATCGTCGTGCTGCCGCATTATGTCCGCATCACCCGCGCTGCCGTCATCGCCGAGTCCTCGAAGGACTATGTCGTCGCCGCCCAGGTCAGCGGCGCGCGGACGGCAAGGCTGATGTTCTCGGAGATCCTGCCGAACTGCGCCGCGCCGCTGATCGTGCAGGCGACGCTCGGCGTCTCCACCGCCATCCTCGACGCCGCCGCGCTCGGCTTCCTCGGCCTCGGCGCCCAGCCGCCGACCCCGGAATGGGGCACCATGCTCGCCGACGCCCGCGAATTCGTGCTGCGCGCCTGGTGGGTCGTCACCTTCCCGGGCCTTGCCATCCTGATCACCGTGCTCGCCTTCAACCTGCTCGGCGACGGGCTGCGCGACGCCCTCGATCCCAAATTGAAGCGCTGATCCCATGCCCCTTCTCGAGATCGAAAACCTCAGCGTCGAGTTCCCGACATCCCAGGGAACCCTGCGCGCGGTCGACCGTATCGACCTCACCCTCGACGAGGGCGAGGTGCTCGGCGTCGTCGGCGAATCCGGCTCCGGCAAGTCGGTCACCATGCTCGCGCTGATGGGCCTCGTCGGCTATCCCGGCCGTGTCCGCGCCGACAAGCTGCGCTTCGACGGCCGCGACCTCCTGACCATGTCCGCCCGCGAGCGCCGCCAGCTCACCGGCAAGGACGTGGCGATGATCTTCCAGGAGCCGAGCACCAGCCTGAACCCCTGCTTCACCATCGGCTTCCAGCTCGCCGAGACCCTGAAGAAGCATGAGGGCATGGACAGCAAGGCGGCAAAGCGCCGCTCGATCGAGCTGCTCGAGCAGGTCGGCATTCCCGCCCCGGAGAGCCGCCTCAAGGCCTTTCCGCATCAGATGTCGGGCGGCATGAACCAGCGCGTCATGATCGCCATGGCGATCGCCTGCAATCCGCGCCTGCTGATCGCCGACGAGCCGACCACCGCCCTCGACGTCACCATCCAGGCGCAAATCCTCGACCTTCTGATGTCGCTGCAGAAGGAGCGCGACATGGCGCTCGTCCTGATCACCCACAATATGGGCGTCGTCGCCGAGACCGCGCAGCGCATCATGGTGATGTATGCCGGGCAGATCATGGAGGAGCGCAAGGTCGATGCGCTGTTCTCCGCCCCACAGCATCCCTATTCCGCCGCGCTGCTCGCGGCCCTGCCCGAGCGCAGCGAGGGTGCGAACCGCCTCGCCACCATCCCCGGCATGGTGCCCGGCCTCAACGACCGGCCGAAGGGCTGCCTGTTCAGCCCGCGCTGCGCCTACGCCACGGAGCATTCGCGCACGGTCCAGCCGCAGCTCAGGCCTTGGCACGACGGCCATGTACGCTGCCACTACCCGCTCGGCGATGCCCAGCGCGAAGCGGAGCGCGCCCGCGACGAAGCCGGCGCGACGACGGAGGCGGCCCGATGAGCACTCCCGTCATCGAAGCCCGCGACCTCGTCCAGACCTATCAGGTCAGGCAAGGGCTGTTCCGCCCGCCGGCGCAATTGCAGGCGGTGAACAAGGTCTCCTTCGCGGTCGAGGCCGGGCGTACTTTGGCCGTCGTCGGCGAATCCGGCTGCGGAAAGTCGACGCTGGCGCGCATGGCGACGCTGATCGAGAAGCCGACCTCGGGTTCCCTTACGCTCGACGGGGTCGACGCCGTCTCGCCGCCGGCGAGCGAGCAGCGGCGCCTGCGCCGCACCGTGCAGTTCGTCTTCCAGAACCCCTATGGCTCGCTCAACCCGCGCAAGAAGATCGGCACAATCCTCGAGGAGCCGCTGCTGATCAACACCGACCTCTCCAAGGCCGAGCGCACC
Organism: Methylobacterium sp.; assembly: GCA_013823325.1. Taxonomy (GTDB): domain Bacteria; phylum Pseudomonadota; class Alphaproteobacteria; order Rhizobiales; family Beijerinckiaceae; genus Allobosea; species Allobosea vestrisii. Next base: position 5,928 of record PNLY01000175.1, read on the forward strand.
GAGAAGGCCCGCGCCATGATGGCCAAGGTCGGCCTGCGGCCGGAGCATTACGCCCGCTATCCGCACATGTTCTCAGGCGGCCAGCGCCAGCGCATCGCGATCGCCCGCGCGCTGATCCTCTCGCCGAAGGTGGTGGTCGCGGACGAGCCGGTCTCGGCGCTCGACATCTCGATCCAGGCGCAGGTGCTCAACCTGCTCGCCGATCTGCAGGACGAGCTCAAGCTCGCCTATCTCTTCATCTCGCATGATCTCAGCGTCGTCCGGCACATCGCCCATGACGTGATGGTGATGTATCTCGGCAATGCCATCGAGCACGGCCCGAAGGAGCGGATCTACGCCCGCCCCTTGCATCCCTATACGCAGGCACTGCTCGCCTCGACGCCGCGCGTCGGCGGCGACAAGCGCGAGAAGATCGTGCTGCGCGGCGAGCTGCCCTCG
>PNLY01000176.1 GCA_013823325.1 Methylobacterium sp.
TCCCCAGCCAACAACGACTACAAGCCCGGCTTCGCCTCGGCGCTGATGCTGAAGGACCTGAAGCTCGCCCAGGAGGCGGCACAGGCCGCCGGCGCCTCGACCCCGCTCGGCTCGGCGGCGGCGCAGGTCTACGGCCTGCACAATGCCTGGGGCGAAGGCGGCACCGACTTCTCCGGCATCATCCATCTGCTGCGGGGACGCGGCAAGGAGTGAGCTGGAGGCTCCTCTACTCGCGACTGTTCGCATACGTATAATTCTGCGTTCGCCCCCGTTCCGGTCCGACCGAAAGGGGAGTAGGACGGGAGGCATGAACGACGCCTCCCGCCGCACCGAACGCTCAGCCCAGACCGGCTTCGCCACCAGCTCGCTCGACCGACGCGCCGATCTGCGCGACAAGCCGGACGAGATCGCCACGCTGCGAGCCCGCAGCGACGCGCGCTTCACCGTCATCGCCGGCGAGACGCCGATCCTGCTGCGGACCGGCGCCGAGACCCAGACCGTCTGGTTCGACGAGAGCGGCGCCGATGGCCTCGGCCCGGCGCAGGAAGAGGTCTTCCTCGGGCTCGACCCGGAGGGCGCTCCGCGTTTCGGCCGGCTGATCGAGCGCGACCAGCTCGACGGCCTGCGCGAGCAGGCGGTGCTCGTCGTCACCGACCTGCGCAGTGTCGCGCTGAAGCGGCTGGTGCCGAAGGACGAGCTCGGCCCGCTCGGCGAGGCCAAGGCCCTGCTCGACTGGCATGCCCGCCATCGCTGCTGCGCCCAATGCGGGGCACCGACCAAGCTCGGCTCGGCCGGCTGGAAGCGGCAATGCGAGGCCTGCGGCGCCCAGCATTTCCCGCGCACCGACCCGGTCGTGATCATGCTGGCGGTGCGCGGCGACAACTGCCTGCTGGCGCGCCAGGCGCGCTTTGCGCCCGGCATGTATTCCTGCATCGCCGGCTTCGTCGAGCCGGGTGAGACCTTCGAGGATGCGGTCAGGCGCGAGACCTGGGAGGAAGCGGGCCTGCGCACCGGCACGGTGCGCTACATCGCCTCGCAGCCCTGGCCTTTCCCGGGATCGCTGATGATCGGCTGCATCGCCGAGGCGCTGAACGACGATATCGTTCTGGATGGCACCGAGCTCGAGGCCGGCCGCTGGTTCAGCCGCGCGGAGGCACTGCAGATGCTGGAGGGCAAGCACCCCGACAATCTGTTCTGCCCGCCGCATATGGCGATCGCCAACACGATCCTGAAGGCCTGGGCGGTGGACGGCGAGGAGCCGTAAGGCTCGTATCCTTCTCCCCTCGGGGGAGAAGGTGGCAGCGCGTAGCGCTGACGGATGAGGGAAGGACAGGCGCGACCTGCCTTCGTCTCACCCGGTCGGGCCGCCCTCATCCGCCTGCCGGCACCTTCTCCCCCAAGGGGAGAAGGAAGCGCCTCACTCTCCCGGCTCGGGGAAGCTGTCGCGGAATTCGTGCGCCGGGTAGACGCCGAGGATCTTCAGCTCCTTGGAGAAGAAGGCGAGCTCGTCGAGCGCCCGCTTCAGCGCGGGGTCGTCGGGATGGCCCTCGACATCGCTGTAGAACATCGTCGCCGAGAAATGCCCGTCGACCATGTAGCTTTCCAGCTTGGTCATGTTGACGCCGTTGGTGGCGAAGCCGCCGAGCGCCTTGTAGAGCGCCGCCGGCAGGTTGCGGACCTGGAAGATCAGGGTTGTCACCGTCTTGCCGACGCCCTGCCGGGCGAATTCGGGATATTTCGAGAGCACGACGAAGCGCGTGGTGTTGTGCTTCTCGTCCTCGATGTCCTCCATCAGGATGTTGAGGCCGTAGACCTCGGCGGCGATGTGCGGGGCGATCGCGGCGCGCGTGGGATCGCCGGCCTCGGCAACCTGGCGGGCCGAGCCGGCCGTGTCGGCCGCGACCTCGGCCTTGAGGCCGAGCTTGCGGATGATCTTGCGGCACTGGCCGAGCGCGTGGATGTGGCTCTGCACCGTCTTCAGCGTCGCCAGCGTCGCGCCCTCGACCGCCATCAGATGGAAGCGGATCGGCAGGAAATGCTCGCCGATGATGTGCAGGCCCGAGCGCGGCAGCAGATGGTGGATATCGGCGACGCGGCCGGCGATCGAATTGTCGATCGGGATCATGCCGTAGCGGGCGGAACCGTCCGAGACCGCGGCGAGCGCGTCCTCGAAGGTGCGGCAGGGCAAGAGCTCGCAATCCGGGAAGACCTGGAGGGCGGCCTGCGAGGAGAAGGCTCCGGGCTCACCCTGATAGGAAACGACGACTGACATTTTGGTCTTCAGGCTCCGGCGCGGGCTTTGAGGATATCGCGGGCACGTTCGAGGTCGTGCGGGGTGTCGACGCCGAGCGGCACGTCGTCGACCACGACGATGTCGATACGCATGCCGTCTTCGACGGCGCGCAGCTGCTCCAGCCGCTCCCGCCTTTCCAGCGGCGAAGGCGGCAGCGAGACGAAGCGGTCGAGCGCGCGGCGGCGATACGAGTAGAGGCCGATATGGTGATAGAGCGGGCCTTCGCCGCCCGGTGCGGTGACGCGAGTGAAGTAGAGTGCCCGCATCCGGCCGGGAGAAATCTCGCTGCCGATCGCCTTGACCACGCTCGGCTCCGTCTTCTCGTCCTCGCGGGTAATCACAGCCGCGAGGGTGACGATGTCGACGGCCGGATCGGAGAGCGGCCCGACCGAGGCGAGGATCGCGCGCGGATCGATCGTGGGCAGATCGCCCTGTACGTTGACGATGATGTCGTGGCGCCCCTCGGGATCGACGATATCCGCCGCTTCCTTGATCCGGTCGGAGCCGGTGTGATGGTCGGCGCGGGTCAGGACCGCCCTGCCCCCGGCCTTCTCGATCGCCTCGACGATCCGTGGTTCGTCGGTCGCGACGACAGCATCGCCGATCTTCGCCTCCATCGCGCGGCGCCAGACATGGACGATCATCGGTTCGCCCAGGATGTCGGCCAGCGGCTTGCCCGGCAGGCGCGTCGCCTGCATGCGGGCGGGGATCAGGATCAGCGGATTGGGCATTGGCTTAAGGAAAGCTCGCAGGGCGGCAAAAGGTCTCAAAGCGGTGCGTGCTTATACGAGTTGCAATGCAGCGCGCAAAGCGGTTAAGCAGCGCAGACGTGCCGGCTCCCGCAAGGGTCCGGCCGCAGCGCTGTCTTGCTCCGCCGACGGGCGGGCCGGGGGTTGTGAGAGACGATGAATATCGAACTGAACAAGATCGCTGGTGCGGGCCTCTCGACGCTGCTCGTCGTGATGGCCCTGAACATGGGCGCCGGCATCGTCTTCACCCCGAAGAAGCCGGCCGTGCCGGGCTTCGACCTGCCAAGCCTCGAGCCGGCGGCTGCAGGTGGCGCCGGCGCCGCGGCGGCAGCGGCCGAGGAGCCGATCGCGGTGCGTCTCGCCAAGGCCGATGTCGCCAAGGGCGAGAAGGCCGTCGGCGCCTGCAAGGCCTGCCACACCTTCGAGAAGGGCGGCGCCAACAAGGTCGGCCCCCATCTCTTCGACGTCTATGGCCGTTCCGAGGGCTCGGTCGCCGGCTTCGGCTATTCGGCCGCGATGAAGGGCCGCAACGACAAGAGCTGGGATGCCGAGGCGCTCGACCACTTCCTGAAGAACCCGAAGGCCTACGTCCCTGGTACCGCCATGGCCTTCGCCGGCATCGCCCGGCCGGAGACCCGCGCCGACGTGGTCGCCTATCTCAACAGCCTCGCCGATTCGCCGAAGCCGCTGCCGAAGCCCTGATTTGGCAGCGCGTCTCGCGCCGATGTGACGTCATGAGCCGGGCCGAAAGCCCGGCTTTTGCTTGTCGGCGCCATGCAATTGCCCTCACCATGACCGGAAATGCGCGCAGCGCTGGCGTTAGCTCAGCGTAACGACATAATCGGAAGACGAATCGCAAGGGGTATCGCATGGCGATCCGGATAACCCGCCGCAGGCTGCTCGAAGCCGGCGGTGCCATCGCAGGCGCAGCCGCACTGCCGGCCTCGCTCACGACGGCACTGGCGCAGGAAAACGAGGTTCACGGCCTCTCGACCTTCGGCGAGCTGGCGCTTCCGCCGGACTTCCCGCATTTCGCCTATGTGAACCCGAAAGCGCCGAAAGGCGGCTCGATCACCGTCCAGATCAAGCGCGCCGGCGGCAATCAGAGCTTCGACACCTTCAACACGCTCAACACCTATGTGCTGCAGGGCGATGGCGCGGCCGGCATGGATGCCTGCTTCGACAGCCTGATGGCCGGCTCGGCCGACGAGCCCAACACGGTCTACGGCCTGCTGGCGAAGAGCGTCGCGGTCTCCCCGGACAAGCTGACCTATCGCTTCCGCATACGGCCGGAGGCGAGGTTCCATGACGGCTCGCGCGTCACCGCCGGCGATGCCGCCTTCACGTTCAACCTCCTCAAGAGCAAGGCCCACCCGACCTACCGGCTGATTCTCGCCCAGATGGAATCGGCCGTCGCCGAGAGCGACGACCTCCTTGTGGTCAAGCTCTCACCGAAACGCGACCGCGATCTGCATCTCGTCGTCGCCGGCCTGCCGGTGTTCTCGGAGAAGTACTGGTCGACCCGCAATTTCGAGGCCTCGACGCTGGAGCCGCCGCTCGGCTCGGGTGCCTACAAGGTCGGCCGCTTCGAGCAGGGCCGCTTCATCGAGTTCGACCGGGTGCCTGATTACTGGGCCAAGGATCTGCCGGTGAATGTCGGCCAGAACAATTTCGACCGCGTGCGCTGGGAGTATTTCCGCGACCGGCAGGTCGCGTTCGAAGCCTTCAAAAGCGGTGTGATCACCTTCCAGGAGGAGTTCACCTCGCGCATCTGGGCGACCGGGTACGACTTCCCGGCGATCAAGGAAGGCAAGGTCAAGAAGGAAGCCCTGCCGAAGACCGAGCCGATCGGCAGCCAAGGCTGGATCTATAATCTGCGCCGCGAGAAATTCACCGATCCGCGCATCCGCGAGGCGCTCGGCCTCGCCTTCGACTTCGAGTGGACCAACAAGAACATCATGTTCTCGTCCTTCTCGCGGGCGACCTCCTATTTCGAGAACTCAGATTCGAAGGCGGTCGGCAAACCCTCGCCGGAAGAGCTCGCGCTGCTCGAGCCGTTCCGCGGCAAGGTGCCGGACGAGGTCTTCGGCGAGCCCTGGCTGCCGCCGGTCTCGGACGGCTCGGGCAGCGACCGCGCTTTGCTGCGCCGCGCCGACGAAATGCTGCGTGCCGCCGGCTGCAAGCGCGACGGCAATGTGCTGAAGCTGCCGAACGGCCAGCCTTTCGAGATCGAGTTCCTCGATTCCACCCCCTCGCTGCAGCCGCACACCCAGCCCTTCCAGGCCAATCTCAAGCGGCTCGGCATCAACGCGACCTCGCGTATCGTCGATGGGGCCCAGTACCAGCGCCGGCTCGACGAGTTCGACTTCGACATGATCAGCCGGGCGATGACCGGCAGCGCCATCCCGAGCGACACGATGCGTGTGATCTACGGCTCGGAAGCGGCAAAGACCCGCGGCTCGCGCAATGTCGGGGGGATCGCCGACCCGGCCATCGACGCGATGATCGAGAAGGTCGGCCAGGCCAAGAGCTATGCCGAGGTGGTGGTGGCGGCCAAATGCCTCGACCGGCTTTTACGGGCCGGTCGCTACTGGATCCCGATGTGGTGGAACGCCGAGGAATGGCTGGCTTTCTGGGACATGTATGAGCGCCCGCAGACCAAGCCGAAATATGGCTCCGGCGCGCCGGGGACCTGGTGGTACGATCCGGACAAGGCAAAGCGGATCGGGAAGGCATAAGCGGGAATGCTGAACTACATCGCCCGGCGTCTGGCGCTGATGGTGCCGACCCTGTTCGGCATCCTGCTGATCTCCTTCGTCATCGTGCAGTTCGCGCCCGGTGGGCCGGTCGAGCGGATCATCTCGCAGCTCAACAATCCCAATAGCGGCGCGGCCGAGCGCGTCGGCGGCGGCTCCGGCGGCGATGCCGGGGCGCAGGCGATGGATTCAGGCTCGGCCTATCGCGGTGCGCAGGGGCTGGATCCCGCCTTCATCAAGGAGCTGGAGAAGCAGTTCGGCTTCGACAAGCCGGCGCATGAGCGCTTCCTCAAGATGCTGAAGGACTACGCGACCTTCGATTTCGGCCGCAGCTATTTCCGCGACGCGCCGGTGCTGCAGCTGATCAAGGAGAAGCTGCCGGTCTCCATCACGCTCGGTTTGTGGATGACCCTGCTCTCCTATGCGATCTCGATTCCGCTCGGCATCCGCAAGGCGGTCAAGGACGGCTCGCGCTTCGAC
>PNLY01000177.1 GCA_013823325.1 Methylobacterium sp.
TGCAGGAACACCTCCGGCACGGTCAGGGTGCGGCCGGTCCCGTGGTATTCCTTGATGACCTGGCGGCCGAACCGCATCATGCCGCCGGCGGTCGAATAGCTCGAATTGATGCTGGCCTTGCCGGAATCGAGCGCCATCGCGATGGTCAGCGCCTTGAAGGTCGAGCCCATCTCGTAGACGCCGACATTCATCCGGTTGATCCGGTCCTTCTCCAGCGCGTCGACCGGGTTGCCGGGATCGAAATCGGGCAGCGAGACCAGCGCGATCATCTCGCCGGTGTTGACGTCCATGACGGCGCCAGCCGCCGCGATCGCCCGGTATTTCTCCAACCCCTTGACCAGCTCGTCGCGCAGCAGGTGCTGGACGCGCATGTCGATCGAGAGCTGCACCGGCTTGAGGTCGGAGGCCTGCACGGCAAAGCCCGCGCCGTTCAGGTCCTGCAGCCCCTGGGAGTCGATGTACTTCTCGATGCCCGCGATGCCGATATTGTCGACATTGGCGAAGCCGAGCACATGGGCCGCGACATTGCCGTTCGGATAGACGCGCTTGTTCTCCGGCACGAAGCCGACGCCGGGGATGCCGAGCCGATGGACCTCGGCCTGCTGGCGCGGCGTGATCTCGCGCTTGATCCAGACGAAGCCCTTCTTGGTGCCGAGCTTGTCGCGCAGCTCCTTGGCGTTGAGATCGGGCAGGACGGCGGTCAGGAGCTCTGTCGCTTCGTCCTTGTCGAGGATGTTGCGCGGCTCGGCGAAGACCGAGACGGTGCGGATGTCGGTGGCGAGCTGGATGCCGTTACGGTCGAGAATGTCAGGGCGCGCCGCCGAGATCGCGTTCGAGGTGGCCCGGCGCAGGCCGACCTGGTCGCTAGGGAAGGCGCCGAGCATGACGAGCCGACCGACGATCGCGAGGAACAGGCCGCTGAAGCCGAGGATGACGAGGCCGACGCGCGGCTCGCTCTTCTCGCCGCTCATCCGGAAGATGTCACGCAGCCATTCCGTGCGGAAGCGCCATTTGCGCTTCGCGGCTTCGGGTTGCGCGACTGTCGGCGCGACGATCTCGGGCGCCGACGGCTGGTTGACCTCCTGGCTCATGGGCGGGCTCCCGGCGTCGTCGCGGTGTTGCTCTTGCGATCCCTGGGTGTCTCGGTCGGCAGGCCGAGGCCGAGGTCCTCGAGCTTGCGGCCGATCGAATCCACCTTCGGCCCGCGATTGGGGATGTCCGACAGCCGCACCATCTGCGTGATCTGCAGCGGCTGCAGGTCAAGATGCTTGTCGGCCAGCGCCTGCAGCCGCTCCGGACGGTTGAGGAATTGCCACTCGGCCTTCAGCACGGCGATCGCTTCGCGCTCGCGCTGCGCCTTGGCCTTCAGCTTCTGCAGCTGCTCGGCCTGCAGCGTCGTCTCGTATTTGATCGAGTAGGCATAGAGCGCCGAGGAGACCAGCGCGCCAATGGCGATGATGTGCAAGAGCTTGATCACGCTCAGCTCCTCCGGCGGGTTTGCGGCGCGGGGACGACGGCGAGGCCGACGAGATCTGGATCGGGCGCGCGCGGCGGCGCCTGGGTGCGTTCGGCGGCGCGCAACTTGGCCGAGCGGGCGCGCGGATTGGCCCTGGTCTCGGCCTCTGAGGGCGCAACCGGCCCCTTGGTGACGAGCTTGAACGTCGCCTGCGGAGCGGCCGTCGCCGGGGCGTGGCGCGAGCCGCCTGGCGCCCTGCCCGAGCGCTCGGCGAAGAACTGCTTGACGATCCGATCCTCGAGCGAATGGAAGGTGACCACCGAGAGCCGCCCACCCGGCGCAAGCACCGCCTCGGCGCCGTGCAGCGCCCGGACCAGCTCGCAGAGCTCGTCATTGACCGCGATGCGCAGGCCCTGGAAGGTCCGCGTCGCCGGATGGGCGCCGCCCGGCTCGCCCCGGACAATGCCGGCGACGAGATCGGCGAGCTGCTTGGTCGTCGTGATCGGTGCCTTGCGCCGGGCTTCGACGATGGCGCGCGCCACGGCGCGCGAGCGTCGCTCCTCGCCATAGTGGTAGATGATGTTGGCGAGCACGCCCTCATCGGCCTCGTTGACGAGCTCGGCCGCGCTCTGGCCGCCCGCCTCCATCCGCATGTCGAGCGGCCCGTCATAGCGGAACGAGAAGCCGCGCTGGGCCTGGTCGAGCTGCATCGAGGAGACGCCGATATCGAGCACGACGCCGTCGAGCGGCGTCATCTTGAAGCGCTCGGCCTCTTCCGCCAGCGCACCGAAGCGCGCTTCGGCCAGGGTCAGCCGCCCGCCCATCGCCGCGACGAGACCGGCACCGCCGGCGATCGCACTCGGGTCGCGGTCGAGCGCGAGCAGCGTCGCCTTCGGCTCGCGCTCCAACAGCGCGCGCGAATAGCCGCCGGCGCCGAAGGTGCCGTCGAGATAGCGGCCGCCTGCTTTAAGGGCGAGCGCGTCGAGCGCCTCTTCCATCAGAACCGGGATATGCGGCTCGCTGCTCATGCCGGCCTCGCGCCCAATGTCCGCCGGACGTCGCGCAGCTTCGCCCTGGCCTCCTCGAGATGCGCCTTGAAGCGCTCCGGCTCCCAGATCTGGAATTTGTGGCCCTGCCCGACGAAGGTGACGGTATCGCCGATGCCGGCATGCGCCTTCAGCGTCTCGCTCAGCATGATCCGCCCTTCGGGATCGACCTTCAACACCTCCGAGGTGCCGTTCAGCGCCGTCGAGAGCGACTCCCACTCCTCCGAAAAGGGCGAAAAGCGCGACAGGATCTCGTCGATCGTCGCGCGCAGCGCATGGCCGCCGCAGTCGAGGCTGGACTGGTCGAGCGCCGGATAGACGTAGAGCCCCTCGTAGCCGTCCTTGGCCAGCACGGCCCGGAACGGAGCCGGGATCGAGACCCGCCCCTTGGCATCGAGCCGATTGGTGAAATGGGAGACGAAGCGGTCCGTCAACGCCGCCTCCGGGTCGGGCTTCCAACCGCGCCGCTAGGACGCGAAGCGAGCCGGCGGGAACCGGCGATCGATACTCCCGCCGATCCCGACATGGCGGGGCCGTCAGCCAGAATCCGCGCGGCACACGGGCTCTGACTTGCTGCTTGCCTGTCGGTCTCGACGGGATGATTTGGGATAGCATGGGACAATATGGGCGTCAACGGATCCAACGCTGCGGACGCGGGTCTGCCCGAGCCTTCGGACATCACAGCCCGTTAAGGTTAACTATCCGTAAAGACGAGCATTTTGGCGCGCGAGCACCGCCCCCCGGTCCCTCTTCCATGGGCTGAGGGGACCCAGCTGGGCGGAAATATTTTTAGGGACGCGGCTGTGCCCTGCCGAGCTTAGTCCTCGCCCGTCGCCCGGCGCAGCAAGGCCTCGCGCAAAGCCTGGACATCGCCGAGCAGGCGTCCCGCCGGGACACCGCTGTCCTCGACCGCGCAAGGCACCGGATTGGGGGCGCTGCCCGCCTTCTCACGCAGGCCATGACCTGCCTCGCTCAGCTCGACCAGCACCTGACGCTCGTCCTCGCGGCCGCGCTTGCGCAGGATCAGGCCATTGCCTTCCAGCCGCTTCAGCAGCGGCGTCAGCGTGCCGGAGTCAAGCCCGAGCCGCTCGCCGATCGCCTTCACGCTCTGGCCGTCCTGCTCCCATAGCACCAGCATGACCAGATATTGCGGATAGGTCAGCCCGAGCTCGGCCAGGAACGGCCGGTAGGCGCGGTTGAAGGCATGGGCGGCGGAATAGATTGCGAAGCAGATCTGCTCGTCGAGCCCACGCACCAATACCGCCTTCGCATTCTTCGTCATGGCCCTGCCGTCAATTGAGCGCATCCTGACTCCTCAGAAAGGGGAAGGTATCCAATCGGATCGGAACAACTCACCGATGGAATAGTCTCCCCTCCAGCGAGCCTAAGATACTCTCTCATCGGGCCGAGCGCTGCCCGCTCACGGAAATTTGAATTGCAAGCAATTCAATTGTGCACAATCTAAATTGCATCGACCACGGCGGATGGACCGCCAACCAAGGAGAGCCGCCATGAAGATCCTCTACACCGCCCATGGTTCCGCCACCGGCGGCCGCGAAGGCCAGGCCGCGACCGACACCGGCAACGTCAAGCTCGTGCTCAACACGCCGAAGGAGCTCGGCGGCGGCGGCGGCGACGGCACCAATCCCGAACAGCTCTTCGCCATGGGCTATTCCGCCTGCTTCCTCGGCGCGCTGAAGTTCGCCGCCGGCAAGGAAGGTGTGAAGATCCCGGAGGACGCCCGCGTCAGCGCCGATGTCGGCATCGGCCCGCGCGACGACGGCAAGGGTTTCGGCATCGCCGCCAAGCTGACGATCTCGGCGCCGGGCATCGACAAGGCCAAGCTCGAGGACCTCGTCCAGAAGGCCCACATCGTCTGCCCGTATTCCGATGCGACCCGGGGCAATATCGACGTCCAGCTGACGGTTGCGGCCTGACGCTGCGCCACCCATCTGATCCTCACGGCCGGGCATTCCTCCGGCCGTGAGACGATGCGGCCCGCCCCGAGCGGGCCTCGTTTCCGGAAGCCTCGCCCCTCACGCCTCTGGAACATTCCCATGATCGATCGCCGCCATTTCCTCGCAGCGGCCGCGGCCACTGCGCTCGCGCCCGTCCTGCCCGCCGCAGCCCGCGCGCCCCTCTCCGGCAGTCAGGTACCGGGCATCTATCGCCGCAAGCTCGGCGACCTCGAGATCACCGCGATCCTCGACGGCTATGTCCCGCTCGGCGCCAAATCCTTCAGCAGCACCGACCCGGCGACGGTCGGCCAGCTCGTCGCCGGCGCCGGCCTCGACGAGAGCCTGCCGACCTCGGTCAATGCCTTCGTCGTCAACAGCAAGGACCGGACCTACCTGATCGACTCCGGCTCGGGCGCCTGGAGCGGCATGGGCGACACCATGGGCCGGGCCGAAGCCAATCTGCGCGCCGCCGGAATCGAGCCGGCGCAGATCGACACGATCATCCTGACCCATGCCCATCCCGACCATCACGAGGGCTTGCTGACGGCCGAGAAGACCGCGCGCTTCCCCAACGCCGAGCTGGTCATCCACGAGACCGAACACGCCTTCTGGCACGATGACGGCATCCTCAGCCAGGCGCCGGCCGAAGCGAAGCCGTTCTTCGCCTCCGCCCGCGGCGCGCTCGCGCCCTATGCCGCCCGCACCCGCAAGGTGAAGGCGGGCGAGGTCGCGCCCGGCCTGATGCTGGAACACGCCCCCGGCCATACGCCGGGCCACAGCATCCTGCGGCTCTCCTCCGGCAGCCAGCAGCTCCTGCTCGTCGGCGACAGCATCCACAACATCGTGCTGCAGACCGCACAGCCCGAGATCGCCTTCGTCTTCGACGCCGACGCCAAGCAGGCCGCGGCCTCGCGCCGGCGGGTGCTCGACATGGCGGCGGCCGACAAGCTGGTGTTCAGCGGCGCCCATATCCCCTTCCCCGGCTTCGGCAGGGTCAGCAAGGACGGCAACGGCTATCGCTTCGCCACGGCAGATTGGAGCTACACACTCTGATCGCAGCGCCCGCAAACGCGAAAGGGCCGGGAACGCTCCCGGCCCTTTTCGTATCTTGCGGTAGGGGTGCCAGCCGGCCTGTAAGCCGGGTTCTGGATGGCCGGGAGATCGCTCTCCCGACGTGACGGCCATTCCTCTGGGACGCGCATTGCTGCGTGCCTCGAGCAACCAACCCGGACGACTGGACCTGGAAACCGGCCCCTCCTCCCTTGCGGGCGAGCATCGTCCCTATTCGGTTTTGCTCCCGGTGGGGCTTGCCATGCCGTCCCCGTTGCCGGGTCCGCGGTGCGCTCTTACCGCACCTTTTCACCCTTACCTCGCCAGGAAAGCCTAAACTCTCCGACGCGCGGCGGTTCGATCTCTGTGGCGCTTTCCCTGGGGTCGCCCCCGCCGGACGTTATCCGGCACCGTGTTTCCGTGGAGCCCGGACTTTCCT
>PNLY01000178.1 GCA_013823325.1 Methylobacterium sp.
CCCCTGCTCGAGCAGGAACTTGGTGCCGTCCCAGGCGCCACGTTGCATGGCGCCTTTCAGTGACAGGTCGTGAAGGCCGTAGAGATTGGTGAAGATGCGGTCGCGATCAGCAAGCATCGTTGTTCGCCTCAGTTCGCCGGCTTGTCGCCGAGCTTGCTCTCCGGCCGCCAGCCGGTAGCGAGCTTCTTCGCCTGCGAGATCCAGTCGTCACGGACCGCCCTGCCCTTGAAGCCGGTCAGCCTTGCATCGACCCAGGCGAGTTCGGCCGGGGTCCAGGCGGCGACCTGGTCGAAGTGCCAGATGCCCATCTCGTTGAGCATCTTGCCGAGCTTGGGACCGACGCCCCAGATCAATTCGAGATCGTCGCCCTTGCCGTCGCGGGCCGAGGTCAGCAGCTGCGGCTTGGACTCGACAACGGCAGCGGCCGGCTCGGCCTTGGCTGCCGGCGCCTGGGCGGGCGTGTCCTTGATCGCCTTGCTCGTCGCGGACGGAGTGTCCTGCGCGGCGCTCGCCGGCTGGTTCGGCTCGGACGGCTTGGGCCGGGCGGGCGCAGCGGCCTCGGGGGCCGGCGCGGTCTTGACGTCGGTCGGGCCGGCCTTGGCCGTCGCGGCGGCCGTCTCGGCTTCCGCCTTGGCCTTGGCCTCGGCCGCGGCCTTCTCGCTGGCGATCTTGATCGCGGCCTCTTCACGCTGCCTGGTGATGCGGGCCTGCCAGTCGCCGGCGCCGATCATCGAGCCATTGTACAGAGCCGGATCCTTCAGCGTGTCGCCGCCGCCGAGCGGCTCCGAGCAGGAGCGGTCGACCTGCGGGCCGGGCTTCGTCGGCCGGCCCTCGCGGAGATCACCGAGCAGCTTGCGGAAATTCTCCGGGGTCAGGTCTTCGTAGTAGTCGAAGTTGATCTGCGCCATCGGCGCGTTGCAGCAGGCGCCGAGGCACTCGACCTCGAGCCAGGACAGCTTGCCGTCGGCGGTGACGGTCGATTGCGGACCGATCACGTCCTCGCAGACCTTCTTCAGCGCTTCGGCGCCGCGCAACGCGCAGGGCGTCGTGCCGCAAAGCTGGATGAAATGCGTGCCGACCGGCTGCAGGTTGAACATGGTGTAGAAGGTCGCGACCTCCAGCACCCGCATCGGCGCCATGCCGAGCTTATGGGCGACGGCTTCGATCGCGGCGCGCGGCAGCCAGCCATGATGCTGCTCCTGCGCCTTCCACAGCAGCGGGATCACGGCCGAAGCCTGACGGCCTTCCGGGTATTTGGCGATCTGCTGATCGGCCCAGTTCTCGTTCGCCGCATTGAAGGCGAAGGAGGCCGGCTGAACGTGATCGGGCGCGAGACGACGGACGGACATCAGCGGTCCACCTCACCAAAGACGATATCGAGGGAGCCGAGGATCGCGGAGACGTCGGCGAGCATGTGCTTGCGGCACATGAAATCCATGGCCTGGAGATGGGCGAAGCCCGGCGCCTTGATCTTGCAGCGATAGGGCTTGTTGGTGCCGTCGGAGACGAGATAGACGCCGAACTCGCCCTTCGGGGCCTCGACGGCGGCATAGACCTCGCCCTCGGGCACCTTGTAGCCCTCGGTGTAGAGCTTGAAGTGGTGGATCAGCGCTTCCATCGAGCGCTTCATCTCGCCGCGCTTGGGCGGCACCATCTTGCCGTCGAGCGACGAGACCGGGCCGCCGCCATCGGCCGCCAGCAGTTTCTCGCAGCACTGCTTCATGATCGAGGCGGACTGGCGCATCTCTTCCATCCGGATGCAGTAGCGGTCGTAACAGTCGCCGTTCTTGCCGACGGGGATGTCGAATTCCATCTCCTCATAGCACTCATAGGGCTGCGCCTTGCGCAGGTCCCAGGGAGCGCCGGAGCCGCGCACCATCACGCCCGAAAAACCCCATTTCCAGCAGGTTTCGAGATCGACGACGCCGATATCGACGTTGCGCTGCTTGAAGATGCGATTGTCGGTGAGCAGCCCTTCCAGGTCGTCGCAGACCTTGAGGAACGGATCGCACCACTCGGCGATGTCGTGGATCAGCGAGGTCGGCAGGTCCTGGTGGACGCCGCCCGGTCGGACATAGGCCGCGTGCATGCGCGCGCCGCAGGCCCGCTCATAGAAGATCATCAGCTTCTCGCGCTCCTCGAAGCCCCAGAGCGGCGGGGTGAGCGCGCCGACGTCCATCGCCTGCGTGGTGACGTTGAGGATGTGCGAGAGGATGCGGCCGATCTCGGAATAGAGCACGCGGATGAGCTGGCCGCGGCGCGGCACAGTCACGCCCATCAGCTTCTCGACCGCAAGCGCGTAGGCATGCTCCTGGTTCATCGGCGCGACATAGTCGAGCCGGTCGAAATAGGGCACGGCCTGGAGATAGGTCTTGTGCTCGATCAGCTTCTCGGTGCCGCGATGCAGCAGGCCGATATGCGGGTCGACGCGCTCGACGATCTCGCCGTCGAGCTCCAGCACCAGGCGCAGCACGCCGTGCGCCGCGGGATGCTGCGGCCCGAAATTGATCGAGAAATTGCGGATGTTGTGCTCGGTCATGTCCGGCCTTCCTGGGCGGCATGGAATTCGGCGATCACCTGCTCGCCGGTCTTGCGCCGGCGCTCGCCCGCGAAGGCGTAGAGGTCAGGCTTCTCGTCGATGAAGATCTCTTCGGCGAAGACGAGATCGGAAGGATCGTCGAGGCTCGGGAACGCCACGGCGACATGGCCCTCGCCGGAGCGCTGGCGCCAGAACAGGCTGGTGCCGCAGTTCCGGCAGAAGACGCGCTCGCCCCACTCCGATGAGGTGTAGACGGCAAGATTGGTCTCGTCGGCGACCGCGACATCCGTGCACGGCACGGTCATCAGCGTGCCGCCGCTCCAGCGCCGGCACATGCTGCAATGGCAAACGTCCATCTCGGGCTTGGCCATGGTCGCCGTAAAGCGAACCGAGCCGCAGAGACAGCCGCCAGAGAGTGTGTGGCCTTCGCCCATCCGCTCAGCCCGCCTTGGCCTTCTCATCGCCCGGCAGGACGTATTCCGTCCCTTCCCAGGGCGAGAGGAAGTCGAAGTTGCGGAACTCCTGGTTCAGCTTCACCGGCTCGTAGACGACACGCTTCTGCTCGTCGTCATAGCGGACCTCGACGAAGCCGGTCAGCGGGAAGTCCTTGCGCAGCGGATAGCCCTCGAAGCCGTAATCGGTGAGGATGCGGCGCAAGTCCGGATGGTTCGAGAACAGGATGCCGTAGAAGTCGTAGGCCTCGCGCTCGTACCAGTTCGCCGCCGGGAAGACCTCGATCACCGAGGGGACGGGGGTCGCCTCGTCGGTCTGAACCTTGACGCGGATGCGCCGGTTATGGCGCGGCGACAGCAGGTGATAGACCACCTCGAAGCGCTTCTCGCGCTGCGGATAGTCGGCGCCCGCGATGTCGGTGAAGTTGACGAAGCGGAAGCGCGGATCGTCATAGAGGGTCTTGAGGACCCGCACGATCTCGGCGGCTTGCGCCAGCACCGTGATCTCGTCGAAGGCGACGACGATATCGGTCACCGCGCCGGGCAGCGCCGCCTTGATCTCTTCGCCCAATGTCACGAGCGCTTCGCTCATCGCATCACCTTCGCAAGCCGCCAGTCGTCAAGCGCCTCAGCGCTCGATCGTCCCGGTCCGCCGGATCTTTTTCTGCAGCAGCAGCACGCCGTAGAGCAGTGCTTCCGCGGTCGGCGGGCAGCCCGGCACATAGACGTCGATCGGCACGATGCGGTCGCAGCCGCGCACCACCGAATAGCTGTAGTGGTAGTAGCCGCCGCCATTGGCGCAGGAGCCCATCGAGATGACGTAGCGCGGCTCCGGCATCTGGTCGTAGACCTTGCGCAGGGCCGGAGCCATCTTATTGGTCAGCGTGCCGGCGACGATCATCACGTCCGACTGGCGCGGGCTGGCGCGCGGGGCGAAGCCGAAGCGCTCGACGTCGTAGCGCGGCATCGAGAGCTGCATCATCTCGACCGCGCAGCAGGCGAGGCCGAAAGTCATCCACATCAGCGAGCCGGTGCGGGCCCAGTTGATCAGGTCGTCGCTCGCCGTGACGAGGAAGCCCTTGTCAGCGAGCTCGTTGTTGATCTCGACGAAATAGGGATCGCGCGTGCCGACCGGCTTGCCGTCCGGGCCGAGCAGGCCCCGTGGCGCGGGCGCGACGAGCGGGTCACCGCGATCGATCGCTGTCATGGCCATCAGTTCGAACCTTTGGGTTTCGTCGAATGCAAAGTGATATCAGCCCGGCACGACAAAACGATCAATCCCACTCGAGCGCGCCCTTGCGCCACTCATAGACGAAACCGACCGTCAGCACGCCGAGGAACACCATCATCGACCAGAATCCGACCCAGCCGAGGCCGCCGAAGGCGACAGCCCAGGGGAAGAGGAAGGCGACTTCGAGATCGAAGATGATGAAGAGGATGGCGACGAGATAGAAGCGCACGTCGAACTTCATGCGCGCATCGTCGAAGGCATTGAAGCCGCATTCATAGGCCGAGAGCTTCTCGGCGTCCGGCTTGGAATAGGCCACGGCGAAGGGCGCGATCAGCAGGGCGAGGCCGATCACCAGCGACAGCCCGATGAAGATCACCAGAGGCAGGTAGTCCGACAGCAGGGACTGCACAGGAAGAGCTTGCATCTGTCACCCCGCTTCAACCCGGCGCCGCGACTGGCGCCCTCAATCTCGCCAGTCGATTAGACCCTGCTTTAGAATCACGCAAGGGTTCGCCGCGCCGCACAACGCGGCTGTCGCCATGTCTTTGCCGCATATGCTGGCCCCGCCCGCAAAAGCAGCGCGATTCCCGGCCGTTTCGGCGCCGATTTTCGTGATCGGCGGTGCCCGGCGCAAGGCGGTTGTCGCGGTGTGCCGAAGCATGGCAAACGGGGACGTGACGTCAGTCTCGGCGCCTGCACGATTCGTCAGCGGGCCCTGCCGATGCGTCAGGAGAACCGTTGCGGGAATGCCGGGGCCAACAACGCATCGTGATCGCGCGCCTCCGGCCGCAGCACCGACATCGGCGGCCCGCATCGCATGAGCGCAATGCGGAGAACAGCGCTCGCCTGCGCCGTCGCGATGACGATCGGCGCCGAAGCCACGGCGCAGATGATGCTTGCGCCCCTGCCGCCCGAGCGCCCCTTCGATCTCGACCTGCAGATCAAGCCGGGCGCGCCGCCGGTCGTCGTGCTGCCCCAGGCCCCGGTCGAAGCCAGCATGGTGACGACACCGGGTCCCGCGCCCACCCTCGCCCAGCCCGATGACGACGAGGGGCCGGAGTGGCCGCAACGCACGCCGGGCCAGACCGCCGAGGAACCCGCCTTCGACCCCAACGAGAAGCCCGACAAGCCCGGCATCTCGACCGATCCCGGCACCTCGATCGTCTGTCTGCCGCCGGTGCTGAAGAGCATCCTCGGCAAGATCTCGGACAAATACGGGGCGGTGAAGGTGACCTCGACCTGGCGCCCGCCCTGGCGAGCCCGGCGCGGCTCCTTCCACAAGCGCTGCGAGGCGATGGATTTCCGCGTGCCCGGCGTCAGGCCGCGCACCGTCCTGGAATGGGCCCGCACCCTGCCCGAGGTCGGCGGCCACAAGGTCTACTGGAACGGATTGATCCACATCGACACGGGGCCGCGCCGGCCCTGGTGAGCTCATGCCGGCTCCTGCCCGGAGCGTGTCGGAGCGCGTGATCCGGGCGCTCCCTCGGCGCAGCATAGGCGACAGCCAAGCAAGACGTCGCATCGGACAGTGCAGGCAATTTGCGGAGGACGGGAACCTGTGTCCGAACAGCTTCAGCACGACATGAAGCAACAGCTTCTACATACTGGGATCATTTATTGAAAA
>PNLY01000179.1 GCA_013823325.1 Methylobacterium sp.
GGTCCTTGAGGTGGACATGGCCCGGCACGAACTGGGTGAAGGAGTTCACCACCGCGATGATCGGCTTGCCGAAGTCGGAGTCCTTCATGCCGGTGGCGCGCCAGAGGCCGCGAGCGCCGGCCATGTTGCGGCCATGGGTGGTGGTGGCGGATCTCAGCCTCGGCATGCTCGACCTCGTTGACGCGACGCCCGCACGGACGGGCTCCAGCCTGGAGACTTAGCCAATGCGCGCCCGCAGCCAAAATTGAATTATTCGATTTCGGCCATCGGCGCCGTCCATGCTGCAGGGCAAAGCGCCTGCTGCGTCGCCCGCGCTTGTCGGCCCCTGGCTCCCTCCCCTAGCATGCCGGGCCGGACCTCGAGCCGATCCGAACGGGTCAGGATGGACATGAGCGATATCGCGACACAGGACGGCAAGGCCGCGCAGGCAGTGGTGCCGCCGCTTTCGGCGACCTCGCCGATGTACAATCTCCCCGAGATGCGCGCGCTCTATCTGGCCTTCTGGGAGGCGCTCGTCGCCGAGCTCGGGCCGGAGTCGGGAGACTTGCCTGAGGCCTTCGCCTTCGACCGCCCCGCGGTGCCCGATGCGATCGGCCCAGAGGTCTTCTTCTCGCAGACCTGCGGCTACCCGCTGCAGACGATCTATCGCGGCCAGTACCAGCTGCTCGGCGTGCCGACCTATGACGCGCCGGGCTGCGGCGAGGCCACCCACTGCGCCTTCATCCTCGTCCGCGACAGCTCGCCATTCCAGAGCATCGAGGACCTGCGTGGCACGCGCTTCGCCTGCAACAGCCGGCAATCGAACTCCGGCATGAACCTGCCGCGGCGCCTGATCGCCCCGTTAGCCGGCGGCAAGCCGTTCTTCAGCGAGGTCGTCGAGACCGGAACGCACCCGGTCAGCATGGCGCGCGTCGCCGCCGGCGAGCTCGACGCCGCCTCGATCGACTGCATGACCTTCGCCTATTTCAGCGAGCATCGGCCTGAGGCCGTGGCGGGCTTGCGCGTGATCGCGCGGACGCCGCCGAGCCCGGCCATTCCCTTCGTCACCTCGATCGCGACCGCGCCGGCACGGGTCGAGGCCCTGCGCGCCGCGCTGCTCGCTCTGTCGTCGAAGCCGGAGCACCGCCCGGTGCTGCAGGCGCTGCGCATCGCCGCGATCGGCCCGGCCTCGCTCGCCCCCTATGAGCGCATCCTCGACTATGAGCGCGAGGCCGCCGAGCTGGGCTATCCCGAGCTGGTGTGACGAGGGATCGCCCCAGCTGCTGCGCCTGAGAGGTCGTCTTGCTTCGCAATATCGACATCGACCTGCTGCGGAGCTTCGTGACCATCGCGGAGCTGCGTTCCTTCACCCGCGCCGCCGCCGCGCTCGCCCGCACCCAGTCGACGATCTCGACGCAGGTGCGACGGCTCGAGGAGATCGCCGGCCAGACCCTGCTGCAGCGCTCGCCCCAGGAGGTGCTGCTCACCCGAGCCGGCGAGGATTTCCTGCCTTACGCCCGCCGCATCGTCGCGCTCCACGACGAAGCGCTCGACGTTGTCCGCGCCCAGAGCGTGTCCGGCCGCGTCCGCCTCGCGGTGATGGACGACTACGCCACCATCGTCCTGCCCGAGACGCTCGCCCGCTTCGCCCGCTCGCATCCCGACGTGGAGCTCGAGGTCACCACCGGCTTCACCCGCGACCTGATCGCCAGCCTCGGCGAGGCCTTCGACCTCGTCCTGGCGACGCAGAAGGCCGGTGACGGCAGCGGCGAGGTGCTGCGCACGGAGCGCACCGCTTGGGCCTGGTCCGACCGCCATGACTTTCCCCCGGCGGGGCCGCTGCCGCTCGCGATGCTGAAGGCGCCGAACATGTATCGCGAATGGGCGCTCGCAGCGCTCAACGAGGTCGGCCGCCCCTGGCGCATCCTGTTCTCCTCGTCGAGCATCGGCGCGGTCGAGGCCGTCGCCGCCGCCGGCGCAGCGCTGACTGTGGTCAAGGCCGGCACGGCACGCGAGGGATTGCGCCTGCTCGGCGAGGCCGATGGCCTACCCGCGCTGCCCGCCTCGGAGATCGCCTTGCATCTGGCTCCGGGCCGCACCGCTCCGGCGACCCGCGCCTTCGCCGCCTTCCTGGCCGCGAGCTTGAAGACTGACGGTGAGTGAAGCGCAGGGGACGGCATGTCGCGTGCTTGCGATGAGGAACCGCGAACAATTCAGAACGCTCGAAGATCGAATATTTCTTGGGTTGCATCAAATTGACAGAACCCGCATCGCGCGCATTATTTCGATCGTGGCGCGCTCACTGCAACTTCACGGCGAATTCGGACCTCGCGATCTCGCTTCGAAAACGCAAACTCCACCATCTAACGATCATAGGGTTAGTAGATCGACCTCGTTCTTCAGTAAAAATTTACTGTCCCCGACCAAGGTGCGCCTAGAAAAGCGGCACCCTGGATAGACCGGCATGTTCGACCGGAGCAGCGTTCAACTCTCCCGGAACGGCGCGCTCCCGCCGTTTCGCGAACGCATCAGCTTCAAGGTTTCCGTAGCTAGGCGCTCGTTCTGGCGCCCAGCCGACTGATCTTCCGCTCCGAATCCGGTCGTGCGCCCTTCAGCCCGGCCACCCTCGTCTCATATCCAATTGGGAACAAGAAGCATGCGCCTGGTTGCCAATCTCTCGATAAAACAAGTCTTCCTCTGCGTCGCCGGCCTCTTCGCCGCCCTGATCCTGGCCATCATCGCAACATGGTATTTCCAGCAGCAGGCCGTGGGCGCCCGCGCCAATGCCTATCGCCAAGCCTATAACTCCTATCTGCTCGCCGATGAATTCCGGCAGAGCTCGGATGACCTGACGCGACTGGCCCGCACCTTCGCCGTCACCGGCAACCCGCGCTACGAGCAGCAATATCTCGAAGTCATCGCCATGCGCAGCGGCGAGAAGCCGCGCCCGGTCGAGCCGCACCGGATCTATTGGGATCTCGTCCTCGACAATGCCGTGCGCCCGCGCGGCCCCGGCGAGACCAAGGCGCTGCTGACCGCGATGAAGGAAGCCGGCTTCACCGACCAGGAATTCGCCAAGCTCGGCCAGGCCGCGGCCAAGTCGGATGGTCTCGTCACCCTCGAGACTCGCGCCATCAACGCCGCCAAGGGCCTGTTCGAGGATGGCAGCGGCAAATACACGATCAAGAAGGAGCGTGATCTCACTCTCGCCCGCGAGCTGCTGTTCTCGGCCGATTACGACCGGATGAAGGCCGAGATCATGAAGCCGGTCGACGAGTTCTTCGGGCTGGTCCAGGCGCGTACTAATGCCCTGCTCGCCGCCACCGGCGCCACGGTCAACCAGATCCAGTGGGTGTTCAACCTGCTGCTCGGCACGCTGGTCGCGCTGATCCTCGCCACCGGTGCACTGATCGTCTCGCGCGTCATCAAGCCGCTCGCCGCGATCAAGACCAGCATCGACGGCCTCTCCAATGGCGAGCTCGAGACACCAATCCCTCAGACCGGCCGCCGTGACGAGGTCGGGGCCGTCGCCGGGGCGCTGCTGCTCTTCCGCGACAAGCTGGTACAGATCCGCGCGCTGGAGGCGCAGGAGCGCGCCGAAGCCGCGGCCCGCGCCGCCCGTGCCGAGGCGATGTCGCGCGTGGTCTCCGATGTCGGCGAGGTGGTCGCCGCCGCGGCCGATGGCGACTTCTCGGCCCGGCTGCAGATCGACGATGCCGACGAGCAGATGCAGAAGCTCGTCGCCGGCATCAACGAGATCAATGCCGTGGTCGACAGCGCCACCACCGAGTTCGTCGCCGTGCTACAGCGCGTTGCCGAGGGTGACCTGACGCAGGACATCGCCACCCAGTATCGCGGCCGCTTCGGTGAGCTGAAGGCGGCGGTGAACGAGACCGTCGAGCGCCTGTCCTCGACGGTGAAGACGATCCAGCTCACCTCCGCCGATGTCGGGCTCTCGGCCCGCGAGATCGCGACCGGCGCGGACGACCTGTCGAAGCGCACGGAAGAACAGGCCTCCTCGTTGGAGGAAAGCGCCGCGACGACCGAGGAGCTGGCCGCCTCGGTCAAGGCCTCGGCCCAGGCTTCGCGTCAGGCGGCGACCACCGCCGAGGAAGCGATGCGCGCCGCCGAGGGCGGCGGCGAGATCGCCGGCAAGGCCGTCAGCGCCATGGCAAGGATCGAGGACGCTTCGAAGAAGATCTCCGACATCACCCGCGTGATCGACGACATCGCCTTCCAGACCAACCTATTGGCGCTCAACGCCGCGGTGGAAGCGGCCCGTGCCGGCGATGCCGGCAAGGGTTTTGCGGTCGTCGCCTCCGAGGTCCGGACGCTGGCGCAGCGCTCGGGCGAGGCGGCCAAGGACATCTCGACGCTGATCTCCTCCTCGAACGCCGAGGTCGGCGAGGGCGTCAAGCTGGTCCGCCAGGCCGGCGACGCGCTGACGCAGATCCTTGCCGCCTCGCAGAAGGTCGCCTCGACCATCGCAGACATCTCCTCGGCCGCGGCCGAGCAGGCCAACGGCATCGAGGAGATGAGCCAGACCGTCGCCCATATGGACGAGATGACCCAGCAGAACGCGGCCTTGTCTGAACAGAGCGCCGCCAGCGCGAATGCGCTCAACCAGCGCATCACGCAGCTGAACGACCTCGTCGCGGCGTTCAAGACGGGCGGTGACACCGTCACCAGCGCCTCCATGGCTCACGCAGCCCCGGCTCGCCCGGCTGCCCGGCCGGCTGCGGCACGCAAGCCCGCGGCGGCCGAGCCGCAGCGCCTGCAGCAGCTCGCCGCCACCGCCTTCAGCCCGGCGCCGCGCAAGATCGCCAATGCCGGCAAGCACGGCGACAGCGGTTGGGCCGAGTTCTGAGCACATAGCCGGTCGCCTTTCGGAGGCGGCCGGCATCCTTGCGAAAGGGGCCGCCACAGGCAGTATGAAGGCTTCGCCAACTGCCGGCCGAGCTTGCCCACGTGATAACGATCGACCAACGCGATGCCCAGCTCCGGCTCGGCGAGCACCGGCTCTTCACGCGCAGCTGGACGTCCTCGGATCCTGAGCAGAATCGGCGCGCGCCGATCCTGCTCCTTCACGACTCGCTCGGCTGCGTCGAGCTCTGGCGCAGCTTCCCGGAGAAGCTCGCGGCCGCGACCGGCCGGCGCGTCGTCGCCTATGACCGCCTCGGCTTCGGCCGCTCCGACCCGCATCCGGGCAAGCTAGGCGTCGATTTCGTCGCGGACGAAGGTCACAGCGTCATCCCGCAGCTTTGCGATCGGCTCGGCATCGGCGATTTCGTCGCCTGCGGCCACAGCGTCGGCGGCGGCATGGCGATCGAGACGGCGGCGCGCTGGCCGCAGCGCTGCCGGGCGCTCGTCACCATCGCCGCCCAGACCTTCATCGAGGAGCTGACCCTCGCCGGAATCAGGGTGGCCGAGCGCGATTTCCAGGATCCGGACAACCTCGCCCGGCTGGCGCGCTATCACGGCGACAAGACGCCCTGGGTGCTCGACGCCTGGATCGGGACCTGGCTCTCGCCTGCCTTCGCCGAATGGGCGCTTGACCGGCCTCTGGCCGGGGTGCGCTGCCCCGTCCTCGCCGTCCATGGCGAGTTGGACGAATACGGCTCGGCCCGCCATCCGCAGCGTATCGCCGAAGGACGCGGCGAGGCGCTGATCCTTCCGGGGATCGGCCATGTCCCGCATCGCGAGGCGGAAAGCGCGCTGGTTAAGGCGATCGCGGGTTTTCTGGCCGAAGGCTAGCCGCAACGCAGAACCCCTCTCCTGAAAGGAGAGGGGCAGGGG
>PNLY01000180.1 GCA_013823325.1 Methylobacterium sp.
GGCTTCTCGGAGAGGATCGAGACGTCCATGTCGCCGAACCAGGTCAGCGCCAGCGTGCGCGGGATCGGCGTCGCGGTCATGACGAGGATGTCGACTGCCTCGCCCTTGGCGCCGAGCAGCAGCCGCTGGTGCACGCCGAAACGGTGCTGCTCGTCGACGACGGCCAGCGCCAGGTCGTGGAAGGCGACGCCTTCCTGGAACAGCGCATGGGTGCCGACG
Organism: Methylobacterium sp.; assembly: GCA_013823325.1. Classification (GTDB taxonomy): domain Bacteria; phylum Pseudomonadota; class Alphaproteobacteria; order Rhizobiales; family Beijerinckiaceae; genus Allobosea; species Allobosea vestrisii. The sequence goes on from PNLY01000180.1 coordinate 220, forward strand.
ACGATGTCGATCTCGCCATTCGCCAGGCCTTCCAGCACCTGCCGGCGGCCGGCACCCTTCTCGCGGCCGGTGAGCAAAGCGAGCTTGAGCCCGGCCTTGTCGGCCAGCGGCGCGAGGCGCTCGGCATGCTGGCGGGCGAGGATCTCAGTCGGCGCCATCAGCACCGATTGCCGCCGCGCCTCGGCGGCGGCGGCCATCGCCATCAGCGCGACCACGGTCTTGCCCGAGCCGACATCGCCCTGGAGCAGGCGCAGCATGCGCTCGGGCTTTTCCATGTCGTCATGGATGTCGGCGATCGCCTTGCGCTGGCCGTCGGTCAGGGTGAAGGGCAGGGCGGTCTCGATGGCGTGGCGCAGGGTGCCGTCGCCGGCTGTGGCGCGGCCGGCGGCCTTCTTCTGCTGGCGGCGCACGAGGGCGAGCGCGATCTGGCTCGCCAGCAGTTCGTCATAGGCGATGCGCCGGCGCGCGACCGTCTCGCCGGTTGCCGCCTTGAGGTCGACGGGATGATGCAGAGCGTGGATCGCATCGCGGAAGGGCACGAAGTCGTTGCGAGCCGCGAAAGTCTCGTCCTGCCATTCCGGCAGCTCTGGGCAGCGCTCGGCCGCGCCAGCAGCGATGCGGGCCATGACGCGGCCGCCGATTCCCTCGGTCAGCCCGTAGACCGGCTCGACCGTGGGCAGGGTGGCGGCGAGCTTGGGATCGAGGATGCGGTCGGGATGCACCATCTGGCGCATGCCGTCCCAGAGCTCGAGCTTGCCCGAGATGATGCGATAGGCGCCGATCGGCAGGCTCTGCAGGAGATGGCGGACATCGGCGTGGAAGAAGACCAGCGTCACGTCGCCGGTCTCGTCCTCGACGATGACGCGATAGGGCGCCTTCGCCTTGGTCGGCGGCGCCGGGCGATGTTCGGTGACCCGCGCCGAGAAGGTCGCGATCTCGCCGACTGGCGCCTCGGCGATGCTCTCGCTCGGCCGCCGGTCGATCGCGCCGGTCGGCAGATGGAAAAGCAGGTCGATGACGCGCGCGGCATGGGTCTCGTCGCCCAGCAGCTTGTCGAGCGCCTTGGCGAGCTTGGGGCCGACGCCGGAGAGCACTGTGGCGGGAGCGAAGAGCGGATCGAGGACGGATGGGCGCAATGGCTTCACGGCATGTCAGGAGTGCGAGGCCGGCGGCATTCCTGCCGCTGACTTCGCGAGATGGCATCGCTATATAGCTCGCCGGAGCAGGATGCGAAAAAGCGGAAACCGGTTTTTCGCGGGAATCCTGCTCTCGATCAGAGGCAGGCTCCGCGACGGGGCCGGCCCTATTCCTATTGTCCGCGAGGCCGATGATGAGTGGCTCGACCCGTAGCAGCGAAGGTCTCGACCCGCGCCGCCGCAAGATCCTGTTCCGTGCCTGGCATCGCGGCATGCGCGAGATGGACCTGATCATGGGCCGCTTCGCCGATGCGCAGATCGGTGCGCTCACCGAGGCCGAGCTCGACGAGTTCGAGCGGCTGATCGAAGTGCTCGACCGCGACCTCTTGAGCTGGGTGACGGGGGAGGCGCAGGTGCCGGAGAACTACGACAGCGATGTCTTCCGGCAGCTGAAGGCCTTCCACCAGCACGACAAGCCGATCCATGTTTGAACTGCCGTCATGGTCGGGCTTGACCCGACCATCTCGGAAACCAGCGGGCTCTCGTCCTGAGATTCTCGGGACAAGCCCGAGAATGACGCCTTGAGATTGATTGCCCGATGAGCATTCCGCCTCCTACCCAGATCGCCAAGCCGCAGCTCGAGCGCATCCTCGATGCGCTCAATCGCGGCGACAAGCCGATGCTCGCCGGCGTGCCCGATGGCTTCGACGCCGTCGTGCTCGCCGACCTGACGCGCGCCCGCGCCAAGAAGTCGGAAGGGCCGGCGCTGATCGTCTTCATTGCCCGCGACGGCCAGCGCCTGCAGGTGCTGGAGAACGCGCTGCAATTCGTCGCGCCCGATCTCGAGGTGATGACCTTCCCAGCCTGGGACTGCCAGCCCTATGACCGCGTCTCGCCGGCGCCCTCGATCGTGGCGCACCGGATGACGACTTTATCGCGTCTCGCCCGGACCAAGTCGGGCGACCGGCCGCGCCTGCTGCTGACCACCGTCAACGCCGCGCTCCAGCGCGTGCCGGCCTTCGGCAAGGTCGCCTCCGAGAGCTTCTCGGCCGCGCCGGGCAACATGGTCGACACCGAGGAGCTTGCGCGCTGGCTCGACGTCAACGGCTATCTTCGGACCTCGACCGTGCGCGAGACCGGCGAGTTCGCCGTACGCGGCGGCATCGTCGACCTGTTCCCCCCGGGCATGCCGGCGCCGATCCGGCTCGACTTCTTCGGCGACACGCTGGAATCGATCCGGACCTTCGATCCGGAGACGCAGCGCACCACCGGGCAGTTGCGCGGGCTCGACCTCGTGCCGATGTCCGAGGCGCAGATGACGAGCGACTCGATCCGTCGCTTCCGCCAGTCCTATATCGCGACCTTCGGCACGCCCGGCCGCGACGACACGCTCTACGAGGCGGTCAGCGAGGGCCGGCGTCCGGCGGGCCTCGAGCACTGGCTGCCGTTGCTGGCGGAGAAGCTCGACACGCTCTTCACCTATCTGCCCGATGTGCCGATCGTGCTCGATCATCACGCCGACGACGCGGTCGGGGAACGCATCAGCCTGATCAAGGACTATTACGACGCCCGCAAGAGCGCGCTCGACCAGCCTTCGCCCGGCTCGGTACCCTACAAGCCGCTACTGCCGGAGGCGCTCTATCTCTCGCCGGCCGACTGGCGCGGGCTCATTGGCGAGGCCGGCGTCGCGACGCTGACGCCGTTCCAGCTGCCGGAGAGCGAGGGCAAGCTCATCGTCGATCTCGGCGGCAAGCAGGGCCGCAGCTTTGCGGCCGAGCGCGCCGACAATTCCGGCAGTGTCTTCGATGCCGCCGTCACGCATGTGAAGGCGCTGGAGGCGGAAGGCCGGCGGGTCATCCTCGCCGCCTGGTCGGAAGGGTCGCGCGAGCGCCTCGCCCATGTGCTGGCCGATCATGGCCTCAAGACCGTGCAGATGACCGGCTCGCTGCGGGCCGCCTTCGACCTCAAGCCCGGCACCACGGCGCTTGCGGTCTGGGGTTTCGAGACCGGTTTCGAGGCCGGCAAGCTCGCCGTCATCGGCGAGCAGGACATCCTCGGCGACCGGCTGGTGCGCCCGCGCAAGAAGACGCGCCGGCCGCAGGACTTCATCAACGAGCTCTCCTCGCTGACGCCCGGCGACATCGTCGTCCATGTCGACCACGGCATCGGCCGCTTCGTCGGCCTTCAGTCGATCACCGCCGCCGGGGCCCCGCATGACTGCCTCGAAATCCACTATGCCGGCGACGCCAAGCTGTTCCTGCCGGCGGAGAATATCGAGCTGCTCTCGCGCTATGGCTCGGAGGACACCGAGGTCGTGCTCGACCGGCTCGGTGGTGGCGGCTGGCAGGCGCGCAAGGCCAAGCTGAAGCAGCGCATCCGCGAGATGGCGGGCAAGTTGATCCAGATCGCCGCCGCCCGCGCCCTCAAGGAAGCGCCGCGCCTGGTGCCGCAGGACGGGCTCTACGATGAGTTCTGCGCCCGTTTCCCCTATGAGGAGACCGAGGACCAGCAGAACACCATCGACGCCGTGCTGGAGGATCTCGCCGCCGGGCGGCCGATGGACCGGCTGGTCTGCGGCGATGTCGGCTTCGGCAAGACTGAGGTCGCGCTGCGCGCCGCCTTCACCGCGGCGCTCGCCGGCAAGCAGGTCGCGGTCGTGGTCCCCACGACGCTGCTGGCTCGCCAGCACTACCGCAACTTCGCCGAGCGCTTCGCCGGCCTGCCGGTCAAGGTCGGCCAGGCCTCGCGCTTCGTCTCGGCGCCCGAGCTCAAGGCGGTGAAACAGGGCATCAGCGACGGGACGATGGACATCACCGTCGGCACCCATGCGCTGCTCGGCAAGGGCATCGACTTCAAGGATCTCGGCCTCGTGATCGTCGACGAGGAGCAGCATTTCGGCGTCGCCCACAAGGAGCGACTGAAGGAAATGCGCGCCGAGGTCCACATGCTGACGCTGACCGCGACGCCGATCCCGCGCACGCTCCAGCTCGCCATGACCGGGGTGCGCGAGCTCTCGATCATCGCGACGCCGCCGGTCGACCGGCTCGCGGTGCGCACCTTCGTCACGCCGTTCGATCCGCTGATCGTGCGCGAGGCGCTGCTGCGCGAGCGCTACCGGGGCGGGCGCTCCTTCTATGTCGTGCCGCGCATCGAGGACATCGCCGAGGTCAAGGACTTCCTCGACAAGCAGGTGCCGGAGTGCAAGGTCGGAATCGCCCACGGCCAGATGGCGGCGGGCACGCTGGAAGACGTGATGACGGCCTTCTATGAGGGCCAGTACGACATCCTGCTCTCGACCACGATCGTCGAGTCGGGGCTCGACATCCCGACCGCCAACACGCTGATCATCCATCGCGCCGATATGTTCGGTCTGGCCCAGCTCTATCAGCTGCGTGGGCGCGTCGGCCGCTCGAAAATGCGCGCCTATGCGCTGTTCACCGTGCCGGCCAATCGCAAGCTGACCGAGCAGGCCGATCGGCGCCTGAAGGTGCTGCAGTCGCTTGATACGCTCGGCGCCGGCTTCCAGCTCGCCAGCCACGACCTCGACATCCGCGGCGCCGGCAACCTGCTCGGCGACGAGCAGTCCGGCCATATCAAGGAGGTCGGCTACGAGCTCTACCAGCAGATGCTGGAGGAGGCGGTGGCGGCGCTGAAGGCCGGCATCGAGATCGAGAGCGACGCGCATTGGTCGCCGAGCATCCAGATCGGCGCGCCGGTGATGATCCCCGAGCATTATGTCGGCGATCTCACGCTCCGGCTGACACTCTACAAGCGCCTCTCGACCATGGACGACGACGCCGAATTGCAATCCTTCGGCGCCGAGCTGATCGACCGCTTCGGTCCGCTGCCGGAGGAGGTCAAGCAGCTCCTGGAGATCGTCGCGATCAAGG
>PNLY01000181.1 GCA_013823325.1 Methylobacterium sp.
AGCGCCTTCTGCAGCTTCACCTCGGTCGCCGCATCGAGCGCCGAGGTCGCTTCGTCGAGGATCAGGATCGGTGGGTTCTTGAGCAAGGCGCGGGCGATCGAGAGGCGCTGGCGCTCGCCGCCCGAGAGCGTGCGGCCGCGCTCTCCGACGATGGTGTCGAGCCCGTCGCTCTGGCGCGCCATGACTTCGGTCGCCTGCGCCCGGTCGAGCGCTTCCATCATCTCGGCATCGGTCGCGTCCGGCTTGCCGACGGTGAGGTTCTCGCGGATCGAGCGCGCGAACAGCATCGGCTCCTGGAAGACGACGCCGATATTGCGCCGGAGCGAGAGCAGCGAGATCTCGCGGATGTCGCGGCCATCGGCGAGGATGCGGCCCGATTGCGGATCGAAGGCGCGGTGCAGCAGGCCGAGCGTCGTCGACTTGCCCGAGCCGGTCGAGCCGACGATCGCGATGGTCTCGCCGGCCTTGACCTCGAAGGAGACGTCGGCGACGGCGGCGCGCTTGCCGTCATAGGAGAAGGAGACGTCGTCGAAGGTGATCCGGCCTTCGAGCCGGCCGGCATCGGGCGAACCGGGCTGGTCGCGCACCGCCGGCAACGTGTCGATCACCTCGAAGAACTCGCGCATCTTCGGCGCCTGCATGAAGATGAAGTTCACGAAGGCGACGATCTGCTCCAGTCGGCCGACCAGCATGGTGGCGAAGCCCATGAAGGTGACGATCTCGCCGACCGTGGTCAGCCCCTGCATCAAGAGCCAGGTGCCGACGACGAAGATCGAGAGCACGGTCAGCGTCGCCGAGGCGCGGGTCGCGACGGTGGCGACCGCCCACCAGGTCAACACCGGGATCTGCGCTTCGAGCAGGCTGGTGATGGTATTGCGCAGTCCGCGCACCTCGGCCTCGATCCGGGTGAAGCTCTGGATCACCGGAACGTTGCCGAGCGCGTCCGAGGCGCGTTCGGCGAGGCTGGAATGATAGGCCTCGACATTGCTCTGCAATTTGTCGGTCTTGCGCAGCACGAAGGCGGTGAGCGTGCCGAACAGCACGACGAGGAAGATCAGGACCAGGCCGAGCTGCCAGTTCTTCCAGAGCGTGAACGGCAGGAGGATGAAGAGCGCGACGAAGCTGGCGCAATGCTCGCGGAAGAAGGAGAGCCACAGCGCCCACATGCCGCTGGTGCCTTCCAGCATCACCTTGAGCACGCGGCCGGAATGGGTCTGCGTGTGATAGGCGAGCGGCAGGGTCAGCGCATGCTCGAAATAGTTCGCCATCACCGCGAGGCGGCGGCGATGCGCCAGCCGGTCTGCGAACAGCGCGACGAAGACGCCGGCGCCGATATTGAACAGGCCGAAGCCGACCCAGGCGGCGAGCAAGGTGCTGATGTCTCCCCAACCCGGGCGCGTGCCGGCCGTCTGCAGGCTGGTCAACCTGTCGATCAGCGCGCCGAACAGCATCGGCTCGGCGAAGGCGGCGCCCGCCAGCGCGATATTGGCGATCGCCAGAATGAGCCCGAGGCGCCGTTCCGGGCCGAGCTCGCCGAGGACGCGGGCATAGATCGCAAGCAAAGACATCGCGAGGCAGCTTTAGACGACGGCGCGGCGTGAGCAAGTCCTCAAACCTTAACGCTTCCTTCAATTGGCACTCTTTATGATTTCCGCGATAGCGGAAACGCGGTCGAGCATCTGCCTGCGCCCAGGCCGGAGCGAGGTGAATCCCATGGATTTAGCAACCGGCCTGGGACTTTTTGCCGGGGTTGGCGTCATCGTCGGCTTGATCATGCTCGATGGCGGCAACTTCAAAGCCTATTACGACATCCACGCCGTCATCGTGATCTTCGGCGGCGCCACGGCCGCGACGATGATCCGCTTTCCATTCTCCGTGATCATGCACGGCCTGCCGATGGGCCTGCGTTTTGCTTTCACCATGCGCTCGATCCATCCGCGCGAGTTGATCGAGGAGATCACCCGCGTCGCCGAGATCAACCGCAAGAGCGGCCCGGTTGCTCTGGAAAACGTCGAGGTCTCCGACTCCTTCCTGGCGCAAGGCTTGCGCTATCTCGCCGACGGTTATGACAAGGACTTCATCCGCGACACGATGGAGCGCGACCGCGACAATTTCCTGCAGCGGCTCGACGAAGGCTCGAAGGTCTATCGCGCGGTCGGCGATTGCGCACCGGCCTGGGGCATGATCGGCACGATTCTCGGCATGGTGACGATGTTCGCCAACATGTCGGATCCCTCGAAGCTCGGCCCGGCCATGGCGACGGCGCTGCTGGCGACGCTCTACGGGGCCGTCATCGCCAACATGATCGCCCTGCCGATCGCCGACAAGCTGCACATCAAGCTGGAGGAGGAAGAGATCTCGCGCACGCTGATCATCGACGGCGTGCTGCAGATGCGCGACGCCAAGAGCCCGACGCTGGTACGCGAAATGCTGCTCGCCTACCTGCCGGATCACCACAGGTCCGAGATGGCCGAAGCGACCTGAGCGGAGCCCGCCATGGCCAAGAAGAAGCGCGGCGGGCATGGCGGTCACGGCTGGTTCGTGACCTTCGCCGACCTGATGGCCCTACTCATGGCCTTCTTCGTCATGGTCGCCGCCTATTCCAGCCAGGACAAGCAGAAGCTCCAGATCGTCGCCGGCTCGATGCGAGAGGCCTTCGGCACGCAGCGCGACTTCAAGCTCGCCGGCATCGTCGAGGTCGACGGCATCCCGACCAAGACGCAAATCAAGAACGCCTATGTCCGCCCGATCGAGGACGCCTCCGACAACACCGCGCCGAACCACAATCAGCAGAAGGAAGACGGGCTGGTCGCCGCCACGCATGACCGCGGCTTTGCGCTCGCGGCCGCCTCGCTGCGCCAGGCGCTGCGCGAGATGCCGGAGATCGGCGAGCTCTCGCGCAACATCCTGGTCGAGATCTCGGAGCAGGGCATCGACATCCAGCTGGTCGACCAGGACGGCCGCGCCATGTTCGACGACGGCTCGGTCCAGCCGAACGAGCGCATGCGCAAGCTTCTTGCCGCGATCGCGCCGACGCTGCGGCGCATGTCCAACAAGATCGCCATCACCGGCCACACGGCGGCGCAGCGCCCGGGCACGATCGCACCCGGCAATCCCTGGGCGCTCTCCGTCGGCCGGGCCTCGGCGGTGCGCGAGATCCTCGGCAATGCCGGGGTGCCCGACGAGCGCTTCAGCTCGGTCACCGGCAAGGCGGATACCGAACCGCTGGTCAAGGACAACCCCTATCTCGCCTTCAACCGCCGCGTCGGCATCGTGCTGAAGGCCGACGCGCCGCCACTGCCGGTCGGCGCCAAACCCTGAGGCGCGTCATGCCGCACCTGGCAATCGTCCCGCGGGTAGTGACGGCCGCCCTGCTCGCATTCAACTCGTATCCGGTCGCTGCCGAGCCGCTCCCCGCAGGCTTCGTGCGCCTGCGCGAGCTCGCGCCGGCGATCGCGCAGGACATCCGCTATGCGACGCCGTTCAACTTCACCGGCGCGCCCGTGCCCGGCTATGGCCGGGGCGAATGCGTGCTCACGCGCGCCGCGGCGGACGCGGTGATCCGCGTGGAGAAGCGGTTGGCCCGGCAAGGCTATGGCTTGAAGCTGTTCGACTGCTACCGCCCCGCCCGAGCCGTCGCCGCCTTCAATGACTGGGTGAAGCGGCCGGGTGCCGCCGATCTCGGCCGCATCTTCCATCCCGGCATCGCCAGGGGCGATCTCGTCGCTATGGGCTACATCGCCGGCAATTCGAGCCATTCGCGCGGTTCCACCGTCGATGTCGGCCTCGTCCGCCCCGGCGAAGCAGCTCTGCCGACGCCCGCGGATGCCGGCCCCTGCGACGGTCCTCTCGGCATCCGCCCGCCCGAAAGCAGCCTCGATCTCGGTACGAGCTTCGACTGCTTCTCCGAGAAAAGCGCGCTCCGCCATCCCGGCGTCACCGCCGAGGCCCGCCGCAATCGCGACATCCTCGCCGCCGCGATGGCGGCCGAGGGCTTCCGCGGCTACGGCAAGGAATGGTGGCACTTCACGCTGGTGAAGGAGCCGTTTCCGAAGACGTCCTTCGATTTCGCGATCGAGTGACCGCGCCGGCCTCGCCTATGTTCACGGCGCGACCACCAGCGCCCAGTAGACCTGGTATTTCGACCCCGGTGCATAGGCGGAGGCGATGCCCATCCGCGTCGCGTTCGGCGCCTTCATCACCCGGTCATGCTGCGGCGAGTCGCGCCAGCCCGAGAAGGCCTCGGCGAGGCGGCGATAGCCGGCCGAGAGATTGGCCTCGGCGCCGGGCTGCCCGGCCCGGGCGAGCCTCGCCTTCACGGCTTCGGCCTGGGCCGGCTTGTCGGCGGCAGCCATGGCGGCGGCCTCCTGCTCGGCCGCCTGCATCAGCTCCGGATCGAGCTTCAGCGCGCTTAAGCCCGCATTCAGCCGATAGGCCGAGATGGTCGCGCGCGCCGCCTCGGCATCGACCCTGGCCGAGGGCGAGCCGAGGTCGCGATAGAAGGCCGGCTGGGTCCGGACCGGCTCGGTGCAGCCGGCGAGGTTCAGCAGCGACAAGGCGGCCGCGAGCGCGGCGGGACAGCTCATCGATCGCAGCCGCTGGCGCGCGGTGGGAGCGGAGTTAAGGCGCATCGCATCAGTCCTTGGTCTCGTCCTTGCCGCCATTCGCGGCCGGTTCAGGTTTCGCGGGCGCCGGGGGCGTTTCCGCCGGCTCCGCCTCGGCTTCGGGTTCCGGGCCCGAGCGCTTGACGGTGACGCGCCCGCCCGCCGGCTTGGCGCGGCGGCCGACTTCCTTCGACACCGCCGCGGCGATCTCGCCGAGCGAGTGCTCGACGCCCTCCAGCCCCTTGACCGTCAGCTCTGTCGCGACGGGGGTCTCCAGCTCGCTGAGGCGCCGGTAGATCGCGTAATTGAGGTCGCTGGTGACGCGCCCGACGATGTCGACGTCGCCGACCACGCAGATCAGGTCGAAATCCATCGTGGTCGTGCCGAGCTTCTTGAACAGCACGTTCGGCGGCGGCTTCTTCAACACGTCGCCATGTGCCTCCGCCGCCTCGAGCAGCATCGCCCTGACCTCGGTCGGGTTGAGCCGGCGCGGCACGCTGATCGAGATCAGCACCCGACCCGTCCGGTCGGAGCGGACGCGGTTGCGCACGACGCCCGAGACTAGGTTCGAGTTCGGCACGATCACCGAGGAGCGGTCGAAGGTCT
>PNLY01000182.1 GCA_013823325.1 Methylobacterium sp.
TACGGGTCCCTGACCACAAGCGCTGACGGATATCTCTGCAGCGACCTCGGGTTCGACAACTGGATGCTGCAACACATCCTGCCGCCGACTGGGCCCTTGCGCGGGTCGCCAGTCGCCCTGGCGGAGCGCTCGCTGGCGGTGCGCCTGCCGGAATCCATGTCGGTGAGGGAATTCGACAAGCAGCTGCACCATCGCATGCGCCATGCCGCGCTCAATCCCTGGCTCCACAGCGACGCTGGTCGCGCGCATTGCGACCTGATCGGCATCGCGCCGGCCGAGCTCATGCGCCACACCGCCTACGGATTCGGCGAGATGAAGCGCGTCAGCGCGGCGCAGGAATTCTACTTCTTCCGCCCGCGGGGTGACGATGCGGACCGGCTTCTTCGCATCGTTGAGCTGATCATCCACGACCATGTCATGCGTCCGCAATGGCGCAAAGCTGCGAGCTGGCGGTCGCGGGCACAGGGGTTCGGGCACGGTTACGGGGTTCGTTCTCCGAGCACTCCGTAGCTCGGACGTCCCCGAACCCGCTCCCTATACGTCCTTCCGCGCTGGGGCCTGATCATAAGCGGTCAAAGCTCATAGCGCGGATAGAGGGCCATGGCCTCGGCAAGGTCCCCAATGTCTGGATGTTCGTACTTTCGCCCGACCGATTTCACTGAGTGGCCGGTCAACGCGTCGCGCCAGCGCTCTTCCATGCGGACACGCCGGCTCTGGGCAATGGTCTTGAAGGTGTGCCGCCAGAAATGGTTCGGATCGACGTCCTTGTCGAGCTTGGCCACGTGGCGGACCCAGGTCGCCAGCTCCGACGCCCGCATTTCCTCGGGCTTCTTCTTGGCGTAGTCGTGCTCGCCATCGGGCTTGTCGAGGGCTTCGGGGTCGGCGCCGTCGAAGAAGAGCGGCCCCTCAGTGACGCTCTGAACGTAGTCCAGTAGCCCCAACTCCAACAGGTGCTCGTGGATCGGCACGCGCCGCGGCACGTAGGTCTTGGTACGCTTGAAATCGAAAATCCAGATATTGCCCTCGACGCGTACCTCGTTTCGGCGAAGGCCGACGATCTCCTGGATGCGTGCCCCCGAATAGGCCGCGATCCACGGCGCCCATCGCCGGCTGGCGGCCGCGCGCGGGAACTTGCCACCGATCCGGACACGATTGGAGGCGGTCAGGATCGCCTTGATCTCGTGTTGCCGGAAATGGTTCTCGCGACTTTCCTGGCGAACATCCTCGTCGAGCTTCACCCCCTCGGCGGGATTGTGCTGCAGCAGGCGATCACCGTTCAGCGACGTCATATAATTGAAGACCGAATTGACCGCGACGAGGTCGTTCCGGTTGACCGTTCTTGCCGTGACGCCCTCCGCAGCAACACGGTGCTTGGCCCAGGCATGGATATCGACATCGGTCATTTGCCGAACGTCGCGATCCTTCGAGAACGCCGACAGTGAGTAGAGCGTCGGCTTGTAGCGCCGCAGCGTATCGTCTGCGAGCTTGCCGAGCCGCTTGCCTGCCCAGAGGTCATAGACGCGCCGGGCGCTAAGGACTTCCTGGCTGGCTCCGGCCGCGTGGGCAGCTGGCGGTTGCGAAACCGGTTCGAAAGCGGGGAAGAACTTCGGCTTCTCCTCGTCGCTGAAGTCACCATCCAGCATGCGCCTCAGTGCGGCAGCGCCGCTGAGCTCGGCCCGGCGAAACTCCCGCAGCAGCGCGGGACGGCTGGCGCTATCGGACACGGCGCCGCGTTTCGCCAAGGCGGCATCGACGCGTTCGCCGTAGCGCATTTCGAGGGCGAGCGCTTCCTGCTCGGGATCGATCAGGCCGGGCACGCTCGCCGCCATCACGGCGAGGAAATCGAGCCCCTGTTCCTTGACCAGATCCTCGACCCATCTGGCCATGGCCGGGATACGGTCCTCCTGCGACATCGTGTCGAGCTCACCGAAGAACGCTTCGAGATTCGCCCGGCTCCGTTGCCGGTCGGCGATCATGGCCGGGTCATCGATCTCGCCGATTCGGTCACGATAGGCGTCCGCTGAGACGGCGACGGCCTGTCGATGGGACAAGGGGCGCGGGCCGGAACGAATCGCCTGCCAGTAGCGCCGGAGCGCGGCGTCAGCCTCGACGTGACGCGAAGCGGCGATCGCCGCGTCCTTCGTCCGCAGGCTCATCTGGACGTAGCCGGCGCTGATGGCGACCGAGACGTCCTTGCCGTCGAGAGGCAACGCGACCCGGCCCCTCGCCGTTAAGGCGAGGTCGCTCGGAACACGTTGCTTGAAGAGATACATCCCGCTGGTGGGATGCTTGATGGGGCGGGCCATGCGTAAGGCCATGAGTGAGAGTCCTGAGTGAGAGTAATCTCACGGAACTCCTTGTAACTTCTTAACTCATTCGCCCCACTCAAGAAAAAGAGTGGTGCCCAGGAGAGGACTCGAACCTCCACGCCCTTGCGAGCGCCAGCACCTGAAGCTGGTGCGTCTACCAATTCCGCCACCTGGGCAACGGCGGTTCGTTTACGGGGGCCGAACGCGCCTGTCAACGGGCGAAGCCGGCTTTTTGACAATAGTGTATCGGCCGCGGGGCGGGCGGCGTCGCGCTGCCTTCACAGCCGCGCTGCGATGCACTAGGACAGGCACAATAGAGCCAGTTTTCAGCGCTTCCAAACGGAGCTTTGCGTCATCATGACGGTCCTGCCTCCCGCCTCGCAACTCGTCACTGTCTTCGGCGGCTCGGGCTTCCTCGGACGGCATGTCGTGCGGGCGCTGGCGCGGCGCGGCTATCGCGTGCGCGCCGCCGTGCGCCGCCCGGACCTCGCCGGCTTCCTGCAGCCGCTCGGCATCGTCGGGCAGGTCACCGCGGTCCAGGCCAATCTGCGCTATCCCGATTCGGTCGCGGCCGCCGTCAAGGGCGCCGATGCGGTGATCAACCTCGTCGGCATCATGCAGGAAAAGGGCCGGCAGAATTTCTCCTCGGTGCAGGCGCAGGGCGCCCGTACGGTCGCGCAGGCCTGCGCGCAGTTCGGAGTCGATCGGCTGATCCAGGTCTCGGCGCTCGGTGCCGACGCCGAATCGACCTCCGCCTATGCCCGCAGCAAGGCCGAGGGCGAGGCGGCCGCCCATGCCCTGGTCAAGCAGGCGGTCGTGCTGCGCCCCTCGGTGATGTTCGGGCCGGAGGACACCTTCTTCAACCGCTTCGCCTCGCTGGTGCGCATGCTGCCGGTGCTGCCGCTCGCCGGTGCAGAGACCAAGTTCCAGCCGGTCTTCGTCGGTGACGTTGCCGAGGCGATCGCGCGCGCCGTCGACGGCAAGGCCCCGGCCGGCAAAGTCTATGAGCTCGGCGGCCCGCAGGTGAAGACGCTGCGCGAGCTCGTCGACTATGTCTGCGAGGTCACCGGCCGCAAGCGCCTGATCGCGCCGATGCCCTTCGGCCTCGCCCGCCTGCAGGGCCAGGTCCTCGAGCTCGCCGACATGCTGACGCTCGGCCTCATGCCGAACGAGCTCATCCTGACGCGCGACCAGGTCAGCCTGCTCGAGAGCGACAATGTCGTCTCAGCGACGGCCGAGAAGGAGGGCCGCACCCTGCACGGCCTCGGCATCACCCCAGTTTCGGTCGAGGCCGAGGTGCCCGGCTATCTCTGGCGCTTCCGCAAGGCCGGCCAGTTCGCCACCGCCCGCGCCAGCTGAGCCCGGTCACGGCAGCAGCACCAGCTTGCCGGCGGTTCGCCGGCTTTCCAGCGCCGCATGGGCTGCGCTCGCCTGCGCCAGCGGAAAGCTGGCACCGGGCAGCAGCCTGAGCTCGCCCGGGATCGCCAGCTTGAACAGCTCGCCGAGTTCGCTTGCGAGGCGCTCGGGCGCCAGATGCGGCAGCAGCGAGAAGCCGGCGATGGTCCGGTTGCCGAAGATCAAGGTCTTCAGCGCCTCGGCATCCGGCCGAAAGTCGGCGAGCGAGAGCGGACCATAGAGCACGAGCCGGCCGAACGGCGCCAGCAATGTGAGGCATTGCGCCGGGATGTCGCCGCCGGAGGCATCGAAGATCAGATCGGGACCCGCACCTTCGGTCAGAGCGCAGACCTGCGCAGGCCAGTCGGGCTGCGTATAGTCGACGCCGGCATCGGCCCCGAGTTCCTGCGCCAGCGCCAATTTCTCGGCCGAGCTCGCCATGGCGATGACCCGCCTGGCGCCGCCGCGCCTCGCCAGCTGGACCAGTAGGCTGCCGACGCCGCCGGCCGCGGCGCTGATCAGGACATTCTTCCCCGCCGCAGGGTGGCTGCGCAGCAGATGGAGCGCGGTCAGCCCCTGGACTTGCAGCGCCGTGGCGCCCGCGAAGGAAGTCTCGTCCGGCAGGCGTACGACGGCATCCGCCCTGATCGCGACCTGTTCGGCATAGCCGCCACCCTGCACGCCCGCGACATAGAGCGCGGCTGCGACACGGTCGCCGACCGAGAGGCTCGCGACGCCGTCGCCGAGAGCGGTGATCGTACCGGCGATCTCGACACCGGGAATGAAGGGCAGCGGCGGCGTCACCGCATAACGGTCCTGCCGCATCATCACCTCGAAGAAGTTGACGCCGACGGCACCGACCCTGATCAGCACCTCGTCGGGGCCGGGCGAGGGCGCCGCGATCTCGACGATCTCGAGCACGTCGGGGCCGCCGAAGCGGCTGTACTGGATGGCTTTCATGGATAGGCCTCACGCGAAGGGGATGAGCGTGGGCTGCGTTCTGGGCTAGGATGCCGGCCGGTGACTACACACCGATTTGTTTGCAGCAGACGAAGAGGTGAGCATGGCCGATCCGATGAAGCGCCTGCCTATGCTGCCGGTCGAGCGGGCGCTCAAGGTAATCTCAGGTCGCTGGAAGGCGGTGATCCTCTACCAGCTCTTCGACGGCCCCAAGCGCCTTTCGGAGCTGCAGAAGCGTATTCCTCCGATCACGCAGAAGGTGCTGATCCAGCAATTGCGCGAGATGGAGGAGCACGGGCTCGTCAGCCGCGAGGTCTTCGCGCAGGTGCCGGCGCGTGTCGACTATGCGGCGACGCCGCTCGGCCAAAGCCTCGCCCCGGTGATCGCGACGCTGTGCGACTGGGGGCGCCGGCACGCCGCCGATCTTGGCGAGCTCGATGCCCTGTCGGAATGCCGTTATCGCCCGGGAGCGCGGTCCGAGGCGGCGTGACGAGGGATGGCCAGGACCGAGGAGGTCGCGTCAGGCGACCGCCCCGGTAGACGT
>PNLY01000183.1 GCA_013823325.1 Methylobacterium sp.
GACCATGCGTTCGTCGGCACAGGAGCCTCGGGGATAGGGAGCGATATCGTCTTCACGGTTTCAACGTTCCACGATCGCGATGCGGCGGTTGTACCAATTGGCCGCGCTCGACAGGGTCAGGTTGAGGGAAAGGTAGACCCCCAGGATGATGAAGACGCCTTCGATCGAATGGCTGGACTTGCTGATGATCGTGTTCATCACCGCGAGGAAATCCGGATAGCCGACGGCGATCGCCAGCGTCGAATTCTTGACGACGTTGATGTACTGGCTGTTGAGCGGCGGCACGATCACCCGCAGCATTTGCGGGATCACAATCAGCCGCAGGATCTGGGTTCGGGACAGGCCGAGCGAGCGGCCGGCATCCCACTGCCCGGCGCCGACCGACAGGACGCCGCCGCGGACGATCTCGGCGATGAAGCCGGTGGTGTAGATGGTCAGGCCGATCAGGATCGTGCTGAGCTCCGGTGTCAGCTCCAGCCCGCCCTGGAAATTCGAACCCGCGAAGACCGGCCAGTCGGTCGAGAAGCCGGCATCGGCGACCCAGAGGCCGAGCAGCAGCATTGCGGCAGCGGCCCAGCTCAGGGGGGACCGGAAGCGGCGCAGGACCCCGGCCATCCGGGCGACGAGCACGAGCAGCCCGGCAAGGACGATCAGGGCGACTCCCGCCGTCTCCATGTCGACATGCACGCTCGGCACCATGACGCCGCGCATCGAGGCGAAGACGCCGGGTATCGGATTGAGCGCCTCGCCGACCGGCGGGAGGACCTTCCACCAGAGCGAATAGAGGAAGATCAGCAGGACGATCGGCGGTGAGTTGCGCGCGATCTCCACCCAGACACGGCAAGTCCCGGCGGCGAGCGGATTGCTGCTCAGCCGGGTGACGCCGACGATCAGGCCGAGAACCGACGAGAAGGCGATGACGAGCGCGGAAATGAAGACCGTGTTCGCAAGGCCGACGACGATCGCCCAGTAATACGGGTCCCGCGATTTATAGGAGAGGATCGCCTCGGAGATGACGATCCTCGACGGCATCGTCAGGAAGTCGAACCCGATCGGGATGCCGCGCGCCTGCAGGTTCGCGAAGGTATTGCTGACCAGAAGCGTCGCAGCCCCCACGACAGCCGCCACCAGTGCGCATTGGATGACGATCGATCTTGCCCTGGCATCGTTGAGCATGGCGCTTTCCCCTTTTTTTATTCGCCGTTGAGAACAGGGGAGCGTTCGTCGCACTCCCCTGGCAGCGCCTAGTCCCAGGGGTACGGGTAGTTCAGTCCGCCATCCTTCCAGAGCGCATTCAGGCCGCGCTCGACTTTGAGGGGGCTGTCTTTGCCGAGGTTGTTGTCCCAGATCTCCGCATAGTTCCCCATCTGCTTGATGACGTTGTAGACCCATTTGTCATCGAGCCCGAGCGGCTTGCCAAAGCCGGCCTCCTGACCAAGCACCCGCTTGATTTCGCTCGATCCCGATTTCAGTTTCTCGTCGATGTTCTTGGCGGTGATGCCGTGGAGCTCGGCCCAGAGCAGGGCGTTGACCGTCCAGCGCGTGATGTCGAAGAGCTGATCATCCCCGCGCGCCACCGCGACGCCGTTCGGTTCGGCCGCATGGCCGACCTTGATGATGTCGTAGTCGTCCGGGTTCTTGGCCACCGAGGCCCGCTGCCCGGCGGCGGCCGTGCCATCGGTGACATAAGTATCGCAGCGGCCGCCGAAGAAGGCATCGCGGGCCTGGATCGTCGAGTCGAAGTAGACCTTCTTCATCGTGATCCCGTGCTCTTCCTCGGTCTCCTCGATCGCCTTCTCCGTGAGGCTGCCACCGCCCTGCAGACACACCGTCTTGCCGGCCAGTTGCTTGGGATCGGTGATCTTGTCCGCCTTGCGCACGAGCAGGCCGTCGGTGTCATAAAGCGTGATCCAGACGAAGCGGACCACCGTGTCGCGTGAGAGTGTGATGGTCGAAGTGCGCGAGAGGACATCGATCTCGCCGGTCTGCAGCGCCGGGAAGCGCTGGCCGGCATTGAGCGGAACGAAGCGGATCTTGTCCTTGTCGCCGAGGATGGCCGAAGCGAAGGTCCGGCAGATGTCGGAATCGAAGCCGCGATAATAGCCCCTCTCATCGGGCCGGGAGAGCCCGGGCACGCCCTGGCTCGCGCCACAGCTGACATAGCCGCGCTGCTTGATCTTGTTCACGACGCTCTGCGCGCTGGCATCACTGATACTCGCCGTTAGACTCGCGGCGGCAAGAGCTGCGCCGAGCAGCACTTTCAATCTTGTCATGGCTATCTCCATTCCCCTGTTTTTTGGAGTTCTCTGCGGTTATTCAGCTGCCGTTCGGCCCACCGACTTCGACGCCGCCGCGAACTGAGCAAACGGGATAAAGGCCCGCTCCAGATCGCCGATCAGGTCATCAAGTGCTTCCAAGCCGACCGACAACCGCCAGACCGGCCCCGATGGCAGCCAATCAAGACTGGTCCGACCTTTCCGTGGATCGTTGACCGCGACCAGTGAATGCACACCGCCCCAGCTCGCACCGAGCTTGAACAGGCGCATCTGCCTGAGGACTTCGCCCTGCAAGGGAGCGAGTTCCGGTCTGAGCACGATCGAGAACACCGCGGCCGCCCCGTTGAAATCCCTTTTCCAGACCGCATGTCCGGGATGGTCCGGCACGGCCGGGTGCAGGATCCGAACGACCTCCGGGCGCTGTGACAGCCAGGTCACGATTTCGGCTGCGCTCGCGGCGGCGTGACGCATGCGGACCGGCATGGTCATCAGGCCGCGCTCGCACAGTGCGCAATCTTCCGGAGAGACGCCGTAGCCGAGGAAGCGCGCGGTATCCTTCAGGCGCCGGAACAGGGCTTCGTCGCGCACGGCGAGCGAGCCCATGAGCAGGTCGCCATGACCGCCGGCATGTTTCGACAGCGCCTGCATGGCGATGTCGACGCCGTGAGCCAGCGGCTTGAACAGCAGATGCGAAGCCCAAGTGTTATCGGCTGCGACCAACGCGCCAGCCTTGTGGGCCGCCGCGACAATCGCAGGAACGTCCTGAACCTCGAAGGTCCCAGAACCCGGAGATTCCACCCACACCAGCCGCGTCCGTTCGTCGAGCAGCTCCGCGATCCCGGCATCGAGCCGCGGATCGTAGGATTGCGCCGCAATGCCGAGTGGCCCGAGGAAGCGCAGGATCATGTCCCGCGCCGGCCCATACAACGTCTCGGGCATCAGGATTCGGTCGCCGCTCCGGCACACCGCCATCGTCGCCAGTGTCATCGCCGCCATGCCGGACGGCACGACGAGCGCCCTCGATGCCCCTTCGAGCTGGGCGATATGGTCTTCGAGGAGCCGGCTCGTCGGCGTTCCGTAAAGCCCATAACTGAAACCGTCATAGACGCGGTCAGCTCGGGTCTCAAACGCCTCGAGATCATCGAAAACGATCGTCGAAGCGCGCTCAACCGGCATTGCCACGGCCTGGAACGGCTGGCGTGAACGCTCGGGCGGATGAATGTGCGAGGTGTCGTCGGATTTCGTCATAGGCCAACGCTAGCTCGCGCTGGCATTGCCATCTATGGCCATATCGATAGAGTCGATCCATTCTTGATATGCCCCCCCATGAACCTGCGCGACATCGACGTCTTCCATGCGATCATGATCAGCGGCGGCGCCGGCGCGGCGGCTGCCCTGCTCAGCACGTCGCAGCCGGCCATCAGCCGTTCGCTTGCGAAGCTTGAGTCCGAGCTCGGGTTCAGTCTGTTCGATCGGATCCGTGGCCGCCTGGTTCCGACTCGCGAAGCGCTGCTCTTCCACGCCGAGGTGAAGGCCAATCTGGTCGGTCTTGATCGGCTCAAACTACGGGCTGCTCAGATCAAGGAGGTCGGCGCCGGGACTATCCGTGTCGCCAGCCTCTCTGCGCTCGGGCACGGCCTGGTCCCGCGGGCCATCACGGCATTCTCGCGCAAGCACCCGCAGGTGCGGATCAGCTATCAGGTCCGCACCTCCAACGTCGTTCGCGACCTGGTCGCTTCCGGCAGCTTCGACATCGGCTTGGCAGCCGACGAGATCGATACCGACGGTGTCCTGCACAGCGTTTTCACCACGCCTCGTGCGGTTTGCGTCATGCCACAGGGACACCCTCTGGCAAGCCGAGATGTCATTGTGCCGGCGGACCTGAACGACGAGGGCTTCCTGGCGCTCGCGCCGGAGGACACCGTGCGGCTCGCCATGGACAGGATCTTTGCGGAACACGGCGTCCAGCCCCGCATCCTGGTGGAAACGCCCTATGGCGTGACCATCGCTATCCTGGCGGCGCAGGGTCTCGGCATAGGCCTCGTCAACCCGTTCATCATCGCCGACAAGATGATCCAGGGCGTCGTCGTCCGGCCTTTCGAGCCGGCCGTGCATTTCAGGGCGCTCCTTCTCAGACCGCCCGGCAGTGCGAACTCCCGTCTCGTCTCAGCGTTCACTGCCGAACTATACGCGATCCGGAATGATTTTGCCGCTCCCGGAGAGAGCTTAAGGTAGCCATTCGTCGCGCGCTAGGTCCGCCGCGATCGTGACGGGCCAGATTCTGCGACAAAAAGAGGGGGCAGATATTGGGATCTACCCCCTCAAGTCTGGTCTCTTTTGGAGGTTGAGAACCAGCTAGGCTTCAACCGATTTCGATACTAGCATCTTGCTCAACGAGCTCTGTGAAGAAACTCACAAACTACGGAAAAATTTCTGTCATTGCCATTCGATGACGCCGAGGGCCTTGCTGATTTCGGAACGCAAATACGCTTCGCCGGTGATAACAATGAACCCGTGCGAACTATCGATCACACCTTGCTTTGCCAGCTGGCTTAAATGCCTCGTGACGGTCTCTCGCTGGGACGCGATTCTGCGCGCCACCTCCGCATGCGTCGGCATCGGCGAAATGCACAGCCGTCCCTGCCCGTCCCGGACGCCGTGACGGATCAGGTCCGCATAGAGTCGCGTCTTCATCGGTAGCAGTTTGCTCTCGATGTAGAGCTGCTTCATCAAGCGCAAACGGCTACAGAGCGTTTTCGCCACGAGTTCGGCGAACTCTGGCAAGTTGCGCAATTCTTCGAGGAACTGTCCCTGGTTCAGGACGAGCGCAACAGTATCCTCCATGGCTTGGAAATAGGTCGCAGGCTCGTCGCTGCCAAAGGCCGACAAATCTCCAACGAAATCTCCCGACCCTAGCA
>PNLY01000184.1 GCA_013823325.1 Methylobacterium sp.
CTCAGAGCATGCTGGGCAGGACGCGATCCGGCGGTTTGTGCCCGTCCATGAAGGTCTTGATGTTGACGATGACCTTCTCGCCCATATCGGCGCGGCCCTCATGCGTGGCCGAGCCCATATGGGGTAAAACCACGACGCGATGCTGGCGAGCGAGCTTGAGCAGGCGCGGATTGACCGCCGGCTCGTGCTCGAACACGTCGAGCCCGGCGCCGGCGAGCTCGCCGGCTTCCAGCATGCGCGAGAGCGCCGATTCGTCGACGATCTCGCCGCGCGCCGTGTTCACCAGGATGGCGTCCGGCTTCATCAGCTTGAGCCGGCGAGCCGAGAGCAGGTGATAGGTCGCCGGCGTATGCGGGCAGTTGACCGAGACGACGTCCATGCGCGCCAGCATCTGGTCGAGCGAGTCCCAATAGGTCGCATTCAGCGCTTCCTCGATGCGCGAATCGAGCCGGCGGCGGTTGTGGTAGTGGATCGACAGGCCGAAGGCGGCGGCGCGCCTAGCCAGCGCCTGGCCGATGCGGCCCATGCCGACGATGCCGAGGCGCTTGCCGGTGATGCGGCGCCCCAGCATCCAGTTCGGCGACCAGCCGGCCCATTCGTCGTCGGTGATGATGCGGGCGCCTTCGGCGATGCGCCGGGCGACGGCGAGGATCAGCGCCATCGTCATGTCGGCGGTGTCGTCGGTCAGCACACCCGGGGTGTTGGTCACGGTAATGCCGCGCTGCACCGCGCTGGCGACGTCGATATTGTCGACGCCGTTGCCGAAATTGGCGATCAGGCGGAGCTGATCGCCGGCTTGGGCGATCAGCCCTGCGTCGATCTTGTCGGTCACGGTCGGGACCAGCACGTCGGCGGTCTTCATCGCCTCGACCAAAGCGGCCTGGCTCATCGGCGTGTCGTCGAGATTGAGCCTGGCGTCGAAGAGCTCGCGCATCCGCGTCTCGACCACGGCCGGCAGCTTGCGCGTGACCACGACCAGGGGCTTTTTCTTCGACATGGGCGGCTCCTTGAAGTCCCCTCGGGCTCCGATATTGCCGGTACAGCGCCCGATAGGCGTGACCAGTGGCCGCAGCGTCGCCATTCCGCCTCAACCCCCCATTAACCGAGGCGCATCAGGAATTGAGTCGGGCCGTTTCGACGGGCGGCAGCCGTTTCGTTCTCTAGCAGCGTTGCGGCGGAACACAACCTGACCCTTCGGTGTGAGTGCGCCGAAAGCAGGACAGGCGAGGAGTGGGTTTGATGACGGTTCAGACGATGCGCGCTGCGCTCGGCCTTGCGGTTGTGGCGGGCCTGGCCCTGCTGGCGATGCCGGGTTCGGCCCAGGAGGTCGCCAATGGCCCGGTCTCGGGCCTGCCGCTGCCGCGCTATGTCAGCTTGAAGTCGGACCGGGTCAATCTGCGCGAGGGGCCGTCGAAGGAGCATCGCACCAGCTGGGTGTTCCAGCGCGCCGGCCTGCCGGTCGAGATCACCGCTGAATTCGAGACCTGGCGCCGCGTCCGCGACGCCGACGGCACCGAGGGCTGGGTGCTGCACAGCCTGCTCTCGGGGCGACGCACCGTTCTGGTCTCACCCTGGTCGAAGAACAAGGGCGAAACCTTCTCGCTGCGCGAGACCACCAGCGAGAGCGCGCCCGTGGTGGCGACCCTCGAGCCGGGCGTCATTGCCAATGTGCAGTCCTGCCAGAACGCCTGGTGCCGCGTCACGGTCAGCAAGATGTCCGGCTATATCAAGCAGGATCGGCTCTGGGGCGTCTATCCCAACGAGACCGTGCAGTAGCGCGCAGGCGCTACTCACGAGGGGTTCAGCCGCCGACCTTGCGCAGCCTGACGACGACGTCGACGCGGCTGATCTCGTAGCCGTCGGGCGGCGGCGGCAATTCGGCGACGTCGACCGCCGAGGCCGGGATGTCGATCACCTTGTCTTCGCCATCGACCACGAAATGGTGATGGTCGCTGTTGTCGGTGTCGAAGAAGGTCTTGGCGCCGTCTATGGCGAGCTCACGCAGCAGGCCGGCCTGTGTGAACTGGTGCAGCGTATTATAGACGGTCGCGAGCGAGACCGGCACCCGCGCCTTCATCGCCTCCTCATAGAGCATCTCGGCGCTGATGTGCCGGTCGCCCTTGGCGAACAGCAGCCAGCCGAGCGAGACGCGCTGGCGCGTCGGCCGCAGGCCCACCCGGCGCAGCTTCTGGCGCACATCATGGAAGGGGCAGCCCTGCCGTGCGTCCGCTCCGTAGCCCTGCTCCTGCGTCTGGCCGTCCATGCCGCGCGTCGACTCCATGAGATCGTCCCAGCATCGGGACACCATCGTTTAGATTCGATGTAAGGCCTTGGCTCCCTGGCCGCAAGCATAGGGGCGCTGCTGACAGGCTTCGGCAACTGATCTTGGCAGGAAGCGGGCCTCGTTCCAGGAGCCGCCCATGCCCGACGCCGCCCTGCTCTGGCTGTTCTTCTGCTTCGTCTTCGGCATCATCATCGTGCCCGGCATGGACATGGCCTTCGTGCTCGCCAATGCGCTGACGAGCGGGCGACGGCTGGGGCTTTATGCCACGGCGGGCGTCGTCGCTGGCGGCGTTGTGCATGTCGTGGTCGGAGCGCTCGGCGTCGGTGCCGTGCTGAAGTTGTTTCCGTCCCTCTTCAAACTGCTGCTGTTCGCCGGCGCGCTCTACATTGCCTGGATCGGGCTTTGCCTGCTGCGCAGCGGCGCTTCGCTCGGCGCCATCCCTGCTGCGCGGTCACGCATTCCGGCCGTGGCGTTCCGGCAGGGCATGCTGACCTGCCTGCTCAACCCCAAGGCCTATCTGTTCATGTTCGCCGTGTTCCCGCAGTTCCTCAAGCCGGAGGCCGGCGGAATCTGGCTGCAGGCGGCGATCCTCGGCGCGATCATCGCCGTGACACAGTTCAGCGTCTATGGTGGTTTGGCTGTCGCCGCGGGCGGCGGACGCGGTGCCCTCGCCGGCCATCCCCGGGCCGAGGCTGCCCTTGGGCGTGCGGTCGGCGTGTTGTTGATCGTCGTTGCCGCCGTGACGCTCGTCCAGGGCTGGCGTGGGCTCGCCGGCTGATCATCCACGGCCCAGCCGGCCTTGCGCCCTTCCGTTCCGCAGCGACACCGTGTTAGGCACGTTGCATCGAGAGTTGGCTGCCGGATCATAGGCGGCCGGAATGGAGTGAAGTCTGATATGGAGCGGCAATCGTCATTCAGCTACGAGGAGATCCTCGCTTGCGGGCGCGGTGAACTCTTCGGGCCGGGCAATGCGCAGCTGCCGCTGCCGCCGATGCTGATGTTCGACCGCATCGCCGAGATCAGCGAGACAGGCGGCGAGCACGGCAAGGGCATGGTGCGCGCCGAGCTCGACGTGCGCCCGGACCTCTGGTTCTTCGACTGCCATTTCAAGGGCGATCCGGTGATGCCGGGCTGCCTCGGGCTGGACGCGCTCTGGCAGCTCACCGGCTTCTTCCTCGGCTGGCTCGGCCTGCCTGGCCGCGGCCGGGCGCTCGGCGTCGGCGAGGTCAAGTTCGCCGACCAGGTGCTGCCCTCGGTGAAACACGTCGTCTATGGCGTCGACTTCAAGCGCGTCTTCAAGTCCAAGCTCGTCCTCGGCATCGCCGATGGCTGGCTCGAAGCCGACGGGAAGCGTATCTATACCACGACCGATATGCGCGTCGGCCTGTTCAAGCCCGAAGCGGCCTGAGCAAAATCAACCCGACGACTTGCCTTCGCCGGCCGCGCGGTCCATTTGCGCGGTAGGCGATCTATTACAGGTCCGGGGTTGGCCTCCCGGCCCGTCACCAAAGAGCCGGAGAAGCAGCATGAGACGCGTTGTGGTCACCGGGATGGGCATCGTCTCGTCCATCGGCAACAATACGCAGGAAGTGCTGGCCTCGCTGCGCGAGGCCAAGTCCGGCATCTCCTATGCCCAGGATTTCGCCGAGCACGGCTTCCGCAGCCGGGTCGCCGGCGTGCCCACGCTCGATCCTGCGACCGTGCTCGACCGCCGGGCGATGCGTTTCCATGGCGGCGGCTCGGCCTGGAACCAGGTCGCGATGGAGCAGGCCATCCGCGACGCCGGGCTCGAAGAGAAAGAGATCAGCCATGAGCGCACCGGCATCGTCATGGGCTCGGGCGGTCCTTCGACCCGGGCGCTGATCGACGCCTATGACAAGGCGCGCGAGAGCGGCTCGTCCAAGAAGGTCGGCCCCTTCGCCGTGCCCAAGGGCATGTCCTCGACCGCTTCGGCGACGCTCGCCACATGGTTCAAGATCAAGGGCGTCAATTATTCGATCTCCTCGGCCTGCGCGACCTCGAACCATTGCATCGGCAACGCCTATGAGCTGATCCAGTGGGGCAAGCAGGACGTGATCTTCGCCGGCGGCTGCGAGGAACTCGACTGGACGCTCTCCGTGCTGTTCGACGGCATGGGCGCGATGTCCTCCAACTTCAACGAGACGCCCGCTGTCGCCTCGCGCGCCTATGACGCCCGCCGCGACGGCTTCGTCATCGCCGGCGGCGCCGGCGTCGTCGTGCTGGAGGAGCTCGAGCACGCCAAGGCTCGCGGCGCCCGCATCTATGGCGAGATCGTCGGCTATGGCGCGACTTCGGATGGCTACGACATGGTCGCTCCGTCCGGCGAGGGCGCGGTGCGCTGCATGCGCATGGCGCTCGACGGCGTGAAGGCCAAGATCGACTACATCAATCCGCACGGTACCTCGACCCCGGTCGGCGACGCCAAGGAGATCGAGGCGATCCGCGAGGTCTTCGGCGCCGGCGAGAAGAGCCCGCCGATCTCGGCGACGAAGTCGCTGACCGGCCATTCGCTGGGCGCCACCGGCGTGCAGGAGGCGATCTATTCGCTCTTGATGCTCAACAACGACTTCATCTGCGAAAGCGCCCATATCGAGGAGCTCGACCCGG
>PNLY01000185.1 GCA_013823325.1 Methylobacterium sp.
GCCCGGCCGGTCGAACGCCATGATCGCGCCGGCGAAGGCGGCGACGGCCGAGCCGGTCGCGGGATCCTCGGTCACGCCGGCCTCCGGCCAGAACATCCGGGCATGATAGTGATGCCCTGCCTCTTCCGTCTGGCGGCAATAGACGAAGGCATTGCCGTTCGGCGCAGCTGCCATGGTTCGTTCGAAGGGTCCAGCAACGCGCGCCTTCGCAATCGCCTCGCGGCCGGCAACCGGAACCATCGTATAGGAGACACCGGCCGAGAATGCGCCGGGTCGATGCCCGTCGAAGCCGAGATCGGCGACCTCCAGCCCGAGCGCCTCTGCCAGCGCGGCGTCGGCGATCGGCTGCGCGACCTGCTCCGGCAGCTTCGGCAGAGTGAAGGTTGCGCGAGCCGAGCGTGCATTGCCGAGTGCGACGACGCAGGGCACGAGCCCGACCTTCTCCTCCAGCACGAGCCGATCCGCCGCCCGCCCCTCAGCGGCATCGCGTAGTGCCAGGAGCACGGCGGTGCCGACCGTCGGATGGCCGGCGAAAGGCAGTTCCTGCCCCGGCGTGAAGATGCGGACCGCGGCGCGGTGGGCGGGTTTCGCCGGCGGCGCGACGAAGACCGTCTCCGACAGGTTGAACTCGCGGGCGATCGCCTGCATTGCCGCGCTGTCCAGCCCCTCGCTGTCGAGCACGACTGCGAGCGGGTTGCCGGCATGCGGCCTTGTCGTGAACACGTCGAGCGTGACGAAGTGGCGGCTCATGCGGTCTCCTTCGGGATGGTAAGCTCGATCGTCAGCGGAGAATGGTCGGAAGCTTTCGGCCGGTCCCATCCGACGCGCGGATAGCGGTCGCAGGTCAGGGCGAGCTTGGCCATCGACCGGTCGGCCTCGCGCGGATCGAGTGGCACGCGATAGGGCAGACCACGCCGGATCATCTGCATCGCCGGGTTCGGATTGGCCGCGGCGAGCGCCGGCGAAAGCAGGATATGGTCGAGCGGCATATGGCTGTCGATCAGGCTCTGGCGCTCCTCCGACCAGTAGCGCCGGAAATGTGTCCAGCGCTCATGCGGCGGCAGGCTCTCCATCGGATCGACCGCGAAATCCTCCAGCAGCGGCTCGATGCCGCTGTCGCCCTCGTCGACAGGCGCAGCGAGCGGGCCGAGCCCGATGCGGTAGCCGTTGAGATCGCCGAGGATCGCCCAGTTCGCCTCGCGCCAGCCCGGCCCGAACCAGTCCTTGATGATCGTCTTCACCGCGAGCGCCTCGGCCCGGCGGATCGGCAAGGTCGCCTGCCTTCCGTCGTCGCGGCCATTGTTCATCGACTTGAAATGACAGCCGAACAGCGTCAGCCGCCGGTCCCCGAAATCGAGCTCGACCGCCAGGCAATCGCGGGCGAAGACCTTGTCGCGCGGATTGATGCCGAAGGCGGCGATCTCGGGCGAGAACGCCTGCGCATCGGCAAAGCTCATGCCCTTATGGGAGCGCACCGTGACCTGCCGCGGCTGGACCAGATCGCGCCTTGCGGCGAAGCCGATGTCGATATTGCGCCGGTCATTGCCGTCGACCAGGGTGAAATGGCCGTAGCGATGATCGGCGATGCGGTGGACATAGTTGGCGAAGAAGGCCTGCAGGCTCGCCAGCGAGTCGACCTCCTGCAGCATCCACAGATCGGCATTGGCCTCGGCGATGGCGAGCGCCGTCATCTGGCGCTTGTCGTCCTCGAGCGCCACCGCCAGCGAGCGCTCGACCGCATCGCGCTCGTCGGCGCGCGGGAAATGGAACAGCGACATCGCCGCCGCCGTCTCGGTCCGTCCGCCGGGCTCGAAGCGGTGGCGCGTCAGCAGGTTCTCGACGTTGAAGGTGCCGAGGCGCAGCTTCATGGTGCGCCCATGATATTCCGCGGCATCCAACGCGAGCCCTCATCCTGAGGAGCAGCCGAAGGCTGCGTCTCGAAGGATGCTCCAGCTGGTTCCGGAGCCTCCTGGAACATCCTTCGAGACGCCGCTGCGCGGCTCCTCAGGATGAGGGCTGAGGAGAAGAAGGTCACCAGTCAGACCACTTCCGGCGCGAAGAGCTGCGAGGGCGTCACGAACTCGTCCTGTGCCGCCACGGTCAGGATCTCGCGCGAGCCGGCCTCCTTGGTCCGCCTCAAGAGGCCATAGATCGAGGAGGCCGCCTTGCCGAGCGCGCTCGCGGCTGAACCGTCGCGCAGATAGTGGACGAAGAACAGCGCCGCGATCGCATCGCCGGCGCCGTTGATGTTGATGTCGATCTTCGGCGTGCGCACGCGATAGGTGCCCTGCCCGTCCGCCGCCATCAGGTCGATCGAATCCGCCGGCGTCTCATTGGTGATCAGCGACGTCACCAGCACGACCCTCGGCCCGGCATCGCGCAGCGCTTCGACGGCGCGATGGGCGTCGGCCAGCGTCCTGACCTCGACATCGGTGAGCAATTCCAGCTCGAACTGGTTAGGCGTGACGATGTCGGCTGCCGGCACCGCCTGCTCGCGCATGAACTCCGGGATGCCCGGCCGCACAAAGACGCCGCGGCCGACATCGCCGATCACCGGGTCGCAGCAATACATCGCCTTGGGATTGGCCTCGCGCACTTTGGCCACGGCCGAGAGGATGGCGTGGCCGATATCGGCCGAGCCCATATAGCCGGAGAGCACGCCGTCGCATTTTCCGAGCACGCCGCGCTCGCCGATGCCCGCCATCAGCTCGTCGATGGTGGCGCCGTCGAAGACCTGTCCCTTCCAGGCACCGTAGCCGGTATGGTTCGAGAACTGCACCGTGTGGATCGGCCAGACCTCGACGCCGAGGCGCTGCATCGGGAACACGGCCGAGGCATTGCCGACATGGCCATAGACGACATGGGACTGGATCGAGAGGATGTTCATGAGGGTAGGCCAGCCTTCGATGACACGAGGCGGCGAACCTAGCGGCTACGGCGTCGCAGGCAAATCGAAAGCGGTGATGACTGCGATGAGGAACCCGCTCAGTTCGCCGCCGCGGCCGTGAGGCGCGCGACGCCGGCGGTATCGGTGAACTGCGCCAGGCTGCGCACCTTGCCATCCTCGAAGCTCAGCAGATCGAGCGTCTGAAAAGTCTCCGTGCGGCCGGTCGGCACGAAGGTCACATCGGCGCGCCAGTGATAGGCGGCCCGATCGCCCTCGACCACGACATCGAGCGTCTCGAAATTCGAGAAGGTGAAGGCGCCGATGAACTCGGCCATCTGACCGCGCACCGCCACACAACCTTCCAGCGGCCGGCAAATCGCCTCGCGCTCCGCGGCTCCCATCAGCTGGAACCGGCAATCGGGATGGAAATAGTCCATCAACGCGTCGAGATCGCCTTTGACGCGCGCTGCATAGGCCTTCTCGATCAAGTCCTTGATGTCGGAGCGCTCAGCCATCTGACCTCTCCTAGCGTCAACCGGCGCAGCTTCGCGCCATAGCGGCAGCGAGTCCAGCAGGCAGTTCGGTTACGCTCACATGGCAAGGGCGCCACTTTGCAGCGGCGCCCTTTTCCTTCGCAGCCTCCAGCCTGAGCCGGATTACGACCCCGCCGCCGCCTTCTTGGCGAACGAGTCGATGAAGGTCTTGCTCAGGTCGACATTTGAGTTCGTCAGCTCGGGGGCGAGCAGCTTGAGCGAGTCGTACATGCTCTTCATCGCGTCGGCGGTCGGGATGCCGGTGCGCGAATAGCTCTCCTGCGAGTTCTTCACCGCGGTCAGGTAGAGCGGCTTGTCGCCGAGATGGTATTCCGCCGGCACGAGATCGGCGACATCCTCCGGCTTGGCCGTCTCCAGCCATTTCAGCGACTTCATCAGCGCATTGACGAGCTTCTGCGTCGTCACCGGATTCTTCTCGGCGAAGTCGTTCTTGAGATAGAGCACCGCCGCCGGATTCGAGCCGCCGAACAGCGCCTTGGTGCCGGCCTCGGTACGGGTGTCGATCAGCGAGACGATGTCGCCGTCCGATTCCAGCTTCGAGGTGACGGGGTCGAGATGCGAGATCACGTCGACCTGCTTCTGCTTGATCGCCGCGACGGCGCTGGCGCCGGCGCCGACGCCGATGATCGCGGCGTCGCTCGCCTTCAGGCCTGCCTTGACCATGGCGTATTGCGCGGTCAGCGCCGTCGAGGAGCCGGGCGCGGTGACGCCGATCTTCAGGCCCTTGAAGTCGGCCGCGGACTTGACCTTGTCGGCGAGGTCCTTGCGCACCGCGATGGTGATCGCCGGGAAGCGCCCGAGCTCGATCACGGCGCGGATGTCCTGGCCCTTGGCCTGCATGCGGATGGTGTGCTCATAGGCGCCGGTGACGACGTCGACGGAACCGCCAACCAGTGCCTGCAGCGACTTGGCGCCGCCGCCGAAATCGTTGATCTCGACGTCGAGCCCCTGGTCCTTGAAGAAGCCCTTCTTCTCCGCGACGGTCAGCGGCAGATAATAGAGCAGCTGCTTGCCGCCGACGCCGAGCGTCAGCTTGGGCTTCTCGGCGTTCTGGGCAAAGGCCGGCGAAAGGCCGAGGGCCGTGGTGACAGCGAGCGCGGCAAGCGCCGCGCGGCGGGTGAGAAACATCGATTTTCCTCCGGTTGAACGATGACGCGCTTCGAAAAAGGCGCGATTTCGCGACGAAGATAGGCGCATTGCCGCGAGCGGGGCAAGCGCAGGCATGTCGGGGCGCAGCCCATCAAGCCGGCCCGATCGCCGCGGAAGCGACAGGAAAGATT
>PNLY01000186.1 GCA_013823325.1 Methylobacterium sp.
CTTCGCCGCCGCCGCCCGCATCGCGGCGTTGGCGCCGGGCGATCTCGACCATGTCTTCTTCGCCGGCTCGGGCTCGGAAGCGGCGGATTCGGCGCTGAAAATCGCCCTCGCCTACTGGAACGTCTCGGGCAAGGGCTCGAAGACCCGGCTGATCGGCCGCGAGCGCGGCTATCACGGTGTCGGCTTCGGCGGCATCTCCGTCGGCGGCATGGTCAACAACCGCAAATTCTTCGGCGGGCTCCTGACCGGCACCGATCACATCGCCCACACCTATGACCGCGAGAAGCAGGCCTTCAGCAAGGGCGAGCCGGAGTACGGCGCACATTTCGCCGATGATCTAGAGCGTGTCGTCGCACTGCACGACGCCTCGACCATCGCCGCCGTGATCGTCGAGCCGATGGCGGGCTCGACCGGCGCGCTGCCGCCGCCGAAGGGCTATCTCAAGCGCCTGCGCGAGATCTGCGACAAGCACGGCATCCTCCTGATCTTCGACGAGGTCATCACCGGCTTCGGCCGCCTTGGCTTCGCCTTCGCCGCCGAGCGTTACGGCGTCATCCCGGACATGATCACCTTCGCCAAGGGCGTCACCTCGGGCACGGTGCCGATGGGCGGCGTGATCGTGCGCAAGCACATCTACGACGCCTTCATGAAAGGCCCCGACAACGTCATCGAGCTGTTCCACGGCTACACCTATTCCGGCCACCCGCTGGCGGCGGCAGCCTCGCTGGCAGCGCTCGACATCTATCGCGAGGAGGGCCTGTTCGAGCGCGCCCGGGCGATGGAGGCGGCGTGGGCCGATGCGGTGATGAGCCTGAAGGGCGAGCCGAACGTCGTCGATATCCGCACGCTCGGCCTGGTCGGCGCGGTCGATCTCGCGCCGCGGGCGGAGGGCGCCGGCAAGCGCGGCTACGAGGTGATCGAGCGCGCCTTCCACGAGGAAGGGCTGATGATCCGCACCGCCGCCGACACGATCGCCTTCTCGCCGCCGCTGATCATTACCGAAGCCCAAGTCGAGGAGCTGATCGGCAAGCTGCGCCGGGTGATCCGGGCGGTGGCGAACTGAGCCGAACTGACGTCATTCTCGGGCGAAGCGGAGCGCAGACCCGAGAACCTCTGCACAGGGGAGGCGCCCCTCGGCGCCTCATCCTGCCTGAGATGCTCGGGTCACGCCCGAGCATGACGAGAGTCACCCCCGCCGCAGCTTGTTGTAGCGCGCCACCAGCCTGTCGCGCTTCAGCCGCGACAGGCGGTCGATCCAGAAGACGCCGTTGAGCTGGTCGATCTCGTGCTGATGGCAGATGGCGAGCAGGCCGTCCGCGTCCTCGCTCTGTTCCTTGCCGTCGAGGTCCTGAAAGCGCACGCGGATGCGGGCATGGCGTTCGAGCTCGTCGGTGACGCCGGGCATCGAAACGCTACCCTCGCTGTGGCGGATGGTCTCGCGCGAGACCTGGTCGAGGACCGGATTGGCATAGATGCGAACCTCTCCCGGCGTCAGCTCCAGCACGACGAGCCGCATCGACACGCCGACATGCGGCGCAGTGATCCCGATGCCGGGCGCTGCCCGCATCGTATCGAGAAGGTCTTCGGCAAGGGCACGCAGATCAGCATCGAAACGCGTGACCGGCACTGCAGGTAGGCGCAACCGCGGATCGGGAAAATTCAGAATCGGCCGCACAGGCATGAACTCAAATCTTCCCCGATCAAAAGCCAGACGAGTCTAGCCCCGCGCCGCTCCGAGCGGCCATCGGGGAAAGACCTGAGCTGGCTGGTTGAGCCACCATGGTGGCAACGCTTCAGCCGCTTCAGCGCGCGACACGCCAGGCGACGAGGAGAGCGAGAGCCGCCGGCACGGCGAAGACCACGGCCAGGATCGGCAGTTCTTCACGCACCGAATAGCCGGCCCTGGTGACGCCGACCCACATATTGACCAGTGCGATCGCGAGCCAGGCCGGCACGAACAGCTTGGCCGCCGTCGCGACGGCCGGCTCGGCTCCGCCCCAGAGCTTGCCGAAGAGGAGGAACAGGCCGAGCAGGACGACCCCGCCGCCGATCACCATCGCCATATGCATGCGTCGCCCTACTCGGAAACCTGTTCCGTGCCGCCTTGATAGGCTTGCGAGGATAGACGGGAGCTGAATGAATGCTTCAGCTCCCGTCAAGGAAAGAGCCCGGCCACCTCGGAGAGAGCGGTCGGCCGGTGGCTCACTTGGTTGTGTAACCGCCATTGACCAGGATCGTCTGGCCGGTCATCCACCAGCCGTCCGAGACGAGGAAGCGGATGAAGGGGACGATGTCCTCGATGTCGGTGAGGCCGGTCTTCGAGAACTTCGACAGAGCCGCCGCGGTCTTGTGATAGGCGACCGCATCCGCGCCCTCGGCGGGATAGAAGAACGGCGTGTCCATCGGACCGGGGCCGATTGCGGTGACCGAAATGCCGCGCTCGCCGAACTCCTTGGAAGCCGCACGGGTGAAGTGCTCGACCGGAGCCTTCATGCCGGCATAGGCGGCATAGAACGGAGTGAAGGCGCCGAGCAGCGAGGTCACCAGCGTGCAGATCTTGCCGTCATCGTTGAGCGCCCTGCCGGCCTCCTTGATGAAGAAGAAGGCCGATTTCGAGTTCACCGCGGCCATCTCGTCGTATTCGGCCTCGCTGATCTCGGCCATCGGCTTCTTCAGTACCTTGCCGACCGTGTTGATCGCGATGTCCGGCCGGCCGAGCGCAGCGGTCGCGTCGGCGAAGAGCTTCTCGACGGCGCCGGCCGTGGTGAGGTCGGCCCGGAAGGCAACGGCCTCTGCACCCGCGGCCTTCACCGCTGCGACGGTCGCGTCCGCGTCGGCCCTGGTCGCGGCGCTGTTGTAGTGGATCGCCACCGCCTTGGCGCCATGGGCAGCGAGGTCGCGGGCGAGCAAGCCGCCGAGATTCTTGGCGCCGCCGGCGATGATGGCGGTCTTGCCCTTGATGCTGTGGTTGGCCATGGCCCTGTCTCCTGCTGTGCTGCGAACTCGTTTCGCCCTGTCAGCAAGGTAGCCAGCCGATTGTCCTGATAAAGCTGGATAAGTTGACATGACTTGTCAGTAAGAACGAACAATTGCATCGTCTCGGCCATGGACCGGATCGAGCTCTTCGCCACCTTCGCCCGCGTCGTCGAATGCGCCAGCTTCACGCGCGCCGCGGCGACGCTCGGCCAGCCGCGTTCCTCGGTTTCGGCGGCGATCCGCCTGCTGGAAGACCGGCTCGGGACGCGGCTGCTGCATCGCACGACCCGCCATGTCGCGCCGACCCAGGACGGGCTCGCCTTCTATGAGCGCTGCCTGCGACTGATCGCCGAGGTCGAGGAAGCCGAGACACTGTTCCGCAGCGCCAGCGACGGGCCGGCCGGCAAGCTCCGGATCGACGTGCCCGGCCGGATCGGCCGCCTGATCATCGCGCCGGCGCTGCCTGATTTCCTGACGCGCTATCCGGACGTCTCCGTCGCGCTCGGGGTCACCGATCGCGCGGTCAATCTGGTCGAGGACAGCGTCGATTGCGTGCTGCGCGTCGGCCCGCTCAGCGATTCCAGCCTGATCGCGCGCAATCTCGGCGAGCTCAGGCTGATCAATGTCGCGAGCCCGGCCTATCTGGCGCGGCTTGGGGTACCGGAAAGCCCGGAAGATCTCTCAACGCACGAAGCGGTGCACTATGCCTCGCCCTCGACCGGGGCGGTCGAGGACTGGCAATGGCATGACGGAGAGCGCCTGCACAGCCGAGCGATGGCCGGCCGCGTCACCGTCAACAGCGCCGAGTCCTATATCGCTTGCTGCCTTTCCGGGCTCGGACTGATCCAAATCCCGGCCTATGACGTCGCCGCGCATCTCGAGGCGGGCGAGCTCATAGAGGTGATGCCGGAACACAGGGCGGAACCGATGCCGGTTGCCTTGCTCTATTCGCACCGGCAGCATCTGTCGCGCCGCCTCAAGGTCTTCGCCGACTGGCTGGAGCCGCTCTTGAGGGAGCGGCTCTTCGCCTGATCAGGCCGCGGCCTTCTTCTCGGCGCTGCCGTAGAAGCTCTCGCCGGTCTTGGCCATGCGCTTCAGCAGCCGGTTCGGCTTGAAGCGCTCGCCATGCTTCTTGGCGAGGCTCTCGCAGAGCTTCACGAAGGCGGCCGCGCCCATATTGTCGATATAGGACAACGTGCCACCCGAGTAAGGCGCGAAGCCGAAGCCGATGATCGAGCCGACATCGGCCTCGCGCGGATCGGTGACAACGCCTTCCTCATAGGTCCTGGCCGCTTCGAGCGCCTGGGTGACCAGGAGGCGATGCTTCAGCTCTTCCATGTCGACCAGCTCGGGCTCGAGCTTGTTCCTGGTGAGTTCGGCAAGGCCGGGCCAGAGCCGCTTCGGACCGGCTTCCGGATAATCGTAGAAACCCTTCTTGTTCTTGCGGCCGAGGCGGCCATGCTTCTCGACCATCTCGTTGAGCAGTTTCTCCTGCGCCGGGTCGACGGCCCCCTCGCCGAGCTGCGTCTTCGTCGCCTTCAGCACCTTGTAGGCGAGATCGACCGCGACCTCGTCATTGAGCGAGAGCGGGCCGACAGGCATGCCGGCCTGCTTGCCGGCGGCCTCGATCATCGCCGGCGGCACGCCTTCCATCAGCAT
>PNLY01000187.1 GCA_013823325.1 Methylobacterium sp.
CAGGATCGGCCGGACCTGCGCCGCGATCGAAACGCCGTCGACCGTGCCGCGCCAGACCGGCTCGCCCGGGCGCCAGTCGCTGGCGATCGTCAGGCTGCGCTCTGGGAACGCGATCGTCACCGTCCCGCCTTGCTCCGAGACCTGCCCCTCGAAGCGCTCGCCGCCGAGCGAGACGATGCGGGTGCGCTCGAACTCGACCTTGCGCCAGCCCTCCATCTGCGCCGAGACGTTGCGCTTGCGGCTGTTCAGGCGATGGTCGCAGGCGATCGCGATCGCCGCCATGCGCAAGGCGATCTCGCCTTCCGGCTGCGGCAGCGAAAACCCGTCCGGGAACTCCTCGGCGATGAAGCCGGTCGAAAGATTGCCGGCGATCCAGCGCGGATGCTGCATCACCGCCGCGACGAACGGGATGTTGTGGCGGATGCCGTCGATGGCGAAGGCATCGAGCGCGCGCGCCTGCGCCTTGATCGCCGCCTCGCGCGTCGGCGCGTGCGTCACCAGCTTGGCGATCATCGGATCGTAATAGATCGAGATCTCGCCGCCCTCGAACACGCCGGTGTCGTTGCGCACCGTGGCCTCGCCATCCGGGCCCTCGCTCGGCGGGCGATAGGTGACGAGCCGGCCGGTCGAGGGCAGGAAGTTGCGGGTCGGATCCTCGGCATAGACGCGTGATTCGACCGCCCAGCCATCGAGCTTCACATCGGCCTGGCTGATGCCAAGCTTCTCGCCAGAGGCGACGCGGATCATCTGCTCGACCAGGTCGATGCCGGTGATCATCTCGGTGACGGGATGCTCGACCTGCAGGCGGGTGTTCATCTCCAGGAAATAGAAGGACTTGTCCTGGCCGGCGACGAACTCGACCGTGCCGGCGCTGTCGTAGTTCACCGCCTTGGCCAGAGCGACCGCCTGCTCGCCCATCTTGCGGCGGGTCGCCTCGTCGAGCAGCGGCGACGGCGCCTCCTCCAGCACCTTCTGGTTGCGGCGCTGGATCGAGCATTCGCGCTCGCCGAGATAGATGACGTTGCCGTGCTTGTCGCCCAGCACCTGGATCTCGATATGGCGGGGGTCGACGATGAACTTCTCGACGAAGACGCGGTCGTCGCCGAACGACGACGCCGCTTCCGACTTTGCCCGGGCGAAGCCCTCGGCGACCTCACCGGCGGAATGGGCGATGCGCATGCCCTTGCCGCCGCCGCCGGCCGAGGCCTTGATCATCACGGGATAGCCGATCTCGTCGGCGATGGTCACGGCATGCTCGGGGTTCTCGATCACGCCGAGATAGCCCGGAACCGTCGAGACCTTGGCCGCGGCCGCCGCCTTCTTCGATTCGATCTTGTCGCCCATCGCGGCGATCGCGCCGGGATTGGGGCCGATGAAGACGATGCCGTTCTCCTTCAACGCCTTGGCGAAGGCCTCGCGCTCGGAAAGGAAGCCGTAGCCGGGATGGACGGCCTGCGCGCCCGTCTGCTTGCAGGCGGCGATGATCTTGTCGATCTGGAGATAGGACTCGGCGGCCGGAGCTGCGCCGATAGGCACGGCCTCGTCGGCCAGCTCGACATGCAGCGCGTCGCGATCGGCGTCGGAATAGACCGCAACCGTCGCGATCCCCATCCGCCGCGCCGTCTTGATCACCCGGCAGGCGATCTCGCCACGGTTCGCGATCAATATCTTCGTGAACATGCGTGGCGTCCCCCGGCCCGGAACTTTGATTGTGCAGCGCGGGCTTTACGGGAGGCAAGCGCATCCGTCCACTGATGCGAAAGTTTTGTAACCTGCGCAAACGCCCGGCGGCGGCCGGTCGTGAACGCTCCGTGTTCCCGCCTCAGCTCGCCAGCACCACGCGCTGGGCGATCGGGGCAGTGGAAATCCGGGCATCGGCCTTGCGCAGGGCGAAGCTGACCAGCGCCTCGTCGCAGGACTCGGCTTCGCGGACGACCTCGAAGGCGATCTTCTGCGCCAGCGGCGTCGGGCCGTCGCCGGCCGAGAGCGTCGTCACCAGCCAATGCGCCTTGTCGCGGTCGATCCGGCCGGTCGGGCGGCTCTCCCAGACCGAGAAGTCGACGCTGAACGCCAGCAGCACATCGGCGAAGAGCGGCGACTTGTCGGCGACGGCGCGGTCGAGCGCCACCAGCACATCGATGATGTCACGGGTCAGAACGACCTCGTGCAAGATCTCACGTTGAAGAATTCGGACGTCTTCATCGTCGATCACGCGCCTGTCCATTACGTGATCGACGAATTCGCGAAGTTCGTGGCCAATCATCGTTCAACCCCTGTCCGACGTTGTTATGTGTCGGCTTGTCCCTGTCGTGTTAAGACGATGCAGCCGGGCCAGTCATCAGGTAGTTAACACGCAAATCTGAACGTCCGTTCAGGTTAAACGGTCCTGAGTCAGCGTGGTTGCGAGGATGTTACTGCCGGCCATTCCTGCGTGCCGTCAGCAGCTTTCCGGGCTGCGTCCGGCGCATTGGACGCGACGACGCGCAGCGCTCTACCGTGATCCGCATCCCTACCTACGGCAGGCAGCGCGACCATGACGTCTTCCGACTCTCTTGCTGCGGTTTTCACGCATATCGAAGCCAATCGCAGCGCCTTCCTCGATCGCCTGCTCGCCTATCTGCGCCATCCCAGCATCAGCGCCGAGAATATCGGCATCGCCGAAGTCGGCGCACTGCTGGTCGAGATGCTGACGAAGATCGGGCTGGAGACCAGCCTGGTGCCGACCGACGGACATCCCATGGTCGTCGCGCGCTGGCAGAAAGCGCCGGGAAAGCCGACCGTTCTGCTCTACGGCCATTACGACGTGCAGCCGCCCGACCCGCTCGACAAATGGCTCTCGCCGCCCTTCGAGCCGACGATCCGAGACGGCCGAATCTATGCGCGCGGCGTCGGCGACAACAAGGGCCAGCACTTCGCCCAGATCCTCGCGATCGAATCCCATCTCGCGGTGCACGACACCTTGCCCTGCAATGTCATCCTGTTGCTGGAGGGCGAAGAGGAGATCGGCAGCCCGAACATCGCCAGCTTCGTCCAAGCCAACAGGGCGATGCTCAAGGCCGATCTTGCCGTCACCGCCGACGGACCGCGCCATGCCAGCGGCGCGGCGTCGATCAAGTTCGGTTCGCGCGGCGTGGTCTCCTTCGAGCTGCGCTGCCGGCACGCCAGCCGCGACGTGCATTCGGGCAATTTCGGCGGCGTCGTGCCGAATCCGATCTGGACGCTGGTCCATCTGCTCGGCACCATGAAGAACGCCGCGGGCGAGATCACCATTGCTGGCCTGCATGACGACGTCGAAGCGCCGACGCGAGAAGAGCTCGCCGCGATCGCGGCCCTGCCGCTCGACATCGCGGCGGTGAAGACCAGTCTCGGCCTGACCAGGCTCGATGCGCCGGCTGACCGGGCCTTCTACGAGCGCCTCTGCTTCCGCCCGACGCTCACCATCAACGGCTTCCATGGCGGCTATGGCGGCCCGGGTTCCAAGACGGTCCTGCCGAACGAAGCCCTGGTTAAATGCGATATCCGGCTTGTCGCCGCGCAGGACCCCGAAGACATCCTGCGCAAGGTCGCGGCGCATGTGGCTGAGCATGCGCCGGAAGTCGAGTTCGTCGCGGCCGATGCCGGCATGCAGCCCTCGAAGACGCCGATCGCCTCGCCCTTCACCGCTCCGCTGCGCCGGGCCTTCGTCGCGGCGCAGGGCGTCGAGCCGCTGCTGATCCCGGCCGGTTTCGGCAGCCTGCCCGGCTACGTCTTCACAAAAATCCTCGGCATCCCCGCCTTCGTCACGCCTTATGCCAACCCCGACGAGGCCAACCACGCCCCGAACGAGAACCTGACGCTCGACTGCTTTTATAGCGGGCTGCGCACCGGCGCGGCGCTGTTGCACGAACTCGGCCAGCTCGAAGCGCGCTGAGCGCGTTCTTCAGGGCGAACCGCTCGCCCTCAAGCCGGCTCCGCCATCGCCAGCCGATCGACGATCCCCGTCAGTTCGGCGCAGCTCTCGATCACATGCCGCGCTCCGGCCGCCTGGAGCGCCGCGACCGGCTGAAAGCCCCAGGACACCGCGACCGGGGTCACGCCGGCCGCCACGGCCATCTCCATGTCGAAAGTGCTGTCGCCGACCATCAGCGTCCGCTCCGGCCTGGCGCCGGTCTCGGCGATCGCCCGCAGGATCATCTCCGGATGCGGCTTCGAGATCGCGTCGTCCGCGGTCTGGACCGTCTTGAACAGCTCCGCCCAGCCATGGCGCTCGACGATATAGTCGGCTCCGCGGCGCGACTTGCCGGTGGCGATGCCGAGCACCGTGGCCGGCCGCTGCGACAACCCCGCCAGCAGCTCGACCACACCGGGGAAGAGCGGCTCGGCCAGGGCCGGATCGCTCTCCGCCCGTTGGCGCATGCCGTTGAAGACCTCGCGATAGGTCTGCGTCAGGACGTCGTCCGGCTCGGTCAGCCCTGCGACCCGCATCAGCGCGATGTCGAGGGTAAGCCCGATCACGCCGAGACCGGCCTCGCGACCCGGATGGACCCGGCCGCAGCG
>PNLY01000188.1 GCA_013823325.1 Methylobacterium sp.
GCTTTTGCGGCGATGAAGGCGCTCGGCCTGGGCTCCAACATCATGAGCCTCGGAGGCATCGCGATTGCCGTCGGCGCGATGATCGACGCCGCGATCGTCATGATCGAGAACGCTCACAAGCATCTCGAACGGGCGCCGCCGGACAAGCCGCGCATCGAAATCCTGATCGAGGCCGCAAGCGAGGTCGGTCCGGCCCTGTTCTTCAGCTTGCTCGTCATCACCGTCTCGTTCCTGCCTATCTTCACGCTGGAGGCGGAGGAAGGAAGGCTGTTCGGGCCGCTCGCCTACACCAAGACCTTCGCCATGGCGGCGGCAGCATTGCTCTCAGTGACGCTCGTCCCGGCCCTGATGGTCGTCTTCGTCAGGGGCAGGATCATTCCGGAGCATAAGAACCCAATCAACCGGGCGCTGATCTGGCTTTACCGCCCGCTCATCCGCGGCGTTCTCAAGGCCAAGACCTTGACGATCCTGCTGGCGCTGGTGGTGCTCGGGCTCAGCATCTGGCCGGCGCGGCAGCTCGGCTCTGAGTTCATGCCGACGCTGAACGAGGGCACGCTGATGTACATGCCCACGACCTTGCCCGGCATCTCCGTGACCAAGGCGGCCGATCTGCTCCAGACCCAGAACCGGATCATCCGATCCTTC
This sequence comes from Methylobacterium sp., assembly GCA_013823325.1. GTDB lineage: Bacteria > Pseudomonadota > Alphaproteobacteria > Rhizobiales > Beijerinckiaceae > Allobosea > Allobosea vestrisii. Next base: position 646 of record PNLY01000188.1, read on the forward strand.
CCCGAGGTCGCCTCGGTCTACGGCAAGGCCGGCCGGGCCCAGACCGCGACCGACCCGGCCCCGACGGAGATGTTCGAGACCATCATCAACCTGAAACCGCCAGCCGAGTGGCGCGAAGGCGTCACGCTCGACAGCCTCAAGGCGGAGATGGACAAGGCGCTGCAGTTCCCCGGCGTCTCCAATGCCTGGACCCAGCCGATCCGCGCCCGCATCGACATGCTGGCGACCGGCATCCGCACGCCGATCGGCGTCAAGGTCTTCGGCACCGATCTCGCGCAGATGGAGGCGATCGCGCGTCAGATCGAGACCGTGCTGAAGACCGTGCCGGGCACGAGCAGCGCCTACGCCGAGCGCGTCATCGGCGGCTATTTCCTCGACATCGTGCCGGACCGGATCGCGCTGGGCCGCTACGGGGTCTCCGTCGGCGATGTCCAGAACGCGGTCGTGATGGCGATGGGCGGCGAGACGGTGACGACGACGGTCGAGGGTCGCGAGCGCTACGGCGTCACCATCCGCTACCCGCGCGACCTGCGCTCCGACCCGCAGGCGATCGCGCGCGAGGTTCAGGTCTCGACGCCGTCCGGCGCCAGCGTGCCGCTTGGCGAGGTCGCGAGCGTCGAGCGCAAGCGCGGCGCGACCTCGATCCGGACTGAAAACGGCGAGCTCGCGGTCTATATCTTCGTGGATACCGTCGGGCGCGACCTCGGCGGCTTTGTCCGCGACGCGCAGAACGCGATCGCGCAGAACGTCAAGCTGCCTTCGGGCTACCGCATCGCCTGGAGCGGTCAGTTCGAATATCTCGAACGGGCGAAGGCACGCCTCAAGCTGGTCGTGCCGGTGACGCTCGCGATCATCTTCCTGCTGCTCTACCTGAATTTCCGCAGGCTGACCGAGACCTTGATCGTCATGCTCTCGCTGCCCTTCGCCCTGGTCGGGGGCATCTGGCTGCTCTGGTGGCTCGGCTTCAACATGTCGGTGGCCGTGGCCGTCGGCTTCATCGCTCTCGCTGGCGTCGCCGCCGAGACGGGGGTGATCATGCTGATCTATCTCGATCACGCGCTCGGCGAGGTGCGTGGGCGCTGCGCGGCGCAAGGGCGGGGCTTCACCCGCGCCGACCTGCATGAGGCGATCATGCTGGGTGCGGTCGAGCGCGTGCGGCCCAAGATCATGACCGTCGTCGCCATCATGGCGGGGCTGCTGCCGATCCTCTGGAACACCGGCACCGGCTCAGAGGTGATGCAGCGCATCGCCGTGCCGATGATCGGCGGCATGGTCTCCTCGACCGTGCTGACACTGCTGGTGATCCCGGCGATCTACGGCCTGATCAAGGGCTGGCGTCTTCTACCCGCCGAGGAAACCGACAGCGCGGCAGTCCAGCCTATGCAGGTGCACCGGCAAGCTGCGGTCGTTGAATGATGAACGGAGTAGCTGGAGCATGGGGACTTTGCACTGGCTCGGCGTCGCCGTGCTGTTGGCGATCGCCGCCTTAGTCAAATACGTCTTCTTTCGGTGAAGGCGCGGCAAGTACAACCGGAAGGGCGCGGTCGAGATTGAAGGAGAGCGAACACGCAGGACGGTATTTCATCGACCCGCCGTGGGTTGATGATCGGAGCGGCGCAAGCCTTCACGGCCCTGGCGCTGGCCGGAACGGCGGCAGCGACGGAAACACTGCCGAAGATGACCGTGACCCGCGATCCGAATTGCGGTTGTTGCGGCAGTTGGGTCGAGCATATCAAGGCCGCCGGTTTTCCGGTCGATGTGGTCCAGGTCGACGACGTAATTCCACTCAAGGCCAAGCTTGGCGTACCGGAGACTCTGATGTCGTGCCACACGGCCGAGATTGGCGGTTATTTCATTGAAGGGCATGTCCCGGCCGAGGCGGTGAAGCGGCTGCTCATCGAGCGCCCGAGGGCGATCGGCCTCGCGGTTCCCGGCATGCCGGTCGGCTCGCCAGGCATGGAGGTGCCTGGTCAAGCGCCGCAGAGCCATTTTTCGGCCGGCAAGCAGCACGCGTTTGCGCGCTACCGAGGGCTTCAGCAAATCTGATCTGGTCCAGGAGGGAGCGGAGGCCGGGCGCTATGCTCGCCCGGCTGAAGGTTCGCGTCATTGCTTCGCAGCGCAGACGACGCGGGTTTTTTCCATGTAGAGCCCGCCCTCGCGCTTGGAGATTTCAAACGCGCGCTGAAGGCCGCTGTCGAAGGTCACGACCACCGCGCTATCGTCCAGCGTGAAGGTTCCGCTGCTTTGCCAGAAACCGTCATATGAGAAGCGCCCATCGTTATCGAAGGTGAAGCGCGCTCCTCCTGCTGTCGCGCAGACCTTGCCGTTGATCGCGCTGGTAATTTCCTTAGCGCCCGGGGCCATGTTGGCACGGTGGGCTACCGCGGGTTCGATCTGAGCCAAGAGAAGCAAGCTCATCGTCGACAGGGCGACTTGGCGGGACACCCTCATCATCGCCTCCTCCGGCCTGCCCCAAGGACAACCCGTTCGGGGCTTGAGGATCTAAGCCTGAAATGGGGATGTCGGTTTCAGATGTGAAGTGCTTCACCTCTGTCGGGCGAGGATCGCTTCCATTTGCTCGATTTCCTGACTTTGCGATTTGGTGATCCCCTGGCAAAGCGCGACGATCTCGGGATCGGTAATGCTGGCCTTTTCGCACATCAGGATCGCGCCGGAATGATGCGGAATCATCGCGCGCAGGAACTCGGCGTTGCCAATGCCGGCTTGGGTTCGCATGGCGATGAAGCCAACGACAAAGACGACAAGGGCAGGCCGACGATCATGATGTTCAACCGCGGCGACGGAAACATGGAGCGCATTGAGATGAGCATGATGAGCGTCATCGGCGCCACCATCATCATGGTCATATAGACGTTGTTGAGATTGAAATGGAAATGCGCAAGCGCCGCGATCATCGTGTACATCACGAGGTACCTCACGATGAAATCCAGCGTCAGTTCGATCGCCAGGCGTCCGTAATGGTGCTGACCTTTATCATGACTGCTATGCTCCATGGCGGCCTCCTTTCGAAACTCAGCTGGATGTCGGGGGCGCCGAGGATTTCGCGAACCGGCGCTATTTGCCTTTCGCTTTCAGCCATTGATCGATTGTCTGGATCTCTTTTTCCTGCGCACCGACAATTTCATTGGCGAGCTTCTTCACAGCGGGATCCTTGCCGTTGGCGAGGGCAACTTTCGCCATTTCGATCGCGCCCTGATGGTGGGCTTTCATCTGCGTCATGAAATCGACGTCGGGATCGCCGGTGTATTTCGATGGCATCGCCTGCATCATCCGCATCATTGCCGCTTTATATTCCTTCGTTGGGGCGGAATCGGACGCCTCTGGCATCATCATTTTCATGGGCATCCCATCCCCCATCTGAGGCTTTGGAGCGGGTTGGGCGAGCGCGGCGGTCATCATCGAGACCGCAAGGCCAGCGATCAGTGCGATGCGCATCATTTGAGTTCTCCAACAGACGCAAGGGGAACGGCTAAGCCGCCAATTTAAGGCAGCTTTCCGCGCAACTGCGGCAGGCTCGGACCCAACCACCCAGGTCTCCGCTCGGAGTCGTTGGCGCAGTCTCCACGACTGCATGGCAGCGTCGAGATGGTGCATAATCGGCCTCCCGTCCTTCAGGCGACAATTGTCGCTCTTGGAATAAAGACGCAGGCGGTCAACCGGCTGTTCCCGGCTGATACAATCTGTAACAAAGCGGGTGTACGAACTGGTCAGGGAGGTGGCGAGGAAGCCAGTAATACGTCCTGGCAAGAATTCTAAGAATCTGCCTCTGGTGACATATTGAAGAAGCGGACGACGGCTCGCCGGGCTAAATCCGTTTCGTCCTCCGCAATGCCAACGAGATCGACCACGATACGGGCAAGCCTCGACCG
>PNLY01000189.1 GCA_013823325.1 Methylobacterium sp.
ATGCCGTCGAGATAGCTGCCCTTGGCCTGGGCGCGGGTGAGGTCGAGCTTCGGCCAGCCGCCATTGGCGGACAGTTGCACGGGGGCAGCCTTGGCCTGCGCTTCCAGCCGCTCGATGAAGAAGCGCTTCTCGCTCATACGCAGCCATTGCCAGGTGCCGAGCGTGCACAGCACCGCGACGCCGACGATGGTCAGGAGCGCCGGCAGCAGCAGCTTCGGCCGGGGCATGGGGGAGGCGGACGCGCTCACTTCTTCAGCCTGCCTTCCTCGGCCTTGTGGGCATATTGCAGGGCGACCGCCAGCCCCTTCATCGGCCGCAGCAACCCGAGGCAGGTGACGAGGGCTAGCGGCAGCCAGAGCAGCAGGTGCAGCCAGATCGGCGGCGTGTAGGCGATCTCGACATAGAGCGCGAGCCCGAGCACGAAGAAGCCGGCGATCAGCATGATGAACACGGCGGGGCCATCGGCCGAATCGGCGAAGGAAAAATCGAGCCCGCAGGCGGCGCAGCGCGGCTTCAGCTTGAGATAGCCGTCGAACAGCTTGCCCTCGCCGCAGCGCGGGCAGCGGCCGGCGAGGCCGGTCGCGTAAGGGGAGGGCGGTGTGATCTGCGGCTGCGCCATCGCGGCCTCCTGCAAACGGAAAGGGCGGCCTCGCGGCCGCCCCTGTGTCAGGTTCGCGGCCGCTTCCGGCCCGACTGTTAGTGCGCTGCCGGCGTGCCGGAGCCCCAGACATAGATCGAGGCGAACAGGAACAGCCAGACCACGTCGACGAAGTGCCAGTACCAGGCGGCGAACTCGAAGCCGAGATGCTGGTTCGGCTTGAAGTGGCCGAGATAGACGCGCCACAGGCAGATCGCCAGGAAGATCGTGCCGATGATGACGTGGAAACCGTGGAAGCCGGTCGCCATGAAGAAGGTCGCGCCGTAGATGTTGCCCTTGAAGGCGAAGGCGGCGTGCGCGTACTCGTAGGCCTGCGTGATCGTGAACAGGATGCCGAGGATCACGGTCAGCCACAGGCCCTGCTTCAGGCCCTTCCGGTCGCCCTGGATCAGGGCGTAGTGGGCCCAGGTCACGGTGGTGCCGGAGGTCAGCAGGATCAGCGTGTTGAGCAGCGGCAGGTGCCAGGGGTCGAAGGTCTCGATGCCCTTCGGGGGCCAGTGCCCGCCGGTGAACTCGGCGCGGGCGTACTGGATGTGCTCGCCGGTGAACAGGCTGGCATCGAAGAAGGCCCAGAACCAGGCGACGAAGAACATCACCTCGGAGGCGATGAACATCAGCATGCCGTAGCGGTGGTGCAGCTGCACCACGCGGGTGTGATGGCCCTCGCGTTCGGCCTCGCGGGTCACGTCCATCCACCAAGCGAGCATGGTGTAGAGCACGCCGAGCAGGCCGACGCCGAACACGAGCGGGCCGATGTTCATGCCGAGCAGCGGCAGCGCCTTCATCCACATCACCGCGCCGATCGCCATGATGGTCGCGCTGGCGGCGCCGACGATCGGCCACGGGCTCGGGTCGACGAGGTGGTAGTCGTGGTTCTTGGTATGGGCCCCGGCCATCGTGCTCAAGTCTCCGCGTCCGTAGAAGTGCAGCGCTTCCTGCGCAGCTTTATAGTTTCGATTGATTGCCGTCACCCTTGCTTTCCGCCACCGGCTGCCCGTTCTTCGACGGGAAGTAGGTGTAGGACAGGGTGATCGATTTCAGGCTGGCGAGCTCGCGGTTCAACTCGATCTCGGGATCGATGTAGAACACCACCGGCGCTTCCAGGGTCTCGCCCGGCTGCAGCGTCGTCTCGGTGAAGCAGAAGCACTGGATCTTGACGAAATAGGCGCCCGACTGGTTCGGCTGGACGTTGTAGGTCGCGATCCCGGTCATCGGCCGCGAGGAGGTGTTGGTGATCTTGTAGAACACCGTTTGCGTCACGCCGACCTGCGCCTTGATCTCTGTCCTCTCCGCTTCGAAGCGCCAGCCCAGGGCCGGCGCGACATTGGCGTCGAACATCACCGAGACGATTCGATCGCTGGTCTTGCCGGTGGCGGCGGTGCCGACCATCGGCGTGCCGGCGAAGCCCGTGACCTTGCAGAACAGGTTGTAGAGCGGCACCGCGGCGAAGGAGAGCCCGGTCATGGCGAGCACGGCGGCGCTGCAGGCGAGGACGGTGCGGCGATTGCGGGAAGCTGCGCTCATCGCGTCACAGCGGCCGGTTGAGGATCGCCGGCCCGGTCTTGGCCAGCGTCACGATAAAGAAGAACAGCACAAGGCCACCAAGCACGAGCGCGAGCGCGACCGAGCGACGATTGCGCCGCGCCATGTCCTCCGGCGAGAACGGCGCCGGCGGCTGCTTCTTGCCTTGCGGGTCCTGGCTCATCCCAGCACCTTGGGCAGGGCCCACATCAGGCCGAGGCCGTTCTCGGCCAGCAGCACGGCGAAGAGCAGGAAGAGATAGAGGATCGAGAAGCCGAACAGGGCATAGGCGGCCTTGTTGGCGGCTTCACCCTCGGTGACCTTCAATACGCGCAGCGACAGGCCGATCATGGCGAGGCCGGTGACGACCGAGACGATCAGATAGATCAGCCCGCCGAAGCCCATCAGCGCCGGCAGAACCGCGACGGGAGCGAGCACGAGCGTGTAGGCGACGATCTGGCGGCGGGTTGCGGCCGGGCCGGCGACGTTCGGCAGCATCGGGATGCCGGCGCGGGCGTAGTCGGCCGACTTCACCAGAGCGAGCGCCCAGAAATGCGGCGGCGTCCACAGGAAGATGATGGCGAACAGCACGATCGAGGTCATGCCGAAATCGCCGGTGACCACCGCTTCGCCGATCATCGGCGGGAAGGCGCCGGCGGCGCCGCCGATCACGATGTTCTGCGGCGTCGCCCGCTTGAGCCACATCGAATAGACGACGGCGTAAAAGAAGATAGTGAAGGCCAGCATCGCTGCCGCGAGCAGATTGGCGACGAGGCCGAGCACCAGCACCGAGCCGATCGAGAGCGTCAGGCCGAAGGCGAGCGCCTCGGAGGGCAGGATGCGGCCTGCGGGGATCGGGCGGCCGGCGGTGCGGGCCATCACCGCGTCGATGTCGGCGTCCCACCACATGTTGAGGCAGCCGGAAGCACCGGCGCCGACCGAGATCGCCAGCAGGGCGGCAAAGCCGATCACCGGATTGACCGTGCCGGGCGCCGCGACCATGCCGCCGAGCGCGGTCACGATCACCAGGAACATCACCCGCGGCTTGAGCAGCGCGAAGAAGTCGCGCGCCTCGCCGGTGGAACTCAGCGCGACCCCATCGTCAGCCTGGGTGATCTGATCGAAGGCAGCAGACATCGAAATACGTTCGCTTCAACTCTCATGGCGCCCGAGAGGCGCTGTTTGCGGGATCCGCCCGTCTCCGGAACGCCTTAGATCAGGCGCTCGGGGGAGGGGCGGCGGCGGGCTTTTGGCCCGCCGCCGGTTCGATCAGTGGTCCGAGCCGGTGATGCGCGGCAGGGTCTCGAACTGGTGGAAGGGCGGCGGCGAGGACAGGGTCCACTCCAGCGTGGTCGCGCCTTCGCCCCACGGATTGTTGCCGGCGAGCTCCTTCTTGGTGAAGGCGACGACGATGCCGTAGAGCCAGATCAGCAGGCCGGCCGCGAAGATGTAGGAGCCGATCGACGACCAGAAATGCCAGCCGGCGAACGCGTCGGGGTAGTCGACATAGTGACGCGGCATGCCGGACAGCCCGAGGAAGTGCTGCGGGAAGAACAGCAGGTTCGCGCCGATGAAGGCGACCCAGAAGTGCAGGCGGCCGATCCAGTCCGGGATGATGTAGCCGCTCATCTTCGGGAACCAGTAGTAGAAGCCCGCGAAGATGCCGAACACCGCGCCGAGCGACAGCACGTAGTGGAAGTGGGCCACGACGTAGTAGGTCGCATGCAGCGAGCGGTCGAGGCCGGCATTGGCCAGCACCACGCCGGTGACGCCGCCGACGGTGAACAGGAAGATGAAGCCGATCGCCCAGACCATCGGCGCGGTGAAGCGCAGCGAGCCGCCCCACATCGTCGCGATCCAGGAGAAGATCTTCACGCCGGTCGGAACCGCGATCACCATCGTCGCGAAGACGAAGTAGCGCTGCGTGTTGAGCGACAGGCCCACCGTGTACATGTGGTGGGCCCAGACGATGAACCCGACCACGCCGATCGCGACCATAGCGTAGGCCATGCCGAGATAACCGAAGATCGGCTTCTTCGAGAAGGTCGAGATGATGTGGCTGACGATGCCGAAGGCCGGCAGGATCATGATGTACACTTCGGGGTGGCCGAAGAACCAGAACAGGTGCTGGTAGAGCACCGGGTCGCCGCCGCCGGCCGGATCATAGAAGGTCGTGCCGAAATTGCGGTCGGTCAGCAGCATGGTGATCGCGCCGGCGAGAACCGGGAGAGCCAGCAGCAGCAGGAAGGCGGTGACCAGCACGCCCCAGGCGAACAGCGGCATCTTGTGCATGGTCATGCCGGGCGCGCGCATGTTCAGGATGGTGGTGATGAAGTTGATCGCGCC
>PNLY01000190.1 GCA_013823325.1 Methylobacterium sp.
GCGCCACGACGTCGCCCGCCGGATGGACTGCCACTACCTCGCCAAGCTCGTCGCCGAGCACCGGCTCGACGAGGACGAGGCCGCCGAAGTCGCCCACGATCTCGCCTATCGCCTGGCCAAGGAGGCCTACCGGCTGTGACCAGCGCCACCAGGACCATCGACGAACGCCAGGCCGCTCATCCCCGTGATGTGCGCGGCTACGACACCGAGACGCTGCGTCAGGACTTCCTGATCGAGCGCATCTTCGTGCCGGGCGAGGTCACGCTGACCTACAGCCATTACGACCGCATGGTCGTCGGCGGCGCGACGCCGGCAGCCAAGCCGCTCACGCTCGATCCGTTCCCGCCGACCGGCACGCCCTTCTTCCTGGCGCGCCGCGAGCTCGGGGTGATCAATCTCGGCGGCGCCGGCTCGGTCGCCATCGACGGCGAGCGCTTCGACTTGCCCAATCTCGACGCGCTCTATGTCGGGCTCGGTGCGAAAGAAGTTTCCTTCGCCAGCGCCGATCCCGCCAACCCGGCCAAATTCTACCTGACCAGCGCCCCGGCCCATCGCGAAGCCAAGCACCAGCTCATCCGCAAGGATGACGCCAACACCATCCATCTCGGCGCGAGCGAGACCTCGAACAAGCGCACCATCCGGCAATACATCATGCCGAACTCAACCGGTACCAACCAGCTGGTGATGGGCATGACCGCGCTGGAGCCAGGCTCGGTCTGGAACTCCATGCCCTGCCACACCCATACCCGGCGGATGGAGGCCTATCTCTACTTCAACCTCGACCCAGCCCATCGCGTCTTCCACTTCATGGGCGAGCCGCAGCAGACCCGGCATCTGCTTGTCGCCAACGAGCAGGCCGTGATCTCGCCGAACTGGTCGATCCATTGCGGCTGCGGCACCTCGAACTATTCCTTCGTCTGGGCCATGGCCGGCGACAATGTCGAGTTCACCGACATGGATGCCGCCCCGGTGGAGACGCTGCGCTGATGGCCGCGCGCTCGCCCTTCTCGCTGGACGGCCGCACGGCACTGGTCACCGGCGCCAATACCGGCATCGGCCAGGGCATCGCACTGGCCTTGGCTGAGGCTGGGGCGAGGGTCGTCGCGGCCGGGCGCTCGAGCATGGCCGAGACGGAGAAACTGATCGCGGAGGCAGGTGGGACCAGCTTCGCGCTCCAGGTCGATCTCCAGCAGGAGGGCATCGCGGCGCGGGTGATCGAGCAGGCTCAGGCGCTCGCCGGCCCGCTCGACATCCTCGTCAACAATGCCGGCATCATCCGCCGGGCGGACGCGCTCGATTTCAGCGAGAGCGATTGGGACGAGGTGATGAACCTCAACCTCAAGGCCAATTTCTTCCTGGCCCAGGCCTTCGCCAAAGCCGCGCTCGCGGCCGGCCGCAGCGGGCGCATCGTCAACATCGCCTCGCTGCTCTCCTTCCAGGGCGGCATCCGCGTCGCCTCCTACACCGCGAGCAAGAGCGGGCTCGCCGGGCTGACACGGCTGCTCGCCTGCGAATGGGCGGCCAAGGGCATCAATGTGAATGCGATCGCGCCAGGCTATGTCGAGAGTAACAACACCGAGGCCCTGCGCGCCGATCCCGACCGCAACGCCGCAATCCTCGCGCGCATCCCGGCCGGGCGCTGGGGCAAGCCGTCCGATATCGGCGGCGCGGCAGTGTTCCTGGCGAGCGATGCCGCAGCCTACATCCACGGCGCGATCCTTCCCGTCGACGGAGGCTGGCTGGCGCGATGAGCGACCGTCTCAACTCCTTCTTCCAGCATGATGCCGAGATCGCCTGGGAGCCAACCGAGCCCGGCGTCAGGCGCAAGATCATGGCGTATGGCCCGGACCTGATGGTCGTGCGCGTCGCCTTCGAGACCGGCGCGATCGGCAAAGCGCATCAGCATCCGCACCGCCAGGCTTCCTATGTCGAGAGCGGCGTCTTCGACGTCACCATCGACGGCCAGACTAGCCGGCTTGTCGCCGGCGACACCTTCTTCGTGCCCGAGAATCTCGTCCATGGCGTCGTCAATATCGAGGCCGGGCAATTGATCGATTCCTTCACGCCGATGCGGGCGGAATTTTTGTGAAAGATCGCCGTGCCGGCCGTGCCGGCGCGGCTCCCGTCAGGGGACAAGAACGACCGGAATAAGCCGGCGATCATTTTGGGGAGAGGACAAGACCATGCTCAATCGACGGAGTTTCTCCGCGCTCGCCGGCGTCGCCTTCGCCGCGCTGCTCGCGACCTCGGTACAAGCGCAGAACGTCACCCTGCGCTCGACCGACATCCACCCAACCGACTATCCGACGGTCGAGGCCGTGCGCCACATGGGCAAGCTGCTCGAGGAGCGGACTCAGGGGCGGATCAAGATCAACGTCTTCCACTCGGCCCAGCTCGGCCAGGAGAAGGACACGATCGACCAGACCCGCTTCGGCGTCATCGACATCAACCGCATCAACATGGCGCCGTTCAACAACCTGATCCCGGCGACCAACGTACCCTCGCTGCCCTTCATCTTCCGCTCGGTCGACCATATGCGGAAGGTCATGGACGGCAAGATCGGCGACGACCTGCTCAAGGAGTTCGAGAAGCACGACCTGATCGGCCTCGCCTTCTACGATTCCGGCTCGCGCTCGTTCTATAATTCCAAGCGCCCCATCAACAGCCCGGCCGACATGAAGGGCATGAAGATCCGCGTGCAGCAGTCGGACATGTTCGTCGCGCTGGTCTCCGCGCTCGGCGCCAACGCCACGCCGATGCCGTTCGGCGAGGTCTATTCGGCCCTGCAGACCGGCGTCATCGATGGCGCCGAGAACAACTGGCCGTCCTATGAATCGACCCGGCATTTCGAGGTCTCGAAGTTCTATTCGCAGACCGAGCACTCGCTCTCGCCGGAGGTGCTGGTGATGTCGAAGAAGAGCTTCGAGAAGTTCAACGCTGCCGACCAGGCGCTGATCAAGGCCGCCGCGAAGGAATCGGTCGCCAAGATGCGCGAGCTCTGGGACGCCCGCGAGAAGGCCTCGGAAGCCAAGGTCAAGGCCGGCGGCGCCCAGATCAACGCGGTCGAGAAGCAGCCCTTCATCGACGCGATGAAGCCGGTCTACGACAAGTTCGTCACCGACGCGAAGCTCAAGGACATGGTCGCCGCCATCCAGGCGGTGAAGTGATTTCCTGCGCCGGCCCCTCGGCCGGCGCAGCTCTTGCGCGTCATTGCGAGGAGCATAGCGACGAAGCGATCCAGGGGCGGCAGTGCTCTACGCTCCCCTGGATTGCTTCGCTTCGCTCGCAATGACGAAAGGCCGGCCTTCGCCCTCGTCATCCCTGGACATCCCATGCACGCCTTCACCGCGCTTCTGACGCGCCTCGGCGCCAAGCTCAGCCTCTACGCCTTGTTCACCGCCGGCGCCGGCCTCGTGCTGATGACGGTGATGGTCGCCTGGGGGGTGTTCGGCCGCTATGTCCTCAACGACACGCCGACTTGGGTCGAGGCCGGCTCGCTCTTCCTGATGTCCTGGTTCATCCTGCTCGGCGCCGCCGTCGGCGTGCGCGAGAGCGACCATCTCGGCTTCGAGGTTGGCCTCGCCATGTCGCCGCCGCCGGTGCGTGCCGCGCTGATCCTGATCGGCGAGGGCCTGGTCTGCGCCTTCGGCCTCGCCATGCTGGTCTATGGCAGCCAGCTCGCCGCCGGGACCTGGAGCGACCGCATGCCGATCATCGGCATCTCGCGCGGCTGGGACTATGTCCCGATCGCCGCCGGCGGTGCGCTGATCGCCCTGTTCGCACTCGAGAAGATGCTGCTCTTCGTCACCGGCGAGAAACAGGCCCCGCTCGGCTTCGGCCATTTCGGTTCCGAGCAGGAGGTCTGATCGTGGAACTCTGGGTTCTCTTCGGCACCTTCTCGCTGCTCCTGCTGATCGGCGTGCCCGTCGCCTTCTGCCTCGGCATCGCCTCGGTCGCGACCGTGATCTATATGGGCCTGCCGCCGGTCGTCGTCTTCCAGCAGATGAATTCCGGCATGAACGCCTTCGCCATGATGGCGATCCCGTTCTTCATCTATGCCGGCGACCTGATGATCCGCGGCGGCATCGCCGAGCGCCTGATCCAGATGGCGGCGAGCCTGGTCGGCCATCTGCGCGGCGGGCTCGGGCAGGTCAATGTCGTGACCTGCACGCTCTTCGGCGGCATCTCCGGCTCGGCGGTGGCCGATGCGTCGGCGGTCGGCGGGCTGATGATCCCGCAGATGAAGAAACGCGGCTACGATGCCGACTACGCCGTCAACGTCACCGCGAATGCGGCGATCATCGCGCTTTTGATCCCGCCCTCGCACAACATGATCATCTATTCGCTCTCGGCGGGCGGCAATCTCTCGATCGCCGACCTGTTCACCGCCGGCGTCGTGCCGGGCCTGCTGCTCTGCGCTTCGCTGATGGTCGCCGCCTGGGCGGTCGCGGTGAAACGCGGCTATCCGCGCGAGGCTTTCCCCGGCTTTGCCGCCGTCGGCCGCTATGTCGTCCTCG
>PNLY01000191.1 GCA_013823325.1 Methylobacterium sp.
ATGCGCTATGGCGAGAACCCGCATCAATGGGCCGCCTTCTACCGCACGCCCGAGCAGCGCCCCGGCGTCGCTACCGCCCGCCAGGTCCAGGGCAAGCAGCTCTCCTACAACAACATCAACGATACCGACGCCGCCTTCGAATGCGTCGCCGAATTCGACCCGGCCCGCACCGCCGCCTGCGTCATCGTCAAGCACGCCAATCCCTGCGGCGTCGCCGAGGGCGCTTCGCTGCTCGAGGCCTATGAGCGGGCGCTCGCCTGCGACCCCGTCTCGGCCTTCGGCGGCATCGTCGCGCTGAACCGCAAGCTCGATGCCGAAGCGGCGAAGAAGATCGTCGAGATCTTCACCGAGGTGATCATCGCCCCGGATGCCGACGAGGAGGCGATCGCACTCGTCGCCGCCAAGAAGAACCTGCGCCTGCTCTTGACCGGCGGGCTGCCGGATGTGCGCAAGGCGGGCCTTTCGCTACGCACCGTCGCCGGTGGTTTCCTGGCGCAGGCGCGCGACAACGCGGTCGTCGACGACATGGAGCTCAAGGTCGTGACCAAGCGCCAGCCGAGCGAAGCCGAGCTCGCCGATCTGCGCTTTGCTTTCCGCGTCGCCAAGCACGTCAAGTCGAACGCCATCGTCTATGCCAAGAACCTCGCCACGGTCGGCGTCGGCGCCGGCCAGATGAGCCGCGTCGATTCCTCGCGCATCGCCGCTTGGAAGGCCGGCGAAGCGGCCAAGGCCGCCGGCGCGGCGGAGAGCCTGGCCAAGGGCGCGGTCGTCGCCTCCGACGCCTTTTTCCCCTTCGCCGACGGCCTGCTCGCCGCGGCGGAAGCCGGCGCCACCGCAGTGATCCAGCCCGGCGGCTCGATGCGCGACGACGAGGTGATCAAGGCCGCCGACGAGGCCGGGCTCGCCATGGTCTTCACCGGCCATCGCCATTTCCGGCACTGAGGCCGGCCAAGCTGTCTTCCCGCCTCCTCTGATCTTGCTCTAGAGTTTTGCGGAATCGAGAGCGCGGGGGGCGGTATGAGCGGCAACAGCTCCAGACGACATGTGCTGCGCCCGCGCGCGGAGCACACGCACAATAAGGTCAGCTTCGTCGAGCTCTTCTTCGATCTGGTCTTCGTCTTTGCGATCACCCAGATCTCGCACACGCTGCTCGAGCATTTCTCGGCGCTCGGGCTCGCCCAGGCGGCGCTGCTGCTAGGCGCGGTCTGGTGGGTCTGGATTTATACGAGCTGGGTGACCAACTGGCTCGACCCCGACCATATCGCCGTGCGGCTGATGCTGTTCGCGTTGATGTTCGCCGGGCTCCTGCTCTCGACCTCGCTGCCCGAGGCCTTCGGCGAGAAGGGCCTGATCTTCGCCGGCGCCTATGCGGCGATGCAGATCGGCCGCTCGCTCTTCACCATGCTGAGCCTGAAGCCGCACAGCCTCGCGAACTATCGCAACTTCCAACGGATTACTGCCTGGCTCGTCCTGTCCGGCATCTTCTGGATCGCCGGCGGCCTCGCCGAGGGCAATAGCCGTTTCGCCTTCTGGGCGCTGGCGCTCGGCCTCGAATACGTTTCGCCCTCGCTCGGCTTCTATGTTCCCGGCCTCGGCCGCTCGACCACCGCCGACTGGACCATCGAGGGTGGCCATTTCTCCGAGCGCTGCGCCCTGTTCGTCATCATCGCGCTCGGTGAATCCGTGCTGGTCACCGGCGCGACCTTTGCCAAGCTGACGATGACGCCGGTCATCGTGCTCGCCTTCGCCAACAGCTTCCTCAGCTCGGTGGCGATGTGGTGGATCTATTTCAACATCGGCGCCGAGCGCGCCAGCGAGCAGATCGCGCGATCCGACGATCCCGGCCGGCTGGCGCGCATCGCCTATACCTATATCCACCTGCTGCTCGTCGCCGGCATCATCCTGGTGGCGGTCGGCGACGAGTTCGTGCTCGCCCATCCCGGCGGCCTAACCGACATGAAGACGGCGATCGCGATCATCGCCGGGCCGGCGCTGTACCTCCTCGGCAACCTGTTCTTCAAGAAGGTCACCGCCGGCTGGCATCCACTGTCTCATCTGATCGGGCTCGGCCTGCTCGCTTTGCTCACACCGCTGGCTGGCAGCCTGCCGCCACTCGGGTTCAGCATGGGCGCGACTGCGATCCTGATCATCGTCGCAGCGTGGGAAACCTTGTCCCTGCGTCCGAAGGAGCCGTGAAGTGCACACCGTCAAGGTCATCGCCGCCGGCTTCGCTCTGCTCGGCGTGCTGCTCCTGATCGCGCCGCGGCTCAACACCGGCGGGCGGCACCCGATCGTCTTTGCGATGAAGCTGTTCATCCCGCTCTGGTTCGCCGTCTCGGTGATCAATCTGATCGTCGGCATCACCCGGGCCGGCTATAGCTTCCTGCAGGAGGCCCCGGTCCTGCTCGTCGTCTTCGGCGTGCCGGCGCTGGTTGCATCCCTGATCTGGTGGCGCTTCGGAAGGAATATGCCGTGAGCCTGGAATCCGTTCGCGCCTTCTTCGCCGAGCATGCTCCCGACATCGCCATCCTCGAAACCGACGGCAGCAGCGCTACGGTGACGCTGGCGGCGGAGGCCTTCGGCGTCGAGCCGGCCCGCATCGCCAAGACCCTGTCCTTCCGCCTCGGCGAACGCGTCGTCTTGCTGGTGACGCGCGGCGATGCCCGCCTCGACAACAGGAAGACCAAGGCCGCCTTCGGCGCCAAGCCGCGCATGCTCGATCTCGACGAGGTCGTCGCCATCACCGGCCATCCGGTCGGGGGCGTCTGCCCGTTCGGCCTCCCGACGCCGTTGCCGGTCTATTGCGATATCTCGCTGAAGGTGTTCGACGAGGTCGTGCCGGCCGCCGGCTCGACGCAGACGGCGGTACGCATCAGCCCGGACCGCATGGCGGCGCTCACGGGCGCAGAATGGGTTGATGTCTGCCAGGAGCCGGCAGCCTTGGCCGCGCAGTAGACCTGAGAAGTCCGCAATTCTCCGAATTACGGACTTCTCAAACTCTTGTTTTATCGCATTTTCTTCACGCGAACCGGCCTACTTCGTTCGAAAACGTTCTAGCCGCCGACCCGCTCGATCAGAGCCATCGCCGCGGCGGGATTGCGGACCTTGTCGCCGCTGATGACATAGAGGAAGACGTCGCGCGGCGCCTTCTCCGCCGCAGGCGCGACGAGTTCGAGATCCGCGGGCGCAGTCCCCTTGGCCCAATCCTTGGCGCGCCCGGCCCAGGCGTCGAGGTCCTTGGCCGGATAACCCTGCTCCTCGGCCTCCTTGGTCCCCATGATCCGGACATAGATGAAGGGCGCGGTGACGTCGGCGATCTGCGGGAAGTCGGAATCGCCCGAGGTGATCGCCGCGACGCCGTATTCGCGCAGCAACGCGACGAAGTCCGGCGAGCGGAAACTGGGATGGCGCACCTCGACGGCATGGCGCAGCCTGATGCCGTCGACCTCCTTCGGCAGCAGCTTCAGGAAGGCCTCGAAATCGGCGGGGTCGAAAGCCTTGGTCGCCATGAACTGCCAGTTGATCGGGCCGAGCTTCTCCTTGAGCTCGCTGAGGCCGGAGGCCACGAACTTCTCGACCGAAGGGCCCGCCTCTGCCAGCACGCGGCGATTGGTGCAGAAGCGCGAGCCCTTCAGCGCGAAGACGAAGCCATCGGGCGTTTCGGCCCGCCATCTGGCGAAGCTCTCCGGCTTCTGCGAGCCGTAATAGGTGCCGTTGATCTCGATCGAGGTCAGCTTGCTAGCGGCATATTCGAGCTCGCGCTTCTGCGAGAGCTTGTCGGGGTAGAAGGTGCCGCGCCAGGGCTCGAACACCCAGCCGCCGATGCCGATATGGATCTGTCCGGCTGCTTTGGTGGGCATGGCATCCTCATCGGTATCGGTATCGACAATCAGCCATAGCTCTAGTCGGCACAGCCGACGCGATATGGCAGGAGCAACGGAACGGAACCTAGACTGCGTGATCCGCCGTCCGATAGCGTATACGGTCTATGCGCGCTGAGTGGGGTGCCTTCATGTCATCAGAGCACATCGAGCTGATCGACCGCCATGTCGGCGCCCGCATCAAGGGGCGTCGCAAGGAGCGCGGGCTCAGCCAGACCAAGCTTGGCCATGTCCTAGGCGTCAGCTATCAGCAAATCCAGAAGTACGAACAGGGGATAGACCGGCTCGGAGCTGGCGCACTTTACCATATCGCTGTCAGTCTGGGTGTATCAGTTGGCTATCTCTACGAAGGCGTCTCAGCACTGGTGAGTGCGAACGCCCTTACCGACGCAGAACAGCAGCAATACGATCATCCTGCGGCAACGCTACGATCGCGCTGGGATCGAGCGTTCGATGAGATACGAGACGAGAAGCAGCACGAACTGATTATTCAGCTTGCCGAAATTCTCCGGAGAGTCCCGGCTGAAAGGGCGTAGCTCGCCTGGAACGACAAAACCCCGCCGCTTTAGCGACGGGGTTTATGTATTTGCTATGGATTT
>PNLY01000192.1 GCA_013823325.1 Methylobacterium sp.
TCGCCGAAGCGCTTCACGCCGAGACGCTTGCTTTCGGAGTCGCGACCGTTGCGCGACGAACCGCCTGCCTTTTTGTGAGCCATAACGCCCTACCTCAAAAACTCTTCAGTCCATGTAACCCGAATCGGCGGCGAAAGCCACCCCGATCGGGCGTGAAGCTGCGCGGTGCCTGTCAGCGCCGGTCAGTAGTCTTCGCCGGAAGCGAGCTCGGCCTGATCGGCCTTGGCCCGCGGCGGCTTGCCGGCGAGCAGCTCCTTGGCCTGCTCGACCCACTCCTCGCGGGTGGCGCGACCGCGCAGCTTCAGCTCCTCGTCCCACTTGGCGATATCGGCCTCGGTCCAGGCGGCGATGTCGTTCCAGGAGGTGATGCCGGCGGCGCGCAGCTTCTTCTCGATGGTCGGGCCGACGCCCGAGATCAACGAGAGGTTGGAGGCGTCGAGGCCTTCGGCCTTGGTTTCGGTCTTGGCCTTCGCCGGCTTGGCCGCAGCCTTGCCCTTGACGGTTTCGCTGCCGGCCTTGAGCGCGACCGGGGCGGCTTCGCCCTTCTTCATCTCCGGCTTCTTGCCGCCGGTGAGGATGTCGGTGATGCGCACGACGGTCAGCTCGGCGCGGAAGCCGCGCTTGCGCTTGGAATTCTGGCGGCGGCGCTTCTTGAAGGCGATGACCTTCTCGCCGCGGGCCTGCTCGACGATCTCGCCGGCGACGGTGATGTCGCCGAGGAAGGGAGCGCCGATCGTCGACTTCTCGCCATCGGTCAGCATCAGGACGGAGCCGAAAGCGACGGTGTCGCCCGGGTTGCCCTCGATCTTGGCGACGGTGATGCGGTCGTTGGCGGCGACGCGGAACTGCTTGCCGCCGGTCTTGATGACTGCGAACATCTTAGTGTTCTCCATGTTGAGCCCCGCCCGGTCATGTGCCCCAGAGGGCGCACGCGGGACGGCTTTTTGGCAGTCGGTTGCGTGGTCGGGTTCGCTCTTCAAGGCCGCTGCACTCGCCGCATCGAAGCGGCATGGTTGGCGGCAGCCAAAAGAGATCAGGCGCGGGTTTCCCCACGCCGGACGCGGCTTCCTAGTCGTGCCGGGGCGCTGCGTCAAGGAAAAGCAGCATGGCAGCGCCGGATTTCAGGGGCGATGACGGCGTTGTGGACGTATCGTTCCGGAAAGGCTTGTGCCGGGCGGATGCAATGTGTAGTAAGCACCCCGCCTCGACCAGAGCGACCGCGGACAGGTGGCAGAGTGGTTGAATGCACCGCACTCGAAATGCGGCATACCTGCAAGGGTATCGGGGGTTCAAATCCCTCCCTGTCCGCCACTTCCTCGATCTCAACCCAATTGCTTCGCGCGTAATTCCATTGGGGCCGCCCGCAGGTCGGTCGCGCGCCTGCCGCCGAAAGCTGACGCCCGTTCTTGCCCTTCGCTTCATTCTCGGTGCCGGTTTCCACCTCGGTCCCGTTGAAGACTTCAACGGCCGAGGCTCATCCTCCGTTGGCACTCGGATTGGCAGCGGGCATCCTGTTCGAGCTCGCCAGATATTCTGCCCAACGGAAGGATAACGGGCAGCAGCCGATGTCGTTCGCTGCCTTCACCGGCTGGGAGACGGATCGGCATTCCACCGAGAATGCATAGGGTATCGACCTGATTTCGAACCGTCATCAAGGCCTGCCAGTATGGTCGTCGCGCAAAGTGGATATCGGCTGGCGCGAAGATGATGCGATAGAATAAAGGACCAGTGCACGTCTGCGTTTTGAAACGATTCAGATTTCTCCCGAAGTGATGGGCATGCAGCGACATGAGCCGCCCGGTGAAAGGCGGCGCCTATGGTGACCGTGTTACACCGCCCGACATCGGCGCTGCTTCTGGTGCTGGGCATTCTGGGTTTGCTGGCATTCGAGACCTGGCGCAGCCATCTCGCCGCGCAGGAGGAGGCAGAGCGCAACGTCGTCAACCTGGTGAAGCTCCTGTCCGAGCAGACGGCCCGCACCATCCAGTCAATCGATCTGAGCCTTCAAAGCGTGGCCGCGGAAGCGGCGGGCACACCCAACCTGACCGACAACGACCCCCGTTTCATCGCCGAGATGCGTAAGCGCTTGAGCACCTTGCCTTTCGTGCGCGCATTGTTCGTGGTCGGAGCAGACGGCCTTGTCTCGCAGGACACGAATTACGCGGCGACGCTGCGGACCAATGTGGCTGATCGCGCCTATTTTGCAGTGCAACGAGACGACATTTCGGCCGGGCTGTATATCGATGCGCCCTTGCGCAGCCGCACATCCGGAGATTGGATCATCGCGCTGTCGCGCCGGATCGACGCACTTGACGGCCGTTTCGCGGGAGTTGCGGTGGCCCTGGTGGATCCGATGTATTTCGAGCGCTTCTACAGCCAGCTCTGGATCGGCGGTGGTAACGTCGCGCTGTTCCGCAAGGATGGCGTCGAGCTCGCCCGCTCACCGCATATCCACGCCTTGATCGGCACCTCGGCCGCGGGGCGGGAAACCTTCAGGCGATTTCAGGACGGGAGCGCTCCAGAGGTCTTCTGGGGGACGAGCCCGATCAACGGAATCGAGCGGGTGGCAAGCTTCAGGGCGCTTGAGAACCTGCCGCTCGTGATGCTCGTGACGATGAGCAAGGCCGTCGTCATGCGCGCCTGGCGCACGCATATGACGGTGACGGGCGTCGGAGCGGCGACCATCATCGTGATGTTCGCAGGCATCGAGACGTTGACGCGGCGGCATCGGCTGCAGGAGGAACGGGCCAAAGCGCGCCTGGCGGAGGCGGAGCGGCTCGAATCGATCGGCCGTTTCGCAGCGGGAGTGGCACATGACGTCGGAAATCTGCAGAGGATCATCAGATCCGCCGTCCTGTTGCTGCGCCCTGAGGTGGCGGACCGGCAGAAGGCGGGCGAGTTGCTGGATCAGATCGACGCCACCCTCACCGTCGGTGGCGAACTGGTCACCCAATTGCTGTCGCATGCCCGCACGGGCCATCGCGCGCCCGGTGTCAACGATCTGAACCTCGTCATCTCCGAGGCGCTGCCGATGCTTCATCGTGCTGCCGGGCCGAAGGTGGAAGTCAGCCTGTCGACTGCGTCGTCGGCTCTGCCGTGCCGGATCGATCGCCCCCAGTTTCTCGCCGTCCTGCTGAACCTGATCCTGAATGCGCGCGACGCGATGCCGAGCGGGGGGACGGTGTTTCTCGAGATTCGGGACGAGCGGGCTCTGGGACAAGACGGGCTGGGCTGGAGCGAAATCCGCGTGTCAGACAACGGGCAGGGCATGTCGGAAGCGATCCTCGGCCAGGCCCTGGATCCCTTCTTCACCACCAAGACGGCCGGACAGGGCAGTGGCCTGGGGCTCAGCCAAGTCCAGACTTTCATCGACGACAGCCACGGGAGTCTGGAGATCACGAGCGAGCAAGGAAAAGGAACGACGATCCGGCTGCGACTGCCGCTGGCCGAGGTCGACCAGGCTGAAGAGGTCCGGTCGCGCGCGCTGCCATCTGCTTCGGACACGGCGTGCCGGCCCGCTTGATTCTGTGAAAGCGACAACCGAGACTGCGGCGAGCAAGTCGAGACCCGAGCATGATGGGTAGACGAGAGCTGAAGATACTGGTCGTGGACGACCATCCCATCGTGCGCGGTGGCCTCAGGGCAATCCTCGAAACCCAACCGGGCTGGCATGTCTGCGCCGAGGCCGGGAATGGCGAGGAGGCGGTGCGCCTCACGCTCGAACATGCTCCCCACGTCGTGGTGATCGACCACTCGCTGCCGATACTGAACGGGCTGGAGGCGGTTCGGCAGGTTCTCCGGAGCCTGCCCGACACCCGGATGCTGATCTATACGATGCATGACGATGACGGGCTGATTCACGACGCGCTGAAGGCCGGCGCGCGCGGCTATCTGCTCAAGTCCGAAGACGACCGAGAGATTGTCACCAGCGTCCGGGCCTTGGCGGAGGGGAAGACCTATTTCTCGCAGCGGGTGGCGAAATGCCTGCTGGACCAGCTCCTCGGCAGCGAAAAGACGGTGGCGTCGCAGACATTGACCGCCCGTGAGCGCGAGGTCGTGCAGCTCGTCGCGGAAGGGGAATCGAACAAGTCCATCGCGCGGCGCTGGGGTCTCAGCATCAAGACCGTCGACACGCACCGCACCTCGGCGATGAAGAAGCTCAATCTGCGCACGGCGGTCGATCTGGCTCGTTACGCGATCCGCAACAGGCTGATCGAGCCGTAGCCTTCGAACAGGGGCGCCGGAGGCTGCACGGAGGGGGGTGCAGCCTCGGCCGGCGCGTCCTCGCGGCGCCGTGGGCCTGCTGCAGCACGATCGTCGGTCTGTTCGTCATCGCGAGGAAAGAGCTGCTCTACGTCGAGCAATCGGCTTGCCGATCTGCGGGTGCAGGCCCGTCGGGATAGATCC
>PNLY01000193.1 GCA_013823325.1 Methylobacterium sp.
GGTCAGCCACATCTCCTCGACGACGTTGATCATGCGGCTCCACATGATCTCGAGCGAGATCGGATCGGCCTCGATGCGCCGCGCGGCCTCGGCCAGCGGCATGTCGGCGGTGATCGTGGTCTCGGCCGCGTTGGCCTGGCCGACATGGACGATCAGGTTCAGGACGTCATCGATGCTGACGCTGTCGCCGGGCGGGACGATCGTGGTCGCCTCGCGCTCCTCGATGATCGCCGGGCCTTTGATGGTGTCGCCGGGGCGCAGGGCGTAGCGGTCGTAGACCTCAGCCTCGCTCCAGCCGCCCTCGAACCAGGCGCGGCGTGTGCCCTTGACCTTGGCCGTGGCGTCGCCGCCGCCGGCCGCCCCGGAGAGCGAGAGCGTCGGCACCGGGCCGGCGCAGCGGACGCGGAAGTTGATCGCCTCCAGCCGGGCGCCCTCGTAGACCGAGGTGTAGCGGGCCGAATAGGCCTTGCCGAAGGCGGCGCGGATCGCCTCCAGGCTCGACGCATCGATCGCGCCCGAGGGCAGCGGCACCGAAATATCGTGCATCTGGCCGACGAGGCGCATGTCGGCCGAGCGCTCGACCGTGACGTCGCCGGGCTTAACGCCGGCTTCGATCAGGTGCTTGCGGCCTTCTTCTTCCAGCGCTGTCAGCACGCGGTTGACCGCCGCGGCGTCGAAGCCTTCCGAGAACTCGACCGGCAGCGAGCGCACCTGATCGAAGGAGAGCGGCGCGGCGAGGAAGCCGAGCGCCGAGGCCGCGCCCGAGGCCGGCGGGATGATGACCTGCTTGACGCCGAGCACGCGGGCGACGTCGACCGCGTGAGCCGGGCCGGCGCCGCCGAAGCCGACCATGGCGTAATGGCGGGGGTCCTTGCCCTTCTCGACGAGATGGACGCGGGCGGCGGCGCCCATGCTCTCGACCACGACCTTGTGGATGCCCCAGGCCGCTTCCTCGATGGAGAGGCCGAGCGGTTCGGCCACGGTCGCAATGGCCTTGCGCGCCGCGTCGAGATCGAGCGCCATGCGCCCGCCGAGGAAGAAGCCGGGATCGTAGTAGCCGAGCACGAGATTGGCGTCGGTGACGGTCGGCTTCACGCCGCCCATGCCGTAGCAGGCCGGGCCGGGGTCGGAGCCGGCTGAATGCGGGCCGACCTTGAGCAGGCCGACCTCGTCGATCGCCGCGATCGAGCCGCCGCCGGCGCCGATCTCGATCATGTCGATCACCGGCGCCTTGATCGGCAGGCCGGAGCCCTTGGCGAAGCGGTTGACGCGGCCGGCCTCCAGCATCGGCGCGATCTCGGCGCGGCCGTCCTCGATCATGCAGGCCTTGGCGGTGGTGCCGCCCATGTCGAAGGAGATCACGTCCTTGTGGCCGGCGAGCTCGCCGAACAGGGCGGTGGCGAGGCCGCCTCCGGCCGGGCCGCTTTCGAGCAGGCGGATCGGGAAGGTGCGCGCCGTCTCGGGCGAGACCAGGCCGCCGGCCGAGTGCATCAGGCGAAGCGAGCCGCGGAAGGAGCGCGCGGCGAGCTCGCGCTCCAGCCGCTCCAGATAGCGCCGCATCAGCGGCTGGACATAGGCGTTGGCGGCGGTGGTGACGAAGCGCTGGTATTCCCAGATCTCGGCGACGACCTCGCTCGACAGGGAGACGGTCAGCTCCGGGCAGGTCTCGCGGACGATGCGGCCGGCTTCCTGCTCATGGGCGGGGTTGCGGTAGCTGTTGAGGAAGCAGATCGCGATCGCCTCGCTGCCGGCGGCAGCGAGCTCGCGGGCGGCCTTGCGCACGGCCTCGGCGTCGAGCGCGGTCACGACCTTGCCGTCGCGGTCCATGCGCTCGGGCACTTCGAGGCGATGCTCGCGCGAGACCAGCGGGTCGGGGAAGGTCAGGAACAGATCGTAGATGTCGTAGCGCTGCTCGGTCCCCATTTCGAGGATGTCGCGGAAACCCTTGGTGGTGATCAGGCCGAGCTTGGAGCCCTTGCGCTCGATCACGGCATTGGTGACGAGCGTCGTACCGTGGACGATGTCGCCGACATCGGCGAGCGTGATCCCGGCCATCTCGGTGAGCTCGCCAAGGCCGATCAGCGCCGCTTCCGAGGGATCGTGCGGGGTGGTCAGGCGCTTGTGCAGCCGGACCGAGCGCTCCTGCCCGTCATAGAGGATGAAGTCGGTGAAGGTGCCGCCGATGTCGAAGCCGATGCGCCAGCGATTGCTCATGGAGCAGTCTCCGAAGATGAGAGGTTCAAGGGGAAGAAGCGCTTGTCCTGGGTCAGCGCCGCGATCTCGGCGGCGCCTTCGGCCAGGGACCGGATGATGGAAAGGCGCTCGCCCGGCTCGACCGTCGCGGCCGGGAAGGTGATGCAGAGCGCGACCTCGTCGCCGGTGGTGGGATCGCCGAGGCCGACCGAAATGGCGCGCACGCCGCGTACCGCTTCGTCATGGGATTCGGCGAAGCCGGCGCGCCGGGTCTCGGCCAGCCGGGCTAACAACTCGTCCATGTCGCGAGGCGCGGTTTCGGACGGGGCGGTGAAGCCCTTGGGGTAGAGCGCGCGGACCTCGTCGTCAGACAGCCTGGCGAGTAAGGCGCGGCCGGTGCTGGAGGCGAAGGCGGGGATGCGATCGCCGATCGAGGTGACGACTCGCAGCGCATGCCGGCCGGGATGGGCGGTGGCCGCAACGACCTCGTTGCCGCGGCGCACGCTGATGTAGCCGGTATGGCCGATCTGGTCGGAGACGCGACCGACCACGGCGTCGGCGCGGTCGATCAGCGATGCGGCGAAGCGATAGAGCTGGCCGACCTGCGCCAGCAGCAGCGCCGGGCGATAGCGCTTGCTGTCGCCGACCGTCTCCAGAAGTCCCTCGTCGCGCATCGCCCTGAGCAGGCGTGAGGCATTGCTTTTGGGCATGCCGAGCAGGGTCACGAGATCGGTCACGGTCACGTCGTGACGCGTGCTGGAGAAGCAACGAAGCACATCTGCGGCTGCCGTGAGGATGGACATCCGGGTCGCTTCCAAAGAAAGTTCCAAAGAATGGAACTTAAGTTGCGATAAAAGGAACAATACGCCGAGCTGACGGTGAGTCAAGACGGTTTGTGCCGCTGGTGGGGCTCCGGCGGTTCGAATCGTTCGCGGCGGGAGCTGGAGTGCGTCTTCCCGGCCTGAAACCCCCGCAGTCATCCCGGACAAGCCGCGTCAGCGGCGCCGAGCCGGGAGCCATGCCTGGCCGCTCTGCCGGCGCTGGGGCCGGCGTTACGCTGCGCCTGGGACGACCGCGCCATTCTAAAGCGGGAGGCTCCAAAAAATGGAGCCGCCTCCAAAAGGCGGGAGTCGCAGCTCTGGATCGCGGCTCTCTTTATCTATGGATTTCAATGGCTTGATGAGTGGCACGGAGGTTGCTGAGGCGACGCGCGGACTGGCTGGAGCGCAGCGGGCATGAACTGGCAGGCAATCGTCGATTTCGACGGGACCATCTCACGCGAGGATACGACCGATCGCGTGCTCCAGCGTTTCGCGGAACCGGGCTGGGAAGAGATCGAGGCGGACTGGGTTGCCGGCAAGATCGGCTCGCGGGAGTGTATGCAGCGCCAGGTCGCGCTGCTGCACGCCTCACCCGACGTGTTCGACACCTTCGTCTCCTCGCTGGCGATCGACTGGGGCTTCGCCGCCTTCGTCCGGTTGTGCCAGCGCGCCGGCATTCCGGTCACCGTCGTCTCCGATGGGCTCGACCGGACCATCCATGCGCTGCTCGGCCGTGCCGGCCTCAACGGCCTCACCGTCGTCGCCAATCATATCGAGCCGCTACCCTGCGATCGCTGGCGGCTGACCTCGCCGCATGCGGACCCCTCCGGCGGCTGCGCCAGCGGTACCTGCAAGTGCCGCGTCGCCAGCAGCCTCAGCCGGCCGCTGACCCTGCTGGTGGGCGATGGCCGCTCGGATTTCTGCGTCGCCGGCCAAGCCGACCTCGTCTTCGCCAAAAAGAGCCTGATCGCCCATTGCCGCGACAACGGCATCGGCCATCGCCCGTTCAACACCTTCTCGGAGGCTGTCGGCCTCCTCGAATCCCTGCTGTCGGAAACCACTGCGGAACCGGCAGCCCCTGCACGCAAGGACATGATCAATGGATGACGGCTTCACCCTGCTCGACCGCGCCGAGCAGGTCGATGTTTCCTCCGCGCCGGCGGCGACGCTGGCCGAGGAAGAGGCTCGCCTGCTCGCGCTCGAGGCCGAATACTGCTCGCATGGCGACACCGTCCACTACACGCAATTCCCGAAGATCTTCTCGGGTTGCGAGGGCTCGTTCATGCTCGATGCGGCCGGCAACCGCTTT
>PNLY01000194.1 GCA_013823325.1 Methylobacterium sp.
TGCTTTCGGTCGCCCAGCAGGGCTACATCATGCGCAAGCACGGCGTGAAGATCGAGCTCTGGGACAATCTCAAGGGCATGTTCAGCAAGAAGCCGGCGACCGCGAACGGCGCCGCCACGACGCCGAAGCCCGCGAACAGCAACAAGAAGTGAGCTAGGGGCGAAAGCTCCGCCACGACGAGATCGAAAACGCCGGATGCCTCCTGGGCTCCGGCGTTTTGCTTTTGCCGGCGGCCTGCACCACTGTGCGGCTTGTCCGGGGCGGTGGCGATGTGCTTAGTGCCGCGCCATGCCCTTACCTGATCCCAAGACCCGCCATCCGATCGCCGGCTGGAAGGGCACGGCCTTCCTCAAGGCGGTGGTCGACCATCCGCTCGTCGAGGTAGGCGACTACAGCTATTACGACGACTCGCGCGGGCCCGAGCATTTCCTCGCCCGCTGCGTGCGCTATCATTTCGACTTCGTCGGCGATCGGCTGATCATCGGCAAGTTCGTCGCGATCGCCCAGGCGGCGCAGTTCATCATGAACGGCGCCAACCATCCGATGGGCGGCTTCTCGACCTATCCCTTCGGCATGTTCGGCTTCGAGAACGTGCCGGACTTCACCCGCGACGGCCTGCCCCTGCGCGGCGACACCGTGATCGGCAACGATGTCTGGATCGGCCGCGAGGCGGTGATCATGCCGGGTGTCACCATCGGCGACGGCGCGATCATCGGCACCCGTGCGCAGGTCTCCCGCGACGTGCCGCCTTACGCCGTCGTCGTCGGCAATCCCGGCCGTGTCGTGAAGCTGCGCTTCCCGCCCGAGGTGGTCACGGCATTGCTCGAGATCCGCTGGTGGGACTGGGAGCCCGAAAAGATCGCGCGCAACCTGCCCCTGATCGCCGGCGCGGACATCGACGCGCTGCGCGCCGCCGTGTAGGCAGGGGCCATGACATCTGACCAGACCACGCCCTTCGGCGACGACGAACTCGAATCCGCCCGAAAACTCTTCGAGGGGCCATGGGATTTCGTCTGGGCCTCGACCCGCATCGACGACCTGCCGCCGATGGTCGGCCAGGAGATCGCCTTCGCCGGCCGCTCCAATGTCGGCAAGTCGAGCCTGATCAACGCGCTGACCCGCCGCAACGCCCTGGCGCGGACCTCGCATACGCCTGGCCGCACCCAGCAGCTCAACTTCTTCCGCCAGGTCGGCCATGACGAGCGCCTGACCATCGTCGACATGCCCGGCTATGGCTATGCCGCGGTCGGCAAGGAGAAGGTCGCGGCCTGGACCAGGCTGATCCACGATTATCTGCGCGGCCGCGCCAATCTGATGCGCGTCTATGTGCTGATCGACGCCCGCCACGGAATCAAGGATGTCGACGGGGACGTGCTGGAAACGCTCGACAAGGCCGCCGCCTCCTGTCAGGTGATCCTGACCAAGGGCGATGCGCTCAAGAAATCCGAGCAGGAGGCCGTGATCGAGGCGACCGCCGCGAAGATCAAGCGCCGCCCCGCCGCCTTCCCGGAGGTACTGTTGACCTCCAGCGAGAAAGGGCTCGGCATCCCCGAGTTCCGGGCGGCGATCGCGCGGGTGCTGGCGGAGCGGGCGTAGCGCGCTGCGTACCCCGGAGGGCGATATGTTCAAGGCGGTGACAGACAGTGCCGCTGCGGCCGATGGCGGCTCGCTCGCCCTCTTCGTCGAGCGCCTGGACGGAACGCTCGAGACCTTCGTCATCAACCGTTCGCTCGCCAGCCGCGGAACGGCCTCCTACAACAAGGTGTCGTCCGATCTGCGGCCGCTCGTGCCGGCAGACTGCATGGAGATCGCCGAAGCACTCGATGCTTTGGCGGCCGGGACCCCGAGCATCCACCCAGTCGCGGAATTCATCGGGGCGCTCAGGCAGCAGCGCTGACCTGCCGGCTCGTCGAAGCTATGTCGTATCGCATCTGGGTGCCTTCTCATTGCGCTCGCGCAATCTCGGACTTGCCCTGCCCAGGGGCGACAAGCGCGGTTGAAAGCCCCATTTTGTCTGGAGCGGCGTTGCCGCCCGCAGGTTTGGAGCAACCCCATGTCCGCAGCCACAGAGACGTTGGCCAATCGCATCGAGGCGCTCTACGCGCCCGTCCATATCGGCGCGGTCTCATTGCGCGTGCGCGATCTTTCCGGCCTGATGGCGTTCTATCGCGACGCGATCGGGCTTTCGGTGATCGAGCAGGATGCCGATCATGCCGTGCTCGGCGCCGGCGGCGAGCCGCTGGTGAAGCTGGAGGCCGGCGCGCAGCAGCCGTCCTCGGCCGCCGGCCTGTTCCATATGGCGATCCTGCTGCCCTCGCGCCGCGATCTCGGCAACTGGCTCAGGCATGCGGCCGAGACGCGCATCGGGCTGGAAGGCGCCTCGAACCATCTCGTCAGCGAGGCGCTCTATCTCTCCGATCCCGAAGGCAACGGCATCGAGATCTACCGCGACCGCAGCCGCCCGGAATGGCCGCGACTCGACGGTGGCCGGATCGCCATGGCGACCGAGCGGCTCGACCTCGACGCCCTGCTGCGCGATGCCGACCTCCGCGCCTATGCCGGAATGCCGGAGGGCACGGTGATGGGCCATATCCATCTGCGTGTCGGCGACGTCGCGCAGGCCGAGGGCTTCTATCGCGATGCGCTCGGCTTCGAGGTGATGGTGCACTATCCCGGCGCCAGCTTCATGGCGACCGGCGGCTATCACCACCACATCGCCACCAACACCTGGCACAGCCGCGGCGCCGGCCTGCGCCGGGACGATGAGGCGGGCCTGGCAAGCTTCGAGCTGGTTGCTCGTGATGACGAGGCCCACGCGGCGCTGAGCCGGCGCCTGACGGCATCCGGCGGCGATGCAGCCTCGACCGTCGATCCCTGGGGCAACCGGATCACGCTCCGGGGCTGAGCGCTTCAGCGCTCCAACAGATGGCTGCGGCGGGTACCGCCGCGATCCGGCCGGAAGCCCATCGCCTCCCAGAAGGCGGAAGCGCCGGCATCGGCGGCGTTGAGCGAGAGCCGCGGCGCCAGCGCCAGGCCCTGCTGGACCAGGGCGCTGGCCAGAACGCGGCCGACGCCCGCGCGCCGGTTGCCCGGCCGGACATAGACGTGGCGGATGCGTAAGAGATCGGGGGCGGGGTCGTAGGGATCGGGCGTCACGGCGCCGATCGCTGCCAGCACCCCCTCGCGATAGACGGCGAGCAGCGTGTTGCGCTCGTCCTCGCCCGCATAGCGGCCGGCATCCCATTCCTCCAGGATGCCCTCGACGAAGCGGTAGCCCTCGGCCGCCGCCTCGTCCTGCAAGGCGGGCAGATCGTCCGGCAGGGCTTCGCCGACCCGGACGATCTGCAGGCTCGTTTGCGTCACAGCCCCTCGAACAGGGCGCTGGAGATGTAGCGCTCGGCGAAGGAGGGGATGATCACCACGATCGTCTTGCCGGCATTCTCCGGCCGGGCGCCGACCTCCAGCGCCGCGGCGATCGCCGCGCCCGAGGAGATCCCGGCCGGGATGCCCTCGGCCTTGGCGAGCGCCCGCGAGGTCTCGAACGCCGTCTGGTTGCCGACGGTGACGACCTCGTCGATGACGCTGCGGTCAAGGATCCCTGGCACGAAGCCGGCGCCGATGCCTTGGATCTTGTGGGGGCCGGGCTGGCCGCCCGACAGCACCGGCGAATCCTCCGGCTCGACCGCGACCATCTTCACCGACGCCTTCTTCGCCTTCAGCACCTGGCCGACGCCGGTGATGGTGCCGCCCGTGCCGACGCCGGAGATGACGATGTCGACCGCGCCATTGGTATCGTTCCAGATCTCCTCCGCCGTGGTCTTGCGGTGGATCGCCGGATTGGACGGGTTCTCGAACTGCTGCGGGATGATCGCGCCCGGAATCTCGTTCTTGAGCTCCTCGGCCTTGGCCACGGCGCCGCGCATGCCGCCGGGACCGGGCGTCAGCACGAGTTCCGCGCCGAGGAACGCCAGCATCTTGCGGCGCTCCAGCGACATCGTCTCGGGCATCACCAGGATCAGCCGGTAGCCGCGTGCGGCGGCGACGAAGGCGAGCGCGATGCCGGT
>PNLY01000195.1 GCA_013823325.1 Methylobacterium sp.
CCTGCGTCTGCTGCAGGCCGACGGGCGCATGGGCAATGCCGAGATCGCCAAGCGCGTGAACACCAGCGCCGCCACCTGCCATCGCCGCATCCAGCGCCTGTTCGCCGAGGGCTACGTCACCGGCGTGCGCGCACAGATCGATCCGCACAAGGTCGAGAAAGGTACGCTCGCCATCGTCGGCGTCGTGCTCGACCGCTCGACACCGGAGAGCTTCGGCCTGTTCGAGGAGGCGGTGAAAGCACTGCCGGTCGTGCTCGACTGCCACATCGTCGCCGGCGATTTCGACTATTTCCTCAAGATCCGCGTGCGCGACCTCGCCGACTTCAACAAGCTTCACGCGAAGACGCTGCTGGCGCTGCCGGGCGTGCGCCAGACCCGCACCTTCTTCGTGATGAAGGAGGTCATCGACAACGCGCCGCTGGAGTTTTGAAAGGGGCGCGCGGCCGCTCGAAAAAACTTTCGCCGACCGCATTGACTTGGAGTGCGCTCGAACTCGTAGCTTCCCGGGCGTCGTGATGAGAAGGCGGCCATGAAGATCGGTGAACTTGCCAGGCGATCGGGACTATCGGCCCATACGATCCGCTATTACGAGCGGATCGGGCTGCTGCCCTATGCCGACAGGGACCGGTCACGCCAGCGCGACTACGACGCCTCGATCCTGACCTGGATCGACTTCCTCGGTCGGCTCAAGACCACCGGCATGCCGATCCGCGAGATGCTGCGCTATGCGGCGTTGCGCGAAGAGGGAGCCGGCACGGAAGCCGAGCGTCGCCTGTTGCTGGAACGGCACCGCGAGCAGGTACGCGCTCGCGTCGCCGAACTCGAAGCCTGCCTTCTCGTCCTCGACACCAAGATCGCCGGCTATGCCGACATCGAGAAGAGGATCGAAGACCATGACGCACATCAACGCACACGCCGAAACCAGCAGGCTGGAGCGCGGCAGGCGGGCTCTCGCTGAGATCGACGGCGAAGCCGGTCACAGAGTGATCGCGGCGCTCGCCGACATCGCCCCGGATTTCGCCAACTACGTGCTCGAATTCTCGTTCGGCGACATCTATTCGCGGCCGGGGCTCGACCTGCGTTCCCGCGAGATCGCGACGATCGCGGCACTGGCCGCGTTGGGCAATGCCCAGCCGCAGCTCAAGGTCCATATCGAGGCCGGGCTGAACGTCGGCTTGTCGCGCCAGGAGATCACCGAGATCCTGATCCAGATGGCGGTCTATGCCGGCTTCCCGGCAGCGCTCAACGGACTGTTTGCGGCAAAAGAGGTCTTCGCCGCACGCGACCTCGCTGCTTGAACCGAGGCTGCAGCGGCCCCGCTGACACATGATCAGCGGGGTCCGAGCGTCACACCTGAATCAACCGCTGAACCTGCGCCCCGTCCAGCTCCGCCATCGGCCCGGCCAGCACGACCTCGCCGCGGTCCATCACGAACATCGTGTCGGCGAGGTCGCGGGCGAAGTCGAAATACTGCTCGACCAGCACGATCGCCATGCCGCCCTTCTGGCGGAGGTAGTCGATGGCGCGGCCGATATCCTTGATGATCGAGGGCTGGATGCCCTCGGTCGGCTCGTCCAGCACCAGCAGCCTGGGTCGGGTGACCAGCGCCCGCGCGATCGCGAGCTGCTGCTGCTGGCCACCCGAGAGGTCTCCGCCGCGCCGGCCCAGCATGGACTTCAGCACGGGGAATAGGTCGAACAGTTCATTCGGGATGAAGCGCTCCTTGCGGGGCAAGGGCGCAAAACCGGTTTCGAGGTTCTCCTTCACCGTCAGCAGCGGGAAGACCTCGCGGCCCTGCGGCACATAGGCGATGCCGGCGCGCGCCCTGTCCTCGCTGCGCAGCGCCGAGATATCCTCGCCATCGAGGCGGATATGGCCGCCCGAGATCGGCTGATGGCCGACGATGGCGCGCATCAGCGAAGTCTTGCCGACGCCGTTGCGGCCCATCACGCAGGTGACCTTGCCGAGCTCGGCGCTGACCGAGACGCGCCGCAGGGCCTGGGCGGCGCCGTAATGGAGGTCGATGGCTTCGACGTTCAGCATTTTGCCAGCTCCATCGGCGCCGCTTCGCGGCTTGTCCGGGATGACGGTGGCAGGAAACCAAGGATGCGAAACGTGACCATGCTAGCGCCCCAGATAGACTTCGACGACGCGCTCATTGGCGCTAACCTGATCGAGGGGGCCTTCGGCCAGCACCGAGCCCTCGTGGAGTACCGTCACCTTCACGCCGAGCTCGCGGATGAAGCCCATGTCGTGCTCGACCACGATCACGGAATGATCCCGCGCGATCTCCTTGAGCAGCACTGCGGTCTGCGCCGTCTCGCCGTCGGTCATGCCGGCGGCCGGCTCGTCGACCAGCAGAAGCTTGGGATCCTGCGCCAGCAGCATGCCGATCTCGAGCCACTGCTTCTGGCCATGCGAGAGCGAGCCGGCGAGCTTGTCCCGCTTGTCGGCGAGCTTGATGATGCCGAGGATCTCGTCGATCCGCTTCTGCTGGGGCCCTTCGGTCTGCCAGAACAGCGTCTTCAGCACCGTGCGCTTCGATTTCAGCGCCAACAGGATGTTGTCTTCGATCGTGTGGAAGTCGAACACGGTCGGCTTCTGGAACTTGCGGCCGATGCCGAGATTGGCGATCGCCGCCTCGTCGAGCCGGGTGAGATCCACCGAGCCGCCGAACATCACCGTACCTTCGTCGGGCCGGGTCTTGCCGGTGATGATGTCCATCATGGTGGTCTTGCCGGCACCGTTCGGGCCGATGATGGCACGCATCTCGCCGGGCTCGATGGTCAGCGACAGGCCGCGTATGGCCTTGAAGCCGTCGAAGGAGACGCTGACGCCGTCGAGATAGAGCAAGGAAGAGGTCAGGGCGCCGGGGGTGGGAGCGTTCATGTCGGTTACTCCGCCGGCGCCGGCTCGGCCGCTGGCACGGGCGCGGGCCGCTTGCGGCTCTCCCACCAGCCCTGCGCGGTCCCCAGAATGCCTTTCGGCATGAACAGCGTGACGAAGACGAAGAGCGCTCCGAGCGCGAACAGCCAGTACGGCGCCATGAAGCCGGAGGTGAACATCGTCTTGGCCCAGTTGACCACGACGGCCCCGAGCGCCGCACCGACCAGCGTGCCACGCCCGCCGACCGCGACCCAGATCACGGTCTCGATCGAATTGGCGGGAGCGAATTCGCTCGGGTTGATGATGCCGACCTGCGGCACGTAGAGCGCCCCCGCCACACCGGCCATGCAGGCCGAGACTGTGAAGACGAAGAGCTTGAAGCGGTCGACCCGGTAGCCGAGGAAGCGCGTGCGCGATTCAGCATCCCGGATCGCGATCACCACCTTGCCGAGCTTGGAGGTGACGATGCCCCGCGCGAGAAGGAAGCCGGCGATCAGCATCGTGCAGGTCATCGCGAACAGCGCCGCGCGCGTGCCCTGCGCCTGCACGTTGAAGCCGACAATGTCCTTGAAATCGGTCAGGCCGTTATTGCCGCCGAAGCCCATGTCATTGCGGAAGAAGGCGAGCAGCAGCGCATAGGTCAGCGCCTGCGTGATGATCGAGAGATAGACGCCGGTGACGCGGCTGCGGAAGGCGAACCAGCCGAAGACGAAGGCCAGCAGGCCGGGGACCAGCAGCACCATCAGCATGGCGAAGGGAAAGGACGAGAAGCCCCACCAGTACCAGGGCAATTCCCCCCAGTTCAGGAAGACCATGAAGTCGGGAAGGACAGGGTTGCCATAGACGCCGCGCGAGCCGATCTGGCGCATCAGGTACATGCCCATCGCGTAGCCGCCGAGCGCGAAGAAGGCGCCGTGGCCGAGCGAGAGGATGCCGCAATAGCCCCAGACCAGGTCGAGCGAGATCGCCAGCAGCGCGTAGCAGAGATACTTGCCCCAGAGCGACATGGTCGCGGTCGAGACATGGAAGGGCGAGCCGGCCGGGATCAGCAGGTTCGCCAGCGGCACCAGAAGGCCGATCGCAGCGACGATGGCGAGGAAGGCATAACCCCGCTTGTCCATGTTCGAGAGGAGGAAGCGCGT
>PNLY01000196.1 GCA_013823325.1 Methylobacterium sp.
GGTGATGGTCGCCTATCTGATGCTGGTCGCCTTCGTCTTCATCATGATCAACTTCCTGGTCGACCTGACCTATTTCGCGCTCGACCCGCGCTTGCGGAAGGGCCGGACGGGATGAAGGCCGAAGCACCCATCGCCCGCTTCTGGAGCGAGTTCAGGGAGAGCCGCGTGGCGGTCGCGGCGCTGGTCGTCGTCGTCCTGATGATCGGCGTCGCCCTGCTTGCCCCGCTGATCGCGCCACAGAACCCCTACGACCTCGCCAATCTCGTCCTCTCCGACGCCCGCCGCCCGCCCGGCTATGTCGGCTCCAGCGGCTATACCCATTGGCTCGGCACCGACGCGCAGGGGCGCGATCTGCTCTCGGCCATTCTCTACGGCCTGCGCATCTCCCTGCAGATGGGGCTGGTCGCCGGCGCGGTCGCCTTCGCCATCGGCGTCACGCTCGGCATCGCCGCAGCTTATCTCGGCGGCCGGCGCGAGGCCTTCATCATGCGCGTCATCGACCTGCAGCTCGCCTTCCCGGCGATCCTGCTCGCGCTGGTGATCTCGGCGCTGCTCGGCCAGGGCAAGGCGCAGCTCATCGCTGCGCTGGTCGCGGCGCAATACGCCTATTTCGCCCGCACCGCCCACGGCGCCGCCTCGGCCGAGCGCGGCAAGGACTATGTCGAGGCGGCGCTCTCGACGCCGCTGCCGGCCCGCCAGGTGATGTGGCGGCATATCCTGCCGAACTGCCTGCCGCCTCTGATCGTGGTCGCGACCGTGCAGGTCGCCAACGCCATCGCGCTGGAGGCGACGCTGTCCTTTCTCGGCGTCGGCCTGCCGGTGACTGAGCCCTCGCTCGGCTCGCTGATCGCCAACGGCTTCCAGTACATGCTGTCCGGCCGCTACTGGATCTCGATCTATCCCGGCCTTGCCCTGATCCTGCTGATCGTCGCGATCAACCTGGTCGGCGACCAGATCCGCGACCAGGTCAATCCGAGGCTGAAGCGATGAGCGCCGACGCCCTCCTCCTCGAGGTCCGCGACCTCACCACGCAATTCTTCACCCGCGCTGGCGTGGTGAAGGCGGTCGATGGCGTCTCCTTCTCGCTGCGCCGTGGCGAGGTGATGGGGCTGGTGGGTGAATCCGGCTCCGGCAAGAGCGTCACCGGCTTCTCGATCATCGGTCTGATCGATCCGCCCGGGCGCGTCGCCGGCGGCTCGGTCAAGCTGGAGGGGCGCGAACTGGTCGGCCTTCCGCCCGACGAATTGCGCAAACTGCGCGGCCGCGTCGTCTCGATGGTCTTCCAGGACCCGCTGATGACGCTGAACCCGGTGCTGACCATCGGCGAGCAGATCAGGCTGGCGATCGAGGCGCATCAAAAGGTCTCCGCTGCCGAGGCGCGCCGGCGCGCCATCGCCGGGCTCGTGCAGGTCCGCATCCCGCGCCCCGAAGCGACGGTCGACTTCTATCCGCACCAGCTCTCGGGCGGCATGCGCCAGCGCGTCGCCATCGCCATCGCGCTGCTGCACCGGCCGAAGCTGATCATCTGCGACGAGCCGACCACGGCACTCGACGTCTCGATCCAGGCCGAGATCCTGGCCGAGATGAAGGAGCTCGTCGCCGAGCTCGGCACGGCGCTGATCTGGATCAGCCACGATCTTGCGACCGTCGCCTCGATCGCCCAGCATGTCGCGGTGATGCGGCTCGGCAAGATCGTCGAGGCGGGCCCGACGCTGGAGGTGCTGACGCGGCCGCAGCACGCCTATACCCGCGCCTTGCTCGACTCGCTGCCCTCGCGCGCCAAGCCGGGCGAGTTCCTGCTGCGCGGCGGCGGCGTGCCCGATGCCGCCCCGCCCGCCCGCAAGCCGGCGGCAGCCGCTGCCGCCCCGGTGCCCGGCGCGCCTTATTTCGTCGCCGATCGCGTCAGCAAACGCTTCGAGACGCGGCCCGGTGCGCTGCGTGGCCTCGGCCAGAAGCTCGGCCTCCTGCAGCCGCTGCCGGCCGTGATGGCCGTCGACGAGGTCAGCCTGATCGTGCCGCGCGGCGAGGCGCTCGGGCTGGTCGGCGAGTCCGGCTCGGGCAAGTCGACGCTTGGGCGCATGGTGGCCGGCATCTACGCGCCGTCCGCTGGCACCGTCCGCTTCGAGGGCTGGCCGGTGATGAGCGAGGGGCAGGAGCCGCGCAAGCTCACCACCCGCATCCAGACCATCTTCCAGGACCCCTTCGCCTCGCTGAATCCGCGCATGCGCATCGGCGCGGGTATCGCCGAGGGCCCGCTCGCCCATGGCTTGGTCAGCAAGACCGGCAGTGCAACCTATGTCCGCGACTGGCTTGCCGCGGTCGGGCTCGACCCGGCCTTCGCCGACCGCTACCCGCACCAGTTCTCCGGCGGCCAGCGCCAGCGCGTCGCGATCGCCCGCGCGCTCGCCATGCAGCCCGACCTCGTCGTCTGCGACGAGCCGGTCGCCTCGCTCGACGTCTCGATCCAGGCGCAGATCATCAACCTCTTGATGCGCCTGCGGGCCGAGCTCGGCCTGACCCTGATCTTCATCTCGCACGATCTCTCGGTCGTCCGGCATCTCTGCGACCGGGTCGCGGTGATGTATCGCGGCCGCATCGTCGAGGAGGGGCCGGCGGGCGAGGTCTACGACAACCCGCAGCACGATTACACCAGGCGGCTGCTCGCGGCCGTGCCGGTGCTGCCCGTAGCGGCGGCCTGAACGACGACGGGAGGAACGCCATGACCGAACTGCAGCCCTGGCAATGGCCGGAAGAGATCTGGCGCGGCAAGGTCGAGCAGGTGAGAGCCGGCCGCAATCTCAAGCCGAAGAGCTGGCCGGGTGGGGCGCGCTGCGCCGTGGCGCTTTCCTTCGACGTCGACCACGAGACCAACGAACTGCGCGACGGCGGCAAATCGGTCGGCCGGCTCTCCTGGGGCCAGTACGGCAACCGCGCCGGCATGCCGCGCATCCTCTCCATGCTGGCGCGCGAGCAGATCAAGGCGAGCTTCTTCGTACCGGCGGTGACGGCATTGCTCTATCCCGACGAGCAGCGCCGCGTCGTCGCGGAAGGTCATGAGATCGGCCTGCATGGCTGGATCCACGAGGTCAACACGGCGGTGCCGCCCGACCAGGAGCGCGAGCTGCATCTGCGCTCGGCCGATACGCTGGAGAGGATCACCGGCGTCAGGCCGGTCGGCATGCGCACCCCGTCCTGGGATTTCTCCGAGGTGACGCTCGCGGTCGAGCGCGAGCTCGAGCTGATCTATGATTCCTCGCTCTTCGCCGACGACGACCCCTATGAGCTGGTCGAGAAGGGCGAGCCGACCGGCATGGTCGAATTGCCGGTCGAGTGGATCCGCGACGACGCGGTCTATTTCAACATGAACCGCTTCCAGGCGCTGCGGCCCTATACGCCGCCAGAGGCGGTGTTCGACATCTTCAAGCGCGAATTCGACGGTGCTCATGCCGAGGGCGGGCTCTTCCTGCTGACCATGCATCCGCACGTCATCACCTATCGCTCGCGCTTCTGGATCCTCGAGGAGCTGGTCCGCCACGCCAAGGCGAAAGGCGACGTCTGGTTCGCGACGCATGCCGAGATCGCGGCCTATGTGAAGGCGCAGGCGGGGCTCTGAACCCGCGTTGAATCGGGCCGGCTGCCGCTTGCCAGCGGAACTCTGCCCGATTTCGGCCGTTTTCGGTTCATTCGGAATTCAGGGCGCGGGGGCGTTCATCTCCGGAAGAACAACTGGAAACGGATGTCATGACGCGTACGAAAAACCTGCTTCTGATCGGCACCATCATCCCCGCCATCGTGTTGTCGCAGGGCAGTTTCGCCGCTCCATCGCTCCAGCTGGCCCAGGCGCAGTCCGGCGATGACGAGAAGCCTGATCCGCGCCGCCAGCGGCCCGGCGGGCAGGAGCGCCCCGCCCCGGGGGGCCAGGAACGCCCCGGCGCCCGCCCCGCTCCGGGCCAGCCGCCAGCGGGCCGCCCTGCCGCGCCTGAACGCCCGGCCGGAGCGG
>PNLY01000197.1 GCA_013823325.1 Methylobacterium sp.
TGCCACTCGAATGAACGGGCCTGCATCGTGAATTTGTTGCAAAGCGTTCTTGTTCCCAAGGTCAGCTCGGGCAAGTCGTTTGGTGCCTATCAGCGCTGGATCCATTGGGGCGTGCCGCTCTTGTGCATCGCCCAGGTTCCGACATCCTGGGCGATCCAACGCACCCATCTGGCGCATGGCTTCATGAAGCCCGATCCGTTCGATCTGCTTCTCCACGAAGTTCACGCCTGGACCGGGTGGCTGATCATGGGCCTCGCGCTAAGCCAGATAGCTCTGCGCTACATCTACGGCCGCCCTTCGCTTGAAGGGTTATCGCTGTTCGAACGACGGGCCGCGACCAGCGTTCACGTTGCCCTGTATGGCCTCCTGGTGCTCTTGCCGTTCACAGGTACGGTTGCGATGTATCTCAGCTTCCGGGCAGCGCCCGTGCATCGATTGCTCAGCTGGATGCTGCTCGCGCTGGCGTTGATCCATGTCGCTGGAGCGCTGTGGCATCACTTCTATCGGCGCGATGACATTCTGCGCCGCATGCTGAAGAACTAACCCTGAGATCACAAAGCAGCGATTTTGCCCGGCCTTTGGCCAAAGGGTCGCAGCCTTCGCTCTTTTGCGATGGTCGCCGCCATGTCAGATATGACGCCATGAAGTTTCGGCTTCTCACCCACGCCTTGGTCTTAGGGCTGTTCGTCACGGCCACGATGTTGGCTGCCTCGGTGGCGCCGGCAAAGGCTGGCTATGCCCGCATGGACAGCGAGACGATGGCGGCTATGTCGCCTGAGATGCCGTGCTGCCCTAATCCGAAAGACAAGCAACCCGATTGCACGACGAACTGCCCGGCCCTGAGCTTCTGCCTGGCCAAGTGCTTTGCGAGCGAGCCGATGGCATCCGCCACCGTTGCTCAAGCTGCTACCGTAACGCTCGGATTTGCTGGTAATGAGGCGTTGCGTATTTCGCGACCGGGCGAGCCTCCGGCCCGACCACCACGAAGCTGAGACATCGCCGGTGCTGATGTGCCGGCTGCGATCGCACGGCAATGCCGTGCGATCGGCGAGCTGTGGCTAGCGCCACGTTCGGAGCTGTCTGCGCAGGCGGCAGCCTCATCGTCTCAGGATTTCAACAATGGGTATCATCCCAACTTTGCGCGCACTCGTCGCCGCGCTTCCGTTCGCCGCCATCGCGTTGCCGGCGCTGGCGGATATCAAGGACTATGAATTCCAGCTCACCCAGAGCGAATTCAAGCAGGGCAACGGTGTCGTCATCACCGTAAAGCTGATCGACAAGCGATCGGGCAAGCCGGTGCCTGACGCTGTGATTTTTGCCAAGCGCATTGATATGGAGCCGGAAAGCATGGCCACGATGGCCTCTCCGATCGAAGCACTCCCAGCTCCGGAAAGTGGAGGCTACAGCTTCAAGACCAATTTGGTCATGGAAGGCGGCTGGCGCTTGTCGCTGGGTGCCAAGGTCCAGGGCGAAACCGGCACGCTCGAAAACAAGCTGATCCTCAAGGCCGTGCCATGAAACCCCTCGCCCTCACGAGTCTGGCTCTCGCCGCCATTCTGGCGGCGGGAGGTGCGGGCTATTGGGCCGGACATCGGGCCCTTTCGGTGCCTGGCCTGCGCGCATGGCTCAGCATCGAAGGCACGCTTGCTACGAACGAGCCTGCCGGGACCGGACCGGTAATCTACTATCAGCACCCGGACCGGAAGGCGGTCTACTCGGCGCAGCCGCGCCGGAGCGAGGACGGCAGGCCGTTCAGGGCTGTCCATGCCAGCGAGGACATCAGCTTCGAGGAGAAGCCACCAACTGAGGAGAAGTCCGCCCAAGCGGGCAAGGGCCGCATCCTCTATTACCGCAATCCCATGGGGCTGCCCGACACCTCGCCCGTGCCGAAGAAAGATTCGATGGGGATGGACTATCTCCCCGTCTATGAAGGTGAGGCGAGCGAGGACGGGATCATCAAGCTTTCGCCGGGACGCATCCAGCGCAGCGGCGTCCGGTCCGAACCGGTCAGTCGCCAGGCCATCGCGCAACCGATCCGTGTGCCCGGCACCGTGCAGCTCGACGAGCGCCGGGTCTCCGTCGTGGCGATGCGCGCCGACGTCTTCGTCCAGGAGGTCGCCCCCGTCACCACCGGAGATCGCGTCGCGAAGGGCACCCGGCTCGTGCGGATCTACTCGCCCGAGATCAGCACGGCGGGAGCCCAGTTCATCACCGAACTCAATGCCGTGGCGCGCGGCGGGCCCGAGGGCGGAGCACGGCAGCGCCTCGAGAATCTCGGCGTTCCGCCTGAGGTCATCGCCGAGATCGAGCGCAGCCGGAAGGTGCCGCTGACGATCAACTGGTCGGCGCCGCGCGAGGGCATCGTGCTCGAACGCAATGTCAGCGACGGCATGAAGATGGCGGCCGGCGACAGCCTGTTCCGACTCGCCGACATCTCGACGATCTGGGTCCTGGCCGACGTACCGGAGCGCGAGCTGGCGGCTGTCCGCATCGGGGCAGCGGCGACGATCCGGTTGCGCGGCCGTCCCGGCACGACGTTCGAGGGGCGCGTCAGCCTGATCTATCCGCAGATTGTGGAGGCGACCCGCACGGCGAAGGTCCGCCTCGAGCTTGCCAACCGCGACGGCATGCTGCTGCCGAACATGTATGCCGATGTCGAGATCGGCTCCGGCGACGCTACTCCGGAGCTCACGGTTCCCGACAGCGCCGTGATCGACAGC
This sequence comes from Methylobacterium sp., assembly GCA_013823325.1. Classification (GTDB taxonomy): domain Bacteria; phylum Pseudomonadota; class Alphaproteobacteria; order Rhizobiales; family Beijerinckiaceae; genus Allobosea; species Allobosea vestrisii. The sequence continues at coordinate 2,721 of PNLY01000197.1, forward strand.
GGCACGCGCCGCATCGTCATCCTCGATCGCGGCGAGGGCCGCTTCGAGCCACGCGAGGTCAAACTCGGCCGCCGCGGCGACGGCATGGTCGCGATCACTGAAGGCGTTTCCGAGGGTGACCGTGTCGTCGTCTCGGCCAATTTCCTGATCGATGCCGAGAGCAACCTCAAGGCCGCCTTGAGCGGCTTTGCGCAGCCGGAGGTCAGGCCATGATCGCCCGCCTGATCGCCTGGTCGGCGCGCAACCTGATCCTCGTCTTCGTCGGCACGGCCTTCGCCGTGGCGGCCGGCCTCTATGCTCTCAAGACCTTGCCGCTCGATGCGATCCCGGACCTCTCCGACGTCCAGGTCATTGTCTACACCGAATATCCCGGCCAGGCGCCGCAGGTGATCGAGGACCAGGTCACCTATCCGCTGACGAGCGCGATGCTGACCGTGCCGAAGGCGCGCGTCGTGCGCGGCTTCTCGTTCTTCGGCGTCTCCTTCGTCTACGTCATCTTCGAGGATGGCACCGATCCCTATTGGGCGCGCTCGCGGGTGCTCGAATATCTCAACGCCGCCGCGCGTCGGCTTCCAACGGGTGTCTCGCCAACGCTCGGGCCGGACGCGACGGGCGTCGGCTGGGTCTACCAATACGCCGTCATGGCCAAGGACATGACGCTGGCTGAGCTGCGCTCTTTGCAGGATTGGGTGGTGCGTTTCGCCGCCTCGCGCGCCGAGGGCGTGGCCGAGGTCGCCAGCGTCGGCGGCTTCGTCAAGCAATATGCGATCGTGGTCGATCCGGTACGGCTGCGCGCCCAAGGAGTTTCATTGGCGGTGCTGCGCGAGGCCGTTCGCAATAGCAATCTCGACGTCGGCGGGCGCACAGTCGAGCTCAGCGAGTTCGAGTTCATGGTACGCGGCCGCGGCTACCTGAAATCGGTCGCCGACATCGAGAACATCGTCCTGAAGAGCGAGCGCGGCGTGCCGCTTCGCATGTCAGATGTCGCCCGGGTCGAGATCGGGCCGGATGAGCGGCGCGGCATCACCGAGCTCAACGGCGAGGGCGAGGTCGCCAGCGGCATCGTATTGCAGCGTTTCGGCGCCAATGCGCTCGGCGTGATCGAGCGCGCCAAGGCGCGGCTCGCCGAGATTGCCTCCAGCCTGCCGGGCGGAGCCGAGATCGTGCCGGTCTATGAGCGCTCGCAATTGATCGAGCGGGCGATCGAGACGCTGAAGGTGACGCTGATCGAGGAGAGC
>PNLY01000198.1 GCA_013823325.1 Methylobacterium sp.
GCCGATGGCGAGTGCGGGTCTGCGCCAATCGCCGATATCTGCACCAGCGCGCTGACCCCGGCGCGCGCGGCAGCCGTTGCGACATTGCCCGCGCCCGCCGCCTGAAACGCGTGAAAATCGCCCTTTAATATACCGACAAGATTGACGACTGCGTCGCTCCCCTGCACCGCCCGCGCAATGCTATCGGGTCGGCGGATGTCGGCGGCCACAAATTGCGTTTGACCTAGATTGCCAAGCGGTTTCAGGAACAAAGCGGCTTTGGGATTGCGCTGTGCCACGCGCACCCGCGCGCCATGCGCCAGCAATTCCTGCGCGACATAGCGGCCAAGAAAACCGCCCCCGCCGATCAGCGTGACCATCTTGTCCTTCATCTTGGTTCCTCTAGCGTCAATCCCGACGCGCGAGCCATGCCGCCCCGTTGCGCAAACGGCAAGCGCGAAGAGGTGCGATCGCGTGTTGACAAGCATGCGCCCCCTCCCCTAGAGCGCGCCGCCTACCTGATGTGCAAACATCCGTGCCCAGATGGCGGAATTGGTAGACGCACCAGCTTCAGGTGCTGGCGCTCGCAAGGGCGTGGAGGTTCGAGTCCTCTTCTGGGCACCACTTCCGGTCAAAACCGCGAACCGCGGGGCCGGCTTTCGTGTTGCCCTTGGTGGCAGCCGCTTCGAGCACCGCGGTGGAACCAGCGACGACGATATCGTTGTCGTTGACCGACACGCTGCCTACCAACATCCGCACATAGGAGCGCCGCAGGTCGGCGTTCTGTCCCATAATCTCCGCTCGCAGGATCGCGCCGAACCGCTCGATGGAAGCATCGTCGATAATGTGAGCACCAGCACCCAGTTGGTTCTGTAAGCTGTGCTCGGTTTCGGTCAGTGCCGCGATTGATGCGCGTCCTTCGGCAAGCTTCTCGCCGAAGATCGCATCGCGCGGACTCATCAGCCCTTCTTCGACGAGTTCGAGAAGACGACGCAGCCGAGTTTCGGCGGCGATCCGTTCGCGGCGAACGCGGTCAAGATCATCCTTGCGCCGCTTCTCGGCATCGTCCGACCGGTCAAGAACATCGGCGAGGAGAAGCTTTAGCCGCGAGGGTTCAAGGACGCGCTGCAGCAGGCCTGTGAGCACGATGCTGTCCAAAGCATCCTCTCGAATCGCCTTGCTAGGGCAGCTCGTGGCACCAGCTGTCGCCTTACGATTGCAAATATAATAGCGATAGGCACCACCCTTGCCACTTCTCAGAACCATGCCAGACCCGCATTCGGGATGGCCGCACCTAGCAATTCCGGTCAAGAGCACTGGGGAATTAGTGATCCGCGGGGGTGTGACCCTCGGAGCAGCCTTGGCGCGTATCGCGGCGACGTTTGCGATGACGTCGGGCGCGATGATCTGCGGGCAAGACACGACGATCGCCTCCGCCTCGGTCGGCTTCACGCCCTTCGCGTCGGCTGTGCGATCGCGGTAAGCGCCGGCATAATGCTGGCGATTGAGGATTCCATCGACATTGCTGTGGAAGAAGGACTTGCCACGCAATGTATAACCATTGGCATTGAGGTGCTTCGCGATGGCGCGGGTGCCCATCGGCTGGCCGTTCAAACCGAAGGTGGCCAGCTTGTAGATGAAGCGGACAATCGCCGCTTCCTCCTCGACAATGACGAGCTTCTTTCGGCCCTTGCGCCCGTCAGTGACGACCACCCGTGATTCGTAGCCAAATGGAACCGGGCCCCCGTTCCAATAGCCCGCGTTCGCATTGCCCCGGCGGTCGCGGCAGGTGAAGATCGAGGCGTCGTTGGCGTATTTCTCGTTCATCACCGCGATCATCGAGCGCATCATCCGTCCGTTGGGATCGTCGGCGATGTCCTCGACAAGCGACACCAGCCGCACGCCCGCCTCTGACAGCCTGTGCTCGGCCGTGACCTGCGTCAGCAGACGGCGTGCGAAGCGGCTCAGCGCATACACGACAATCAGATCCACCGGCCGGTCGGCAGCGGTCGCCTGGGCGATCATTCGATCGAATTCACGCCGATGGAGCTTGCGGCCGGAGACGTTCAGCTCCTCGAACTCTTCGGCTACAGTCCAGCCTTGCCGTTCGCAGTAGGAACGGCATGCAGCACGTTGAGCTGCCCCGGAAGCGTTGTTGCCGTCTTCGTCGTCGTTACTAACTCGGGCATAGATATAGGCGCGGAGCGGCTGGGTCATGTCAGGTCCTCAGATCGGTCAAACGGCCTTGTCGAACAGCGTCGCGAGCCGGTCGCGTAGACAGTGGTATACGAGTGCCGCCTCACCAGGCAGCAGTTTATCAATCCGCTCGGGAACGTCGGTGCAGGCGATTTTCGCATCAGAATCGAGTGGACGTGCAGGGTCAACCCCCGCGGATGGACGATTCGCAGGAGTTGCGTCCAAAAACGAGTCACGCTCGGCGCCAGTCGCCTGGCACAGCGAAATGCAGGTGGGAGGATGACGGTCGGCCACGGCCGATGCCTCAAGTCAGCCGATCGCCTTAGTAGCCAAGCAACTTGTCGAGTGCCTCATGAAGGAGGTGGCGGACCTCCGCCTTCCGCCGGTCGTCCAGTGCGGTCGTGTCGACCAGGAGGCGAATGCTGGGGAATTGGTCAGCCGTCATTTCGACCATGGCGACGGCGTCGCCGCTCGAATCCTCCACGCAGTCGATGATCTCGAGCGCCTGGATTTCACCAAGGGCTTCGGCACCCTTTTCCGTCTCGGCAGTCGTCTTGGCCTTGCCCGGCTTGGCAAGGCCGAGCTTCGCCAGCGCCTCGGCCGTGGCGAACCGCTCGGGCTTTGCGAGCAGTGCCTCCAGCTTCGCGTTGAGCCGGGCGACTGCGCCCTTCTCGGGTGCACGCTTCGGATGCGCTGTATCGTCATCGGCGGCAGCGTCGCGCCGCTGCTGAACCTTGTAGAGATAATCGATCGGCGGGTCCTCCGCCTTGATGTGGAGCTCGGCGAAGCGGGGCGCCTCCAAGTAGATTTCGGCGGCCGCCAGCTCCCGTGTGACCCGGCTCTCGGTCCAGCCGATCCGGGCGGCCAGCACCATCTGCGGCACGTTCCAGGCGCGGTGGAACTGGAGAAGCAGGATCGACTTGTCGATCTTGCGTGACTTCAGCGTAAGGAACGTCGCGGCGAAGCGGTTGTAGAGATCGGCATTCTTTGCGCCGGTCCATTCGATTACGCGAACCAGGAGGTTCGCGGTGTTGCCGAACTGGAAGCGCATGGCCATGACGCGCGCCCATCCGTCGACGACGTGCCAGTCATCGCTGACCTTCATCACAACGATCGGCGCGATATTGTCCGGCGTCTGCACGGCATGGAGCAGTGCCTCCCCCGCGCCGCTGTCAAAATCATAGACGCCGCTTGGCGACTGGTCACCGATCAAGAGGTCGCACAGCGGCACCTTGAACTCGCCCGGCTCGAACGGTGCGGCGGGAAACTCTTTGAAAATGCCCCCATTCGTGTCGATCGCGGCCACCTCGGCCACCGGCGGGTCGACCGCATCAGCACTGTCAGTAGCGGCGCTCTCGCCATCACGATCACTCGCGTCGTCCGCCGCGCCCTCGCTTTGAGTTACGTCCGGCAATGCCGGGGCTGGGTCAAATAGTCCGACATCAGCATGGACGGCATTATCCGGTGTGGTGGTGTCCTCGGCGGCGGCGCGGCCTGCCACTTGGGCACTCGCGTCGCTGATGGTATCCTCCGACTGGGACACCGGCTCGGCCATGCCAGTGTCAGCGGCTTCCTGCGCCAGCATGTCAGGCGCGGCGTCCTCTTCGCGCTGAACGATATCGCCGCTGGTGTCCGCCTTTGTATCCGGCGCGGTCTCGGGCTTCACACTTGCCGCAAAGTCAGCGGCGATCTTGGAAAAATCAGTCTGTTTGGTCACGGTCTTTCTCCCGCTCGAGCGGCGGGATGCCGACGAGTGGG
>PNLY01000199.1 GCA_013823325.1 Methylobacterium sp.
GCAGAGCGTAACGCGTTCGCGCAGTGAAAAAACAGCGCCAACGAGTGCAAACCATTTTCAAGGAAACAGCGATGAATACGGGCTTCGCGACGGCACCAACCTTAACCCCCCGTTATCCTTGACGGGCTAGCCTCCGTGCAGGTTGGAGCGGCCTGTCGCTGCTTTGCCAATCGCGTCGGGTTGAGTAGCGGTCGTGCGTATCCTGCGGTCCCTGAGCTTCGGCATCGGCCTGGCGGCGCTGAGCCTCGCTGCCGGCTTCGCCGCGCCGGCAACGGCTGCCACCGCGACCTTGCGGGGCGAGGCCATGCGCGCCGGCTTCGGCCGCATCGCCTTCGCCTTCGACGAGCCGGTGACGACGCGGGTGCGTGTCGCCAATGGCGTGGTCGTGATCGGCTTCAGCCAGCCTGTGCGGCTCGATCCGAGCAAGCTCGCCGCCGAGCTGCCCAATTATGTCTCGGTGATCAGGGTCGACCCCGACGGGCGCGGCCTGCGCCTGGCGCTGGCCCGGCCCTATCGCGCCAACCTGCTCGAAGCCGGCGACAAGGCCTTCGTCGACCTCCTGCCGGAGAACTGGACCGGGCAGTTGCCGGGCCTGCCGCCCGAGGTCCTCGCCGAGCTCACCCAGCGCCTGCGCCTCGCCGAGGCGCGCGCACGCGACATTGCCCGCATGCCGGCGCCGGCGCCGAAGCAGCTCGGCTTTCGCACCGCGCGCCTGCCGACGCTCGATCGCTTCATGTTCTCGGCACCGGCCGAGGCGGCGCTGACGACCAGCCTCGACGACGGCAAGCTGACGCTGAGCTTCGACCAGCCGCTGGCGGTGACGCCGTCGGAGATCCGCAGCCTGCTGCCGGCCGACTTCACGCTGGAGCAGGCGAAGATCGGCGGCGACCGCACCCAGCTCGTCTTCAGCGTCCCGAAGGACCGTCAGCTCCGCAGCTTCCGCGACGAGGCCGGCTGGACGGTCGACCTGCCCTATCCCGGTGCCGCCCCCCCGCTGTCGCTGGCCGATCTGCAGGCGGCCGCCAAGCCGGCCGAGACGAAACCGGCAGACGGCAAGGCCTCCGAGCAGAAGCCGGCGGCGACGCCGCCCTCTCCCGCCCCCAAAGCCGAGGCCCCTGCTGCCGCGCCCAAGCCCGTCACCGCCGTCGCCGCCGACGCGCCGCCCCGCGATGTCGAGATCGCCTCCGCGGCCGAGGGCGACGGCGGCCGCATCGATTTCCGCTTCTCGCGGCCAACGGGCGCCGCCGCCTTCACCGAGCCCGGCCGGGTCACGCTGGTCTTCGACACGCGCGACACGCTCGATCCGGACAAGCTCAAGGGCGTGCTGCCGGCCCTGGTCGAGGCCGTCACCGTCACCCGCGAGGCCAAGGTCACCCTCGTCAGGCTGAACACTCGTCGCCAGCAGCTGGTCCGGCTCTCCGACGACGACACGCAATGGTCGCTGAGCTTCGGCGACAAGGCCGGCAAGCCCGCGACCGCGCTCACGCCCCGCCGCGACGCCGACGAACGCGGCCAGACCATCGTCACTGTCCCGGTGCCGGGGCTGACCGGCGTGCATTGGCTCGAAAACAGCGAAGGCGGCCCGAGCCTTGCCGTCGCCACCGCGCTGGGACCGACGCGCGCCGTCTCGAAGCCGTACCGCTTCATCGAGTTCGGCCTGCCGCAGAGTGCCCATGGCGTCGTCGTCAGCGCCGTCGCTGACGATCTCGCCGTGCGCGCCGACACGGACGAGGTCCGCATCGGCCGCCAGAACGGCCTGATCGTCAGCCTCGACGCCGAGAAGCCGAAAGAGACGGAGAAGACGGGCGAACAGGCGGCCGCTCGCCCGCTGCTCGACAGCGAGGCCTGGTCCGCCCTGCACACCAACGAGATCCGCGATCGCTCGGCCGCCATGCTGCGCGAGATCGCCGGCGCCTCGCGCGGCCGCAAATCCGAGACCCGCCTGGCGCTGGCACGCTTCCTCGCCGCCAACGGCATGATGCCGGAAGCGGCCGGGCCGCTGAACGCGCTGCTCGCCGACGACGCCGCGATGCGCGGCAACCGCGACGCGCTCTTCCTGCGCGGCCTAATTGCCACCCGCATGCACCGCAGCACCGAGGCGCTGAAGGCGTTCGAGGCCGCGCCAATCCGCGATGAGGCCGAAACCGGGCTCTGGCGCGCCCTCTCCGAGCAGCGGCTCGGCCGCAATGCCCAGGCGCTCGCCGGCTTCCGCCGGGCCGAGAGCATCCTCGATCGCTATCCCGCCGATCTCCAGGCCGAATTCCGCCCGGCCATGGCACGGGCCGCACTCGCCACCGGCGAGGCGGGCGTGGCGGAAAAGCAGATCGGCCGGCTCGCCGAGATGTCCGACGAGCTGGTCCAACCCGAGGAGCTGGAGCTGCTGCGCGCCAGGCTCGACGACGTCAGCGGCCGGCCGGAAGCGGCGATCAACGGCTACAAGCCGCTGTTCGAGGCGAAGGCGCGGCCGGTCGCGGCCGAGGCGCAATTGCGCGCGGTGAAGCTCGCCCGTGCCGAGAAGCGCGCGGATTTCTCAGCCGACGAAGCCATCGCCCGGCTCGAGACCGTCTCGGCGATCTGGCGTGGCGGCGAGATCGAGATCGAGGCGCTCGCCGAGCTCGGCCGCCTCTATGCCGAGCAGCAGCGCTGGCGCGACGCCTTCCAGACGGCACGGCGCGCCAACGAGGTCTTCCCGGAGCATCCGGCGACGCGCCTGCTGCACGACGAGACCGCCCAGCGCTTCGAGGCGCTCTTCGGCGATCCCAATCTGGAGAAGCTGCCGCGGCTCGAAGCCCTGGCGCTGTTCTACGACTTCAAGGACTACCTGCCGATCGGCCGTCGCGGCGACGAGATCACCCGGCTGCTCGCCGACCGTCTGGTCGAGCTCGACCTGCTCGACCAGGCCGGCGAAATCCTGCAATACCAGATGGATCGGCGCCTGACCGGCGCCGCGCGCTCCACCGTGGCGACGCGGCTCGCCATGATCCAGCTGATGAACGGCAAGCCGGCGGAGGCTCTGCAGGCGATCGTCTCGACCCGGCTCGCCGAATTGCCTGCCGATGTGAAGCGCGCCCGCCTGCTGCTGGAATCCAAGGCGCTCTCCGACCTCTCGCGCACCGACCAGGCGCTCGATCTGCTCGAAGGCGAGAGCGGCCCGGAGATAGACCGGCTGGGCGCCGACATCCTCTGGAACGGTCGGCGCTGGCGCGAGGCCGGCGAGGCGCTGGAGCGTATCCTCGGCGAAAGCTGGCGCGGCCAGGCCCCGCTCGGCGACGGCGAGCGTGCCGATGTCATGCGGGCCGCGATCGGCTATGTCATGTCGGATGAGGCGCTCTCGCTCGACCGGCTGCGCACCAAGTTCGCGGCCAAGATGGCGCAAGGCGCCGATGCCAGGCTGTTCGGCTTCGTCACCGGCGCGAGCCGGGCCAGCGCCGCCGACATCCGCGAAGCCGCGCGTGCAGCCGCCGGCTCCGACACGATGACCGACTTCCTCAAGGAATACCGCAAGCGCTATCCGGCCTATTCCAGCGCCGTGCGCGAGCGGCGAAAACCGGCTGAGACCGACGCGGCCAATGCCGGGCCAAGGCCGGGTCAGGGCTGAGCGGAGGCTTCAGCTGCCGTAACTCTTCACCAGCGAGCCGGCGACCAGCCCCCAGCCGTCGACCAGCACGAAGAAGATCAGCTTGAACGGCAGCGCCACCGTCACCGGCGGCAGCATCATCATGCCGACCGACATCAGGATCGAGGCGACCACGAGGTCGATGATCAGGAA
>PNLY01000200.1 GCA_013823325.1 Methylobacterium sp.
ACCCTGCTTCCGCCCCAGCCGGAGCGAAAGGCCTCGTAAGCCGGGCAGCGCCGGGCACCGGCCAAGGCAAGACCAAGAAAAACGGCGCCGGCCTGCACGGCGCCGAGGGAGAGACGAAACGCAGCCAAGATCCCGGACCCGCAAGAAGGTCCGGCAAGGAGGGGAGAAACGTCTTGAACTACAAGTTCGATTTCGCTCCCGTCATCGACGGGCTTCCGGACCTGTTGTGGGGCTGCCTCGGCACGCTCGGCCTGGCGCTGGCGGGCATGGTGCTCGCGCTCGTCATCGGCATCGGCGGCGTCGTGCTGCGCGACTCGCCCTATCGCGGTTTGCGCTGGCTGGTGATCAGCTTCGTCGAGCTGATCCGCAACACGCCGTTCCTGGTCCAGATCTACTTCATCTTCTTCGCGCTGCCGCTCGCCGGCATCAGGCTCGATCCGACGCCGACGGCGATCATCGCGCTCGGCGTCAATGGCGGCGCCTATGCGATCGAGATCATCCGCGGCGGCGTGCAGTCGATCAGCAAGGGCCAGATCGAGGCCGGGCTGGCGCTCGGCCTGCACAAGGGCCAGGTCTTCCGTCTCGTCGTGCTGAAGCCGGCGCTGCGCGCGATCTTCCCGTCGCTGACCAGCCAGTTCATCCTGCTGACGCTGACGACCAGCATCGCCTCGGCGATCTCGGCCTATGAGCTGACCTCGGTCGCGCAGAACATCGAGAACAACAGCTTCCGCAGCTTCGAGGTCTACGGCGTCGTCACGCTGCTCTACCTCGCCATGTCCTGGCTGATGATGCGGATGTTCGCGCAGATCACGGCGCGCCATTTCAGCTACCCGGTGAAGTGAGGCGCGCCATGAACGGGAGCGAATTCCTCTTCCTGCTGGTCGGATTGAAGTGGACGATCTTCCTGTCCGCGATCGGCTTCGTCTGCGGCTCCATCAGCGGCCTCGGCATCGCGCTGGCCCGCACCTCCGGCATCCGCCCGCTCGAGCGCGGCACGGCCGGCTACATCGCGCTGTTCCAGGGCACGCCGCTCCTGATGCAGCTCTTCGTGGTCTATTACGGCCTTGCCTTGGTCGGCCTGAAGCTCGACGCCTGGCTCTCCGTCGCCATCGGCTTCACGCTGCATGCCAGCGCCTTCCTCGGCGAGATCTGGCGCGGCTCGATCGAGGCCGTGCCGAAGGGACAGACCGAGGCGGCTAAAGCGCTCAGCCTCGGCTATGTCTCGCGCATGCGCGACGTGATCCTGCCGCAGGCGATCAAGATCTCGCTGCCGGCGACGATCGGCTTCCTCGTCCAATTGATCAAGGGCACCTCGCTCGCCGCCATCGTCGGCTTCACCGAGCTCGCCCGGGCCGGGACCATCGTCTCCAACCAGATCTTCAAGCCCCTGCTCGTCTTCGGCGCGGTGGGCGCCCTCTACTTCCTGATCTGCTGGCCGCTCTCGCTCTACGGGGCACGGCTGGAGCGCAGGCTTGCCGCAGCCTCGCACTGATATCGGCGGCATCACCAAGACCAACAAGGAGGGAACGATGACCCATACCACCCGGACCGGCCTCAGCCGCCGCCAGCTCATCGCCACCGGCGCCGCGACGCTGGCCATGCCGATGCTGATCACCAGGCCGGCGCTCGCCGTGACGCCGGCCGAGATCAAGAGCCGCGGCAAGGTCATCATCGGCATTCAGGGCGACAACCCGCCCTGGGGCTTCGTCAACTCCGCCGGCAAGCAGGAGGGGCTCGACGCCGACATCTCCGAGCTCTTTTCCAAGGAGCTCGGGGTTCCCGCCGAGTTCGTGCAGCTCGCCGTCGCCAACCGCATTCCGGCGCTGACCTCCGGCCGCGTCGACGTGCTGTTCGCGACCATGGCGATGCTGCCCGAGCGCGCCAAGGCGGTGCAGTTCAGCAAGCCCTACGCCGCCAACATCATCACCTTCATCGCCCCGAAGGACGTCGTCGTGAAGACGCATGCCGACATGGGCAAGTACACGATCGGCGTCGCCCGCGGCAGCGTGCAGGACGCCGACATCACCAAGACCGCGCCCGCCGGCACGACGATCCGGCGCTTCGACGGCGATGCGCCGACGATCCAGGCGCTGCTCTCCGGCCAGGTCCAGGCCGTCGGCGGCAACATCTTCTACATCCCGCGCCTGGAGGAGGCGAAGCCCGGCGTCTTCGAGAACAAGCTCGAATTCACCAAGCTCTACAACGGCGCCTGCACGCGCCTCGGCGAGAAGGAGATCAACGCCTTCATCAACGCCTTCATCGACAAGATCAAAGCCAATGGCGAGCTGGCGAAGGTCTATCCGAAGTGGATGAAGAACCCGCTGCCGCCCTTCCCGGACAGCGTGCCGGACATTCCGTTCATCGCGAGCTGAGCAGGCGCGACCTTGGATTTGGCCTGACTTCGTTCCGTTCAGCCGCAAGCGGCTGAACGGGCTATGCGAGCGACTGTTTGAAAGGCTTTGCCATGACCGACCTGACCACCGCCTCGATGATCGCGATGCAGGGCGTGAACAAATGGTTCGGCGACTTCCAGGTCCTGACCGACATCAACCTGACGGTCCGCGCCGGCGAGAAGATCGTCCTGTGCGGCCCGTCTGGCTCCGGCAAGTCGACGCTGATCCGCTGCATCAACCATCTCGAACCCTATCAGAAGGGGCAGATCATCGTCGACGGCACAAGGCTGGTCGAGAACGCCGGCGTCATCGACGCCATCCGCCGCGAGGTCGGCATGGTGTTCCAGCAGTTCAACCTGTTTCCGCACCTGACCGTCCTGGAGAACTGCGTGCTTGCGCCGATGCGCTCGCGCGGCGTCTCCCGCGCCCAGGCGGAGGCGACCGCGCGCCGCCTGCTCGACCGGGTCAAGATCCTCAACCAGGCCGGCAAGTTCCCGGCCCAGCTCTCGGGCGGGCAGCAGCAGCGCGTCGCCATCGCCCGGGCGCTGTGCATGGAGCCGAAGGTGATGCTGTTCGACGAGCCGACCTCGGCGCTCGACCCGGAAATGGTCAAGGAGGTGCTCGACACGATGGTAGGCCTCGCCGAGGACGGCATGACGATGATCTGCGTCACCCATGAGATGGGCTTTGCCCGTCAGGTCGCTGACCGCGTGATCTTCATGGCCAGCGGCGCGATCGTCGAGGAAGGGCCGCCGCAGGAGTTCTTCCGCAATCCCAGTCACGAGCGCACGCGGAAATTTCTCGGCGAGATCCTGCCGCGGCATTGACGCTGCCTTCGGGGAAGGCGGCCGCCGACACCCGCCCCCGTCGTTGCTGACGCCCGGACCACGAATTTCGACGCCCTCGACATCCGGGCGCGCTCCGGTTTCTCGGTGTGGCGGAAGGAAAATGATAGGTCGGCTTCCCGGCGACGAGCCAATGTCGGGAACTGGCGCGATTCGGCCTCACCACATCCGGCCGCCTTGGACGTGGTTATTGGAAGGATTCGTCACTAGCCGCAGGAGTACTTTTACCCGCCATCGCTTTCTCAATCTGAGCTCCAATAATGTCAGACGCCCGGCGAAGAGGATCAGCATCAAGATGGGCGTATCGCGCTGTCGTCTGAGGCTGTGAATGGCCCAACAATTTGCCGACGATGGGAAGGCCGAGGCTCGCCCCAGCGCCGAGCGACGCGAATGTGTGCCTAAGATCATG
>PNLY01000201.1 GCA_013823325.1 Methylobacterium sp.
CCGAGCCCAGGCGCCGACCCGAATAACTCTCCTCGACGATCCGCAGCTTCACTTCATCGCTGAAGCGCCGCCGACCGCCTCTCTCAACGATCTCAAGCCGACTGATCGGGGTGTCTGTATAGACGTCCATACAGACGTTTTCTCACCGCAAATCCTCATGGCTCAAGACGGCCGCCCTCGGACGGATACGTCCTCCCTGAGGTGCGCAATGCATCTCAAGGAGAGACGATATGGTTATCACGAAGAGGAAGTCGCCGAAGCTGGGCCCTATGGACGCCGGCTTCCTGACCCCTTTGATCGCCGGCTTTGGGGTCAGCCTCGCGGCTTTGGGCCACAGCCGCCTGACGATCAGCGGCTACACGGATTCTGCGCGGCACTTCGCGGCATGGATCCTGGACGTAGGCGTGCCGCTGGACGAGGTCGGCACGGATGCAGTCGATCGCTTCGCCCGCCATCATTGCCAATGCGCTGGGACCCGGCGGTGGAAGAGCGTCTCGCCGAAGTATGCGAGGCGAGCGGGCAAGTTCGTGGCGTATCTCGTCGATCGCGGGATCATCCCACCATCGCCCTGCGCCGCGGCGGAGATCGTCCATCCGCAGATCTCGAATATCAGCGATGGCTCTCGGTCCATCGCGGCCTGTCCGGCCGGTCGGTCTGGCGACAGGGCCGTATGATCAAGCGGTTGCTGCCCGCATTGGGTGAGGATCCGCAGGCCTATAGCGCCACCACGATCCGCTCCGCGGTGCGCGCCGAAGCGCAGCGGTGCTCCTCCAGCCACATTAGGACAATGACGAGCGCGCTGCGAGGATACCTGCGCTTCCTCGCCGCGTCCGGCCTGTGCCGCCCGGGGCTGGACCAGGCCGTGCCGCCAGTCCTGCAATGGCGGCTCTCGGCCCTGCCGCGCTATCTGCCGACCGCGGACGTCGACCGGATGATCGCCTCGTGCGACACCACTACGCCGCTCGGCCTTCGCGACCGGGCGGTCCTGCTGCTCCTTGGGCGGCTCGGCCTTCGCGCCGGCGATGTCTGCAGCATGCGCCTTGACGATTTCGACTGGGCCGCCGGCACGGTGCGTGTCTGCGGCAAGAGCCGGCGGGGCGTACGTCTGCCGCTGCCGCAGGACGTGGGCGACGCGGTCTTGGCCTACCTTGAGAGCGGGCGACCGGCGGTGACGGAAGATCGGCTGTTCCTGCGATCGATCGCACCCTATCGGCCGTTCACGACATCCTCTTCAATCGCGGGGGTTGTCGCCCGGGCCTTGCGAGAGGCCGGCGTCGAAGACCCTCCATCCAAGGGCGCCAGTCTTCTTCGTCATTCCGCCGCAACGACCATGTTGCGCGCCGGCGCGACGCTCGAGGCCGTCGGCGCCGTCCTGCGCCATCGCTCGCTCGACATGACGGCGCACTACGCCAAGGTCGATGTGTCCATGCTCGAGACGATCGCCCAGCCCTGGCCGGGAGAAGCGTCATGCTGAGTGACGATCTGGACCGGCACATCAGCCTTCACCACGCCCTCGGCTTCAAGTTCCGAACCCAGTCGCTGCTCCTGCGCAACTTTGCGGCCTACGCCGAAGCACGCGGCGATCGGGTCATCAGCGCGGAGCGTATTCTGGCCTGGGCTGTGGAGGCGCCGTCGCCACAACAACGGCGCAACCGTCTCCTCGAAGTCCGCCGCTTCGCGATCGCGATGCATGCCGAGGACGGGCGGCACGAGATCCCCGCAGCCGATGCGCTCGGGCGCGGCCTGTTCACTCGCAGGATCCCCTACATCTACAGCCAGGACGATATCCGCCGCTTGATGGCCGCCGCCGCAGCGTTGTCTCCGGCCGGGACGATCCGGCCCCTGACCTTCACCACCTTGTTCGGGTTGCTCGCCGCGACCGGCATGCGGATATCCGAAGCCCTCGCGCTGCGCCTCGCCGATATTACCGATGATGGCCTCATCATCGACAAGACCAAGTTCAAGAAGAGCCGGCTGCTCCCACTACATCCGTCAACCCGACGCTCGCTCGAGGCCTATCTGGCGGTCCGGCTGCGCGTCGCCACCGAGAGCGACGCCTTGCTGATCGGCAGCACCGGCGAGGCAGTGGCCTATCCCACGGTCATCGCCATCTTCCTGCGGTTGATGCGTTCCATCGGGCTTCGCGGATCGTCAGGTCGGGGCGGGCTCAGGGTCCACGACCTGCGCCATACCTTCGCCGTGCGATCTCTTGAGGAGTGTCCCCGCAACGCCGCGGCGGTGTCCCGGCATATTGTCGCGCTGAGCACCTATCTCGGGCATGCCCATGTCACCGACACCTACTGGTATCTCCAGGCAAGCCCAGCGCTGATGACCCACATCGCCGAAGCCGGCGAAGCCCTGCAGCGGGGAGAGGCGTAATGACGGCGCTCGCTCCACCTCTCGCTGCCTTCCTCCGCGAGCATCTGCCCCGCGACCGCCGCGCCAGTCCGCACACCTGCGAAGCCTACGCCTATAGCTTCCAGCTGCTGGTCACGTTCGCCGCGCGTCGGCTCAGGACGCAGGGCTTGGATACTGCGCTGTTCCTCAACGGTACTGGCCGGGCGATGACCCGCTCAGGGTTCGAGTACATCCTCGCCAAGCACATTGAGATCGCTGCGGCCGTCCAGCCCTCCATCATCGGCAAGAAGGTCTCGCCGCACGTCCTGCGTCACAGCTGCGCGATGCACACGCTCCAGGCCACGCGTGACATCCGCAAGGTGGCGCTATGGCTCGGTCACGCCAGCCTGCAGAGCACGGAGGCCTACCTACGGGCGGACCCTTCCGAGAAGCTGGAGGCTCTGAGCGTCACCTCAGCTCCCAACCTCACGGCCGGTCGGTTCCGACCGCCCGACAAGCTCTTGGCGATGCTCAACGGCAAGTGAAGGACCACAATTATGCGGAGTGCTGCCCCCGGAAAACCCAATCCAGTGCAACGCCGACCTGCCAGGACTCCGCATAATCCTGCGCTACGCATAATTGCGCATATCGCATGGCTGCGCCGCCAGATAGACCCGCACCCCAGACCCGGGCGCAATCATGCCACCGCCTTCAGAGCCGACAACACCCGCCGCAGTGCCGCCTCGCTCACCTCGGTGTCCACCCGCACCCGCACGCCGCCAACCAGGACGATCTCGATGACACCGCGCTGTTCCGCTCCACCCGCCGCAGGGCGCGCAGCAGCAGGCACGCTGCCGATGACCTCGACCGGTATCAACTCCAGCGGCGAAGCCGCCGATGCCGGCGCGCGCATCTGCCGGCGCCATGTGAACAACAGGTTCGCATTGATGTCGTGCCGTCGCGCGACCAGCGACACCGACGCCCCAGGCTCATAGCTCTCGGCCACCAGCCGCTGCTTCTCTTCGAGGGTGTATGACCGGCGCCGGGGCGCGGGCACCATCCCAGAATCTTGGCCAGCCACTCCATCCGTCGCGATCGTGTCCATTAAGCCCCGCTCGTGGACACCATCTTCAGCGTCCGGAGCCCAACCGCTAGCCGATCCAAACACCTCCACGGAAGGCGGCCATCACCGGGCACTTACGTTGAACCTGCGGGCGCAAACCCCAAGGTCGT
>PNLY01000202.1 GCA_013823325.1 Methylobacterium sp.
CCGGCGAGGCACCTTGAAGAGAACCGCGCGCGGGGTTCGGCAGCGGCGAGCATCGCCGCTTCGACATTTCGACATCGACATTCGACACATCGGCAGAACGCTGCCGCAACCGGACCCCGCGCCCCCCCTTGGGCTTGCGCTCGCCTTCAAACCCTCGCGGCTCAGGCCGGCGAGGCTATTGGCTTGGCTAGCGCGCGTCCTCGCGCACCATCTGCGCGCCCTTCTCGCCGATCATCATGCTCGGCGCGGCGGTGTTGCCCGAGGTGATCGCCGGCATCACCGAAGCGTCGATGACGCGCAGGCCCGCAATGCCGCGCAGGCGCAGGCGCTCGTCGAGCACGGCCATGGCGTCGTCCTCGCGCCCCATCTTCACCGTGCCGACCGGATGGAAGATCGTGTTGCCGATCCGGCCGGCGACCTCGGCCAGCGCCTCGTCGCTCTCATAGCCGGGCCCCGGCAGGTGCTCCTGCGGCTTGAAGCGGGCGAGCGGCGGCTGCGCCACGATGCGGCGGGCCAGTTTCAGCGCATCGACCGCGACCTGCCGGTCCTCTTCCGTCGAGAGGTAGTTCGGCGCGATCGCCGGCGCCGCGGCGGGATCGGCCGATTTGAGGTGGACGCTGCCGCGGCTCGACGGGCGCAGGTTGCAGACGCTCGCGGTGAAGGCGCCGAACGGGTGCAGCCCGTCGCCCCATTTGTCGAGCGAGAGCGGCTGGAAATGGAATTCGAGATTGGCGGTCGCGTAATGCGGCGCCGATCGGGCGAAGGCGCCCATCTGCGAGGGCGCCATGGTCAAAGGGCCGGTGCGCCGCGCCGCATATTCCAGCGCCATCAACGGCCGGCGCCAGAGCTTGGCGTAGTCGGTGTTGAGGGTGCGCACGCCCTCGACCTTGTAGATCGGCCGCAGCTGCAGATGGTCCTGCAGGTTCTCGCCGACGCCGGGGGCATGGCGGACGGTCTCGATGCCGAGCCCCTGCAACCGCTCGCCATCACCGATGCCGGAGCGTTCGAGGATGGCGGGCGAGCCGACGGAACCGGCGCTGAGCAGCACCTCGCCGGAGACCTCGGCGAGATAGCGCTCGCCATTGCGGGTCAGCACCACGCCGGTGGCGCGACCGTCCGCGACGACGATGCGCTCGACCATGCAGCCGAGCTCGACCCTGAGGTTGTCGCGGTCGAGCGCCGGCTCCAGGAAGGCACGCGCCGCGCTGAAGCGCCGGCCGCGCTTCTGGGTGACCTGGAAATAGGAGGAGCCCTCGTTGTCGCCGGTGTTGAAGTCGTCGATCTTGCGGATGCCGGCCGCCTCGGCCGCGTCGCGGACGGCATCGAGAATGTCCCAGCGCACGCGCGGATGCTCGACGCGCATCTCGCCGCCGGCACGATGGAAGCGCCCCTCCGGAGCGATATGGTCCTCATGCTTGAGGAAGAGCGGCAGGACATCATCCCAGCCCCAGCCGGTCAGGCCCTGCTGGCGCCAGCCGTCATAGTCGGCCGCCTGGCCGCGCATGTAGATCATCGCATTGATCGCCGAGCAGCCACCGACGACCTTGCCGCGCGGATAGGCGAGCGAGCGCCCGCCGAGCCCGGGCTCGACCTCGGTCTGGAACAGCCAGTCGGCGCGCGGATTGCCGATGGCGTAGAGATAGCCGACCGGGATGTGGAACCAGATCCAGTCGTCCTTGCCGCCGGCCTCGACGATCAGCACCTTGCGGCGGCGATCGGCCGAGAGCCGGTTGGCCAGCACGCAGCCGGCCGAGCCGGCGCCGATGATGACGTAGTCGAAGCTGCCGATGCTGGTCTCGCCGGCCATGGTCGCCCTGCCCTCCTCACCTGTTCCCCCGTCAGGGATAGAGCGGCCATCCACTGTCGGCAACGCGCGCCGAGCCGCAGCGGCAGATGGGTGACTCTGCGGAACGGCCATGAAAGCGCGCTCGTCATGCGAGGCTTGCTGCTGCGTCTGCCTCGCCACCCGCTTCAGAATCTCGGCGGCCCGATCTCCAGCTGGCCGGCAGGAGGCGCGTCACGGCGTCGGCTGCCAGTCGAGTTCGCTCGCATGGCGGCCCTGGCGGGCATTGTAGCGAATGGCCGCTCCGAGCGCGGCCTCGATCGCGGCGCGATCGGCGCCGCGCGGGCATCCGGTCGTCTCGTAGCGCAAGGCCTGTCGCGCCAGCCAGGCGGCCCACTGCTGTTCGACGGCGTCCACGGACGCGCCGGCCGGAAAGGGCTGCGACACATAGAAGCGATGCTCCCGGTCCGAGCCGGCATAGCAATAGCGCCAGTCCGCGGCCGAAGCCGCCGGCGCGGGCCGTGCCGATACGCACAGGAGAAGAAGCGCGAGCCTCGCCAGCCTGTGCCCGCCGCCCTCGCGCAGCTGTTCCGCCCCGACGCCCATGTCGATGACCGCCTCCCCGGAACAGGCGCTAGGAGAGCCAGCCGGTCGCCACGGCCCAGAGCAGGAAAATGCCCATCCCGGCGCGATAGACGACGAAGACCCAGCTCGACATCCGTTCGAGATAGCGCATCAGCCCCCAGATCGCGGCGAACGACGCCAGCGAGCCCGCGAGCAGGCCGACGGCGAGCAGCGCCACGGCATGGGCGTCCACGCCGGCCCGGGCGATCTCACAGGCTTCCTTCAGCCCCGCCAGGGCAATGGCGGGCAGCCCGAGCAGGAACGACAGCCGCGCCGCCTCGGCCCGCTTGAAGTCCAGCCCCATCGCGGCGGTCAGGGTCGAGCCGGAGCGCGACACGCCCGGGATCAGCGCACCGACCTGCGCCAGGCCGATCAGCAGGAAGTCGCGCACGCCCGCTTGCTCCGCCGTGCGGCGATGGCTCGCGAACCCCTCCGTCGCCGCGAGCAGCAGCGCCATCACCAGCGAAGCCGCGCCGATCACGCCGAGCGAGCGCAAGGGCGAGCCGCAACGGTTGAGCAGGGGCGCGAGCGCCACGCCGGCCAGCACGATCGGGATCGTCGCGAGCACGACGCCGAGCCCCAGTCTCGCCGGCCCCGTCGCGAACTGGCGGGTTCTCAGCGCGTCGATGGCCCCGCCTGCCATGCTCCCGACATCGCGCCTGAAATAGCTGATCACGGCCGCCAGGGCTGCGAGCTGCATCAGCGCCGAGAAGGCCGAGCCGGGATCGGGCCAGCCCAGCAGCGCCGGCACCACCCGCATATGCGCCGTCGAGGAGATCGGCAGCAGCTCGGTGATCCCCTGCACCAGCCCGAGCACGATGATCTGCCCGACATCGAGCGTGGCGAAGCCGGTGTCGAGTCCGGCGGAACAAGCTGCAGCCATGATGATGGGTCTCGTAAGAACGCTGCCGCGCGCCAAGCACGAAGCATTCCAGAGAATGAGGCAGGGGCCGCTGCGTCAGGACCCGCGCCCGATCGGCTATTCTGCGGCGTTTGAGAGCGTCCTGCGCCGATCCGGGATCGCAGGCGCGCAGTCCAAGGCCCCGGCCGCGCTCCAAATTTTGCAGCTCCACTCAATCTGTGAAGCGAGCTGATCCGGCCTGCTGGATTGTCGATGTCTGGAGT
>PNLY01000203.1 GCA_013823325.1 Methylobacterium sp.
CTGCTCCATATCGACCTCGTCCGCGAGATCCCCGAGGCCAAGAAGCCGCGACTGATTCCGATCGGCTCGCAGAACGCCAAGGTGATCGAGGCCAGGAAGGCCGCGTAACCAGTCTCTCGCCTCCCTGAAACACGAGAGCCTCCTCGGGAAACCGAGGAGGCTTTTCCTTACCGACTTGCCGACCTCAGTTCGGCGGGTTGACCGGCGCGATCGAGGTCTCCGGCTTAGGCTGCGCCGTTTTCATCTCCTCGATCTGCACGGGCGGTAGGGTCGTGTCGGGGGTCGGAATGCCGCTCGGATGCGCCCGGGCCAGCGGCGGCAGGCGATCAGGCTCCTCGGCTCCGCGGACATCCTGCGGATTGACCAGCTTCGGCTTGCCGATGTCCTTCGGCGCGACGCTCGGTACCGCGGCGGGCTTTGCCGGGATCGCATCGGGTTTTGGCGCCGCAGGGGAAGGCGGCGCGGCGGTCGCGGGCGCGCTCGCCTCGGCCGGCGGCTGCGCCGGCTTCAGGGCCGCCGGCCGCTCGGGCGGGCGCGGAGTCAACTTCTTCGGCGCCGGGCGCTCCTCCTCGCGCGGATCGAGCCTGACGACCCGCGGCGGCGGCTGCAGCACGATCCGGTCGAGCAGCTCGCCACTGAAACGGTCTATGACCAGCCGTTGCCTCGATCCGTTCGTCGCCAGGCCGTCGACGACAAGCACCGAGCCCCTGTGTACCGTGCGCTGCACCTCGCGCAGGCCCAGCTCCTGGGCCGAGATCCGCCCGACAGCGCGCGGCGGGATCGGCGCTACGCGGCGCGGCGCGTAATCATAGCGCGGGCCGTAGTCATCGTCGTAGTCATAGCCATAGCTGTAACCGTAGCGGGCATAGCGGCCACCATAGTCGTCGAGCTGCGCCAGGGCCGGGCTGCTCGCGCCGGCCATCGCGGCCAGGACGGCGAAGCCGGCCAGCCGGCGACGCAGGGCGCGCGGCGCACTGGCGGGTGAAACGAAGACTGCCATGGTCTGTCCTCTGTCAGACGAAAATCGCAGCCTTCAGTTCTCGGTAAGGATTGCGGCACGCTTGCGGCGCGAATCCGCTGCGAAACAGGCGTTTTCCGGCACTCAGAGGGTAGCGAGCACGGCCGCGAGCCGGTCGACCTCCTCAGCCTGCGTCGCGAAGGAGCAGACGAAGCGCCCGACCACCTCGCCTTGCTGCAGCCGCCCGTGTTCCGGCAGCGCCGCATCGGACCAGGCAATGTACTGGATGCCCTGCGCCGCCAACGCAGCCTGCGCCTGCTGCGGTAGCACCAGGAAGACCTCGTTCGCCTCGCAGGCCCATGCCAGCCGGAGCTTGCCTGCCGCTTCCACCGCGCTGGCCAAGCGCGCGGCCATCGCATTGGCGTGGCGGGCGAGATCGAGCCAGTGCCCATCGGCCAGCAGCCCCTCGAACTGCGCGCCGATCAGACGCCCCTTGGACAAGGTGTGCCCGGCCCGCTTGCGCCGCCACGGCATCTGCCCGGCATCGGCCGAATCGAAGACGATCACCGCCTCGGCGGCGAAGGCGCCGTTCTTGGTGCCGCCGAAGGACAGCACGTCGACGCCTGCCTTCCAGGTGATCTCGGCCGGCGAGCAGCCCAACGCCGCGACCGCATTGGCGAAGCGGGCGCCGTCCATGTGCAGCTTCAGCCCGCGCGGCGCGATTGCCTGCTTCAGCGCCGCGATCTCCTCCGGCCGGTAGACCAGCCCGCATTCGGTCGCCTGCGTGATCGACAGCAGCTGCGGCTGCACCTGATGCACGGCGCCCGCCCGCATGCGCGCGAGCTGATCAGCCACGACATCGGGAGCAAGCTTGCAGCCGTCGCCGGGCAGTCCAACGATCTTGGCCCCGCCGGTGAAGAATTCCGGCGCGCCGCATTCATCCGCGGCGACATGCGCCTCGTGATGGCAGAGCACCGCCCCCCAGGGCTGAACCAGGCTCGCCAGCGCCAGGGAATTCGCCGCCGTGCCCGTGGTGACGAGGAAGACCGCGACCTCGCGCTCGAACATGTCGGCGAACAGGGCTTCGACCCGCTTCGTCCAGGCGTCGTTGCCATAGCCGGCGGCGAAGCCGTCATTGGCCGCCGCCATCGCCTGCATCACCGGCGCGCTCGCCCCGGCCAGATTGTCACTGACGAAGTTCATGATGCTGGCATCCGGCAGGCGCTGAGAGAGGGTCCTGACCGATAAGCAGCCTCCTGCCGTAGCGCAATCGATGCCGGCGCAGAGCAGACCAGATTCCGGCGACCGACAACTTCCGGCTTGGCTCAGCAGCCCGCGTAGTGCGAAAATGTCCGAAGGAAGAGATAGATCGCAACAAAATGTCGCCGCAGTGCAAAATCGGCGCTTGTGCCCAGATTGGAATTCTGGCAAGGTCAAGGCAATAGGACAGCTATGCTGTCCCATTTTCAGAGTGGGCCTCGCCGAGGCCCCGGCGCTGGCGGATGGAGCGGACGATGACGGGAGGTACGGCGAACAAAGCCAAAGCCAACCGTACGACGCGCGCCGCCCGCAAAACGGCGGCGTGACCAGGCGCGGCAGGGCTTAAAGCCCGAGGCGCCTGCGGAGGACGCGGGCGCAAGATAAGACCGGCGCAAGCAACCTTCGCAAACCGAGAATAAAGCCGGACCGGCCCGATCCTTGCTCGGCAAGGTGGAAGCCGGAGCGGCGGTGGACTTTGGCTGGCTCCCGAGCCGATGCTGCGGGACCAAAGGCGGGCGGAGGCGACGATGAGCGAGGGCGGGAAGGCGAGCGCGATGGCAAACACCACTGCTAAAGTTGCCACCACGACGGCTGCCGTCGAGCGTTTCCCGGAGGTGCGCGATCCCGCCATGCCGGAGCGCCAGGGCCTTTACGATCCGTCCTATGAGAAGGACTCTTGCGGCGTCGGCTTCATCGCCGACATGAAGAACCGCAAGAGCCATGCGATCGTCGCGCAGGGCCTGCAGATCCTGCACAATATCGACCATCGCGGCGCGGTTGGCGCCGATCCCAAGCTCGGCGACGGCTGCGGCATCCTCACCCAGATCCCGCATCGCTTCTTCAAGGAAGAATGCGCAGGGATCGGCATCGACCTGCCCGAGCCCGGCCATTACGCCATCGGCCAGTTCTTCATGCCGCAGGAGGCCGACAACCGCGCCGTCTGCGAGGAGATCGTCGCCCAGACGGTCGAGGAGGAAGGCCTGATCTTCCTCGGCTGGCGCGACGTTCCGGTCGACAACAGCGACCTCGGCGAAGCCGTCAAGGAGACCGAGCCCTGCCATCGCCAAATCTTCGTCGGCCGCCCGGCCGAGATCACTGATGAGGACGAGTTCGAGCGGCAGGTCTATGTCCTCAGGAAGTCGGTCTCGAACAAGGTTTACAAGCGCCATGACCGGGCGACCGCGACCTACTATCCGGTCTCTTTCTCGTGCCGGACCATCGTCTACAAGGGCATGGTGCTGGTCACCCAGCTCGGCGCCTATTTCAAGGACCTGACCGACGAGCGCTTCGAGAGCGCGCTCGCGCTCGT
>PNLY01000204.1 GCA_013823325.1 Methylobacterium sp.
CCCGGAGCGCGCGACCGAGTCGGCCCCGGAGTTCTGGTCGAAGGAGAGATCGGCCGGATTCAGCGGCGGCAGGTTGAGGTCGTTTTCGCTTGCCATCTATCCTACCCCGCTACCGGCCCGAACACGCCCCTGACCGCCCTGTCGACCGCCTCGTCGAGCACCGCGCTTTCGATCGCGATGCCGCCATCGGCCCATTCGAGCCGGCCGTCGCCCAAGGCGATATCCGGCTCGCCGAGCACGACGATGCGCCCGGCGAAGCCGGTCTCGCGGGCGAGCCCAGAAAGCTTGCCCTCGACGGTCTCGACCAGGCTCTCATGCACCCGGATCGCCAGATGCGGCGCTTGCCGGGCATGGGCGAGGCATTCGCGTGCCGCCGCCAGCAACTGCGCCAGCGGCTTGTCCGCCAGGGCAGCCCCCGCGAGGCTGCGAGCCGTCGTGACGGCGAGCTGTGCGGCCTGCGCCTCGATCTGCGCCAACCGCTCGTCCTGCTGCGCCAGCAACCGCTCGCTCTGGCGCACCAGTTGCGACAGCAGCGCGCCGAGCTGATGATCGGCCTCGCGCCGCGCCTGGTCGAGGCCGGTCTGGTAGCCTTCCGCCCGGGCGCTTTCGATCGCCGCCTCGTCGACCGCCTTGCGGCCATTGCCGCTGAAGTCGGTGGCGAACATGAATTTCTTGGCCGCTGCCATCTCAGTAAACCAGTTCGTCTTCGGCGTTGCCCTTGGCGATGATGATCTCGCCCTTTTCGGCAAGGTCCTTGGCCAGGGTCACCATCTTCATCTGCGCCTCGTCGACCTCCTTGAGACGCAGCGGGCCGAGGCTCTGCATGTCGTCCTGCAGGTTCTTGGCGGCGCGCTGCGACATCGCCCCGAGGAAGAAGGTGCGCAGCTCCTCGTTCGCCCCCTTGAGGGCGCGCGCCAGCATGTCCTTGTCGACCTGCCGCATCAGGGTCTGCAGGCCGGCGGAATCGAGCTTGCCCAGGTCCTCGAAGGTGAACATCAGGGCGCGGATGCGCTCGGCCGATTCCTGGTTGGTGGCGTCGAGCGCGGCGAGGAAACGCATCTCGGTCTGGCGGTCGAAGCCATTGAAGATCTCCGCCATCATCTCGTGCGGATCGCGTCGGCGCGTCTGGGTCAGGGTTGAGACGAACTCGGTGCGCAGCGTGTTCTCGATATGGTCGAGCGCCTCCTTCTGCACCGATTCCATCCGCAGCATCCGGCTGACGACCTCGATCGAGAGCTCGTTCGGCAGGTTGCGCAGCACGCTCGCCGAATGATCCGGCCGGATGCGCGAGAGGATGACGGCGATCGTCTGCGGGTATTCGTTCTTCAGGAAGTTCGCCAGCACGACGGCATCGATATTGCCGAGCTTCTGCCACATGTTGCGGCCAGCCGGACCACGGATCTCCTCCATGATCAGCGCGACCTGGTCGCTCGGCAGAATCTTCTCCAGCAGCGAGATCGTGCGGTCGAAGGAACCGGTGATCGCGCCGGCGCTGGAGAGCCGGCCGACGAAGTCGAGCATCAGCTTCTCGACCTGGTCGGCATCGACCGTGCCGAGTTCCGCCATCGCCCGGGTGATGATGCGGATCTCCTCGTCGTCGAACTCCTGCCAGATCACCCGTCCGTGCTCTTCGCCGAGGATGAGCAGGATGACCGCGGCGCGCTGCGGCCCGGTCATGGCCTCGAGCGTCGTCGGGCCATCCGAATAGCTCGACGCCTCGTCGGAGTCGGGGCTGCGGGTTGCGATGGAGCGTGTCGCGGCCATGGTTCAGGCTCCCATCACGCCGGGGCTTTCTCGTGGATCCAGCTACGCAGCACCGCGACGGAATCCGCCGGGTTCTGCGCCACCATGGCGCCGATCTTCTCGACCGACTGCGCCTTGAGCTGGCCCTTGATCTGCGCGATCGCCAGCATCCGCTCCGACGGAGCCTCGACGTCGATCTGGCCGGGCTCCCCGCCCACTCCGCCGCCGGCGCCGCCCGAAGCCGGCGAGAAGGTCGACGGATCGCCCGTCCCCGGATCGACGACGACCGCGCCATTGCGCATGAAGCTCGGGATCGCCCGGAACTCGCGATCGGGCGCCAGTACCTGCTTGAGCAAGGGGCGCACCACCACCATCAGCACGATCAGGACGAGCAGCGCAATCACGCCCATCTCGGCGAAGCGGACGATGTCCTCCCTGGTGAAGGAGAGGAGCTGCTGCATCAGCGTCTGCTCGGTCAGGTCCGTCGGCGCCTGCGGCGCCTCGGCGAAGCGCAGGTTGACGACCTCGACCTGGTCGCCGCGCTGGCGGTCGAAGCCGACCGCGGTGCGCACAAGCTGCGAGATGCGCTCGAGTTCCTCGGGCGGGCGCGGCTGGTAGCTGACCTCGTTGCCCTGCTTGCTGTAGATCCCGTCGACCAGCACCGCGACCGAGAGCTTGCGCACGCGCCCGCCCTCCTGAACCTCGGTGCGGGTCGTGCGCGAGATCTCGTAGTTGACGACCTCCTCGTTCTTCGAGCTGGTGTCGCGCTGGGCGCCCTGCTGTTGGCCCTGGTTCTGCTGCGCGCCCGGCAATTCGTTGCCGACGGTGACGCCTTCGCGCTGCTCGTTCGAGGCGGAAGCTTCCGTGCGGTTCTGGCTGGAGCGGATGACCTTGCTCTCGGGATCGAAGGTCTCGGAGCGGCTCTCGATCCGGTTGGTATCGAGCACGGCCGACACCTGTACGCGGGCCCGGCCCGGGCCGACGATGCTGGCGACGATGTCGTCAACCTGCGCCTTGATCCGCCGCTCGATCGCGCCCTGGCGCTCGTCCAGCGCCACGCCGACCATGCCCTGCTCGCCCTGGGCGCCGTCGGCGAGGAGCCGGCCGCGCTCGTCGACGATCGAGACCCGCTCGGGCTTCAGCCCGTCGACGGCCGAGGAGACGAGATGGCGGATCGCCCGGACCTGGGCGTTGTCGAGATCGCCGGCGAGCTTGAGCGCGATCGAGGCGCGGGGTGGTTCGCGGTCGCGCTCGAACAGGCGCCGCTCGGGGATGACGAGATGGACTCGCGCCGCCTGGACGCGGCCGATCGAGCGGATGGTGCGCGACAGTTCGCCTTCGAGCGCACGCAGGTGGTTGATGTTCTGGACGAAGCTGGTCGAGGAGAAGGCGTCGCCCTTGTCGAAGATCTCGTAGCCGACGCCGCCGCCGGAGGGAATGCCCTTGCCGGCGAGCTCGAGCCTGAGCTTTGGAACGTCGGCGCGTGGCGCGAGAATGGTCTGCCCGTCGCCGCGAAGCTCGTACTTGATCCCGCGCGTATCGAGGTCCTTGGTGATCGCACTGACGTCCTGGCTCGACAGGTCGGCGAAGAGCACGCCCATCGCCGGCTGCGACATGCGCAGCATGACGAAGGCGAAGAAGCCGACCAGCGCGAGCGTCACCGCCAGCATCGCCGCCAGTCGCGCTGCGCCGAATCTCCGGAACTGTTCGACTAGCCCGTTCACGCCGTTCTTCCGTCGCCCGGTGCCTGCGAGACCAACGCACAGACGCACCAC
>PNLY01000205.1 GCA_013823325.1 Methylobacterium sp.
GACCAAGACCGTCACCGACATGGCCCATCTCGGCGGCATCTCGGTCGAGGGCGAGCTCGGCGTGCTCGGCTCGCTCGAGAGCGGCGAGGGCGAGAAGGAGGACGGCCACGGCTTCGAGGGCAAGCTCAGCCACGACCAGCTCCTGACCAATCCCGATGAAGCCGTGAAGTTCGTCGCCGAGACCAAGGTCGATGCGCTCGCCATCGCCATGGGCACCTCGCACGGCGCCTACAAGTTCACCCGCAAGCCCGACGGCGCGATCCTGGCGATGCATGTCATCGAGGAGATCCACAAGAAGCTCCCGAACATGCACCTCGTCATGCACGGCTCCTCCTCGGTGCCGCAGGACCTGCAGGACGTGATCAACCAGTATGGCGGCAAGATGCCCCAGACCTGGGGCGTGCCGGTCGAGGAAATCCAGCGCGGCATCAAGCACGGCGTGCGCAAGATCAACATCGACACCGACAACCGGATGGCGATGACCGGCCAGATCCGCAAGATCCTGTCCGAGCACCCCGGCGAGTTCGATCCGCGCAAGTACCTGAAGCCGGCGATGGAGGCGATGACCGCGCTCTGCAAGAAGCGGCTGGAGGAGTTCAACACCGCCGGCCAGGCTTCGAAGATCAAGCGCGTGATCACGCTGGCCGATATGGCCAAGCGCTACGCCAAGGGCGAGCTTGACCCGACCTTCGGCGCCAAGAAGGCGGCGTGACCGTCTCATAGACCGATAGTCCGGCCTTCGCAGAACAAGGACGCCCGGCGCAGGCCGGGCGTTTCTCGTTTCAGAAGGGGCCGGGCGCGCCGCTCAGGCGACGCGGTTTTGCCTGCTCAGATTCTCGAAGGCTTCGGTCAGGCTCCCGGCCCGCTGGGCCAGCGTCTGGGCGAGGCCGAGCATCTCGCCGACCCCGGCGCCTGCGGCCTGGGCGGATTCGTTGACGCTGGCGATGGCCTGCGCCACCTCCTGCGTGCCCTGCGAGGCGTAGCTGATGCTGCGGGCGATCTCCTGGGTCGCCGCCCGCTGTTCGTCGACGGAGCTCGCGATCGTCAGCGTCGTCTGGTCCATGTCGCCGACGAAGCCGACGATGCTCTCGATCGCCTCGACCGCCTCCTGTGTCGCCGCCTGCATGGCCGGGACCTGGGCGGCGATCTCGTCGGTCGCCCTGGCAGTGCGTGCGGAGAGCTGCTTCACCTCCTGGGCGACGACCGCAAAGCCGCGTCCGGCCTCGCCGGCACGGGCCGCCTCGATGGTGGCGTTGAGCGCCAGCAGATTGGTCTGTGCGGCGATGTCGCGGATCAGGTCGACGATCGAGCCGATTGTCTGCGCAGACTGGGCCAGGCCCTTGACGATCGCCTCCGTCCGCTGCGCTGCGTTGCTGGCGTCGTGAGCCTTGGTGGTGGCGCGGGCGACCTCTCCGGAAATTGCGCTGAGGGAGATGGAGAGCTCCTCGGTGGCGCTGGCGACGCTGCCGACATTGTCGGAGGCCTCGTCCGATGCCCGGGCGGCTGCGACGGCCTGCACGCCGGTCTCCTTGACGAGCCCGTTCATCGTATGGGCCATCTCCTCGACGATGCGGGCGCTGCCGGTCACCGCCCCGACGACGTCGCGGATCGTGACCTCGAAGGCCGAGATCTCGTGCTTCGTGCGCTCGCGGTTCTCGCGCTGGATATGGCTGTAGGTCTCGAGCAGCAATTCGAGGTCGAGCTGCACCGCCTTCTGCAGCGCGGCACGCAGGGCGATGCGGCGGTTGTATTCCTTGGCCTGCCAGATATGGCTGAGCTTGGCGAGGCCGTCGCGCAGCAGGCCGAGTTCGGCACCGACCGCATTGCCGACGATCGCATGGCAGATCGCGACGGCATGGGCCGGGACGCCATTGTCGTTGAAGATGTTGGCGAGGGCGTGCGCCGACTGCAGGTAGCCGTCGTCGAGCTCGCCGGAGACGAGCCGGATCCAGTGCGCCAGCCGCAATTCATGCACCTCCGGCCGCTGCATGGCGTTCTGGATCTGGGGCCAGGCTTCGAAATGCGCGTGCAGCTCCGGCAGCAATGTCGGCAGGCGTCGGCGCGCGAACTCCGCCTGCTGTCGCAGCTGGGCGATATCGGTGGCGTCGATCCGGAAGGTCCGCAGGCGCGCAGTATGCTCGACGATGGCGTTGCTCATGCGCGCAATGTTCGATTCCGCTGGAGGGCTTGAGGCGACATTGCTGGCAGTTCGCCAACAAACGCTTAAGCCCGGCGCAT
Source organism: Methylobacterium sp. (assembly GCA_013823325.1). Lineage (GTDB taxonomy): Bacteria > Pseudomonadota > Alphaproteobacteria > Rhizobiales > Beijerinckiaceae > Allobosea > Allobosea vestrisii. Next base: position 2,239 of record PNLY01000205.1, read on the forward strand.
AGAGCGAGTAGGTTGGAAAGGCGGCGGCTGCGCTTGCCTCGCGCCGAGCCGGCTGAGTATAAGCCGGCCGGCGCATAAACAGCGGAGATCAGGGCGTATGGCCGGCCATTCACAGTTCAAGAACATCATGCACCGCAAGGGCAAGCAGGACGCGGTGCGCTCCAAGCTGTTCTCGAAGCTGGCCCGTGAAATCACCGTCGCTGCCAAGATGGGCATGCCCGACCCGAACATGAATCCGCGCCTGCGCATGGCCGTGCTGGCGGCGCGGGCCGAGAACATGCCGAAGGACAATATCGAGCGCGCCATCAAGAAGGCGCTCGGCGGCGACAGCGAGAACTATGACGAGGTCCGCTATGAGGGCTACGGCCCCGGCGGCACGGCCGTCATCGTCGAGGCGCTGACCGACAACCGCAACCGCACCGCCTCCGCCGTCCGTTCCTATTTCACCAAGTCGGGCGGGGCGCTGGGCGAGAGCAACTCGGTCTCGTTCATGTTCAACCGCGTCGGCGAGATCAGCTATCCACCCGAGGCCGGCGACGCCGACAAGGTGATGGAAGCGGCGATCGAAGCCGGCGCCGACGATGTGATATCGGACGAGAACGGCCACATCATCCTGTGCGCATTCGACGCCCTCAACGAGGTCTCCAAGGCGCTGGAAGCATCGCTCGGCGCCCCGGCCTCGGCCAAGCCGGTCTGGCGGCCGACCACGACGGCGCCGCTCGACGAGGAGAAGGCGGCCTCGATGATGAAGCTGATGGAAGCGCTCGACAATGACGATGACGTCCAGAACGTCTTCGCCAATTTCGAGATCGCCGACGACATCATGGCCAAGCTCGGCTGAGCCCTTGCTACCGCCCGATCAGCCCGTCCCAGAGCGGCAGGCTGACGAGGGCGCTGAGGAAGATCGTCAGATAGGCGATGCGGCGGAAGGTCTGCTCGGAGGCGATGCCGAAGGCATGTGTGCCGAGCCAGAGGCCTATGCCGTAGATCGCAAAGAGCGGCAGAGCCATCAGCGCCGATGCGACGGTGATGATGCCCTTCAGCGTCAGGATCGTGCCGCTGACCACCGTGCTCAGGCCGATATAGGTCTGCAGGTTGGCGCGGGTCTTGTGGCGGTCGTTGCGCTGGGCGCCGAGCCAGAACACGGCGAGCGGCA
>PNLY01000206.1 GCA_013823325.1 Methylobacterium sp.
GTCGCGGGCCTTCTTGCCGAACTCGCCGATCTTCTTCTCGACGCCGGCGATGGAGAGCTCGTCCGCATCGCGCACCACCGGCACAACCAAGCCCTTGTCGGTGCCGACCGCGACGCCGATGTGGTAGTAGTTCTTGTAGACGATGTCGGTGCCGTCGATCTCGGCGTTGACGGCCGGGATCTCCTTCAGCGCCTGCACGCAGGCCTTCACGAAGAAGCCCATGAAGCCGAGCTTCACGCCGTGCTTCTTCTCGAACACGTCCTTGTACTGGTTGCGCAGCGCCATGACGTTGGTCATGTCCACCTCGTTGAAGGTGGTCAGCATGGCGGCGTTGGTCTGCGCTTCCTTCAGGCGGCGCGCGATGGTCTGGCGCAGCTTGGTCATCTTCACGCGCTCTTCACGCGAGGCGTCGTCCGGAGCCGACGGGGCGCGGACCTGAACCGGAGCGGCGGGCGCAGCAGCGGCCACGGCCGGGCCGGTCGCAATCGCGGCCAGCATGTCGCCCTTGGTGACGCGGCCATCCTTGCCGGAGGCATTGACGTTCGCCGGATCGACGCCGCTCTCGGCGGCGAGGCGCGAAACCGCCGGGCCGGAATCGGCCGCCTTGGTCGCAGGCTTCACCGGGGTGGCGCCGGCGACTTCGCCGGCCTTCTTCTGCGCTTCCGCCGAGGTCTCGGCCCCGGCCTTGCCGGCGGCTTGGGCCACGGCAGTCTCCGCCTTCTTCTCGTCCTTGGCCGGAGCCGCCGCCTTGCCGTCACCGGCGGCGATGGTGCCCAGCAGCGCGCTGACGCCGACCGTCTCACCTTCCTTGGCGACGATCTCGCCGAGCACGCCGGCGGCCGGAGCGTTGACCTCCAGCGTCACCTTGTCGGTCTCGAGCTCGACCAAGGGCTCGTCCGCCTTCACCGCGTCGCCGGGCTTCTTGAACCACTTGCCGATGGTCGCCTCGGAGACGGATTCGCCGAGGGTCGGAACGCGGATTTCGGTCGCCATGTCAGGCCTCTTCTCGTGTCTTTATTGTCTGAGCATGATCCCGAAAAGTGGAAACCGGTTTTCGGAAAAGATCATGCTCCGCTGAGTGAATCCGGATCAGACCGCGAAGGTCTCGTCCAGGAAGGCGTTGAGCTGGGCCAGGTGCTTCGACATCAGGCCGGTCGCCGTCGCCGCCGAGGCCGGGCGGCCGACATAGCGCGGCCGCTTCGACTTCGAGCCGGCATGGCCCAGCACCCACTCCAGATAGGGCTCGACGAAGGTCCAGGCGCCCTGGTTCTTCGGCTCCTCCTGGCACCAGACGACGTCGGCGCCCTTGAAGCGGCCCAGCTCCTGGGCCAGCGACTTCAGCGGGAACGGATAAAGCTGCTCGACGCGCATCAGATAGACATCGTCGATGCCGCGCTTCTCGCGTTCCTCCAGCAGATCGAAATAGACCTTGCCCGAGCAGAGCACGACGCGGCGGATCTTCGAATCCTTGACCAGCTTGGTGGTCGACTTGCCGCGCTCGGCATCGTCGTGCAGCACGCGGTGGAAGGTCGAGCCCTCGGCCAGCTCGCTAAGGTCGGAAACGCAGCGCTTGTGGCGCAGCAGCGACTTCGGCGTCATCAGGATCAGCGGCTTGCGGAAGTCGCGCTTCAGCTGGCGGCGCAGGATGTGGAAATAGCTCGCCGGGGTCGAGCAGTTCGCCACCTGCATATTGTCCTCGGCGCACATCTGCAGGAAGCGCTCGAGACGGGCCGAGGAGTGCTCCGGACCCTGGCCCTCATAGCCGTGCGGCAGCAGGCAGACGAGGCCCGACATGCGCAGCCACTTGCGCTCGCCCGAGGAGATGAACTGGTCGAACACGACCTGCGCGCCATTGGCGAAGTCGCCGAACTGCGCCTCCCACATCGTCAGCGCGTTCGGTTCCGACAGGGTGTAGCCGTATTCGAAGCCGAGCACCGCCTCTTCCGAGAGCATCGAGTTGATGACCTCGTAGCGGCCCTGGCCCTCGCGGATATGGTTCAGCGAGGTGTGACGGGCCTCGGTCTCCTGATCGATCAGCACCGAGTGGCGCTGGCTGAAGGTGCCGCGCTCGCAATCCTGGCCGGAGAGGCGCACGGGGTTGCCGTCGAGCAGCAACGAGCCGAAGGCGAGCGCTTCCGCCGTCGCCCAGTCGATCCCCTGCCCGCTTTCGACCGCCTTGCGGCGGTTGTCGAGGAAACGCTGGATCGTCTTGTGGACGTTGAAGCCCTCCGGGACCTCGGTGATCTTCTGCGTGATCTCCTTCAGCGTCGCTTCCGGCACGCCGGTGGCGCCGCGGCGCGGATCGTCCTCGTCGGCGCGGATCGCCTTCATGCCGGCCCAGCGGCCGTCGAGCCAGTCGGCCTTGTTCGGCTTGAAGGCCTGGCCGGCGTCGAACTCGACCTCCAGCTTCTCCTTCCAGGCGGCGCGCATCTGGTCGAGCTCGCCCGGCTGGATCACGCCCTCGGCCTCGAGCTTGGCGCTGTAGAGCTCCAGCGTCGACTTGTGGCCACGGATCTTGCGGTACATCAGCGGCTGGGTGAAGCCCGGCTCGTCGCCCTCGTTATGGCCGAAGCGGCGATAGCAGAACATGTCGATCACGACCGGCTTGTGGAACTTCTGCCGGAACTCGATCGCGATCTTGGCGGCGAAGACGACCGCTTCCGGATCGTCGCCGTTCACATGGAAGACCGGGGCCTCGACCATCTTCGCCACGTCGGACGGATATGGCGAGGAGCGCGAATAGCGCGGATAGGTGGTGAAGCCGATCTGGTTGTTGATGATGAAGTGCAGCGAGCCGCCGGTGCGGTGGCCCTTCAGGCCCGACAGGCCGAGGCATTCCGCGACGACACCCTGGCCGGCGAAGGCGGCGTCGCCATGGATCAGCAGCGGCAGCACCTTGGAGCGCTCGACGATGTCGCCGAACTGGTCCTGCTTGGCGCGGACCTTGCCGAGCACAACGGGGTCGACGATCTCGAGATGCGAGGGGTTCGCGGTCAGCGAGACGTGGACATTGTTGCCATCGAACTCGCGGTCGCTGGAGGCGCCGAGATGGTACTTGACGTCGCCCGAGCCCTCGACGTCGTCGGGGGCGAAGGAGCCGCCCTTGAACTCGTGGAACAGCGCGCGATGCGGCTTGCCCAGGACCTGGGTGAGCACGTTGAGGCGACCGCGATGGGCCATGCCGAAGACGATGTCACGCACGCCGAGCGAGCCGCCGCGCTTGATGATCTGCTCCAGCGCCGGGATCAGCGACTCGCCGCCATCGAGGCCGAAGCGCTTGGTGCCGGTGAACTTGAGGTC
>PNLY01000207.1 GCA_013823325.1 Methylobacterium sp.
TTCTTGCCCTTGTCGCGGCCGGCGAGCACGACGACCTTGTCGCCCTTCTTGATCTTCGCAGCCATCACAGCACCTCGGGAGCGAGCGAAATGATCTTCATGTGGTTCTTGGCGCGCAGCTCGCGCGGAACCGGTCCGAAGATACGGGTGCCCACCGGCTCCTTCTGGTTGTTGATCAGCACGGCCGCATTGCGGTCGAAGCGGATCACGGAACCGTCGGGACGCTTGATGTCCTTGGCCGTACGAACGACGATCGCCTTCATGACGTCGCCCTTCTTCACGCGGCCGCGCGGGATGGCTTCCTTGATCGAAACCACAATGATGTCGCCGATGCGGGCATAGCGCCGCTTCGAGCCGCCGAGAACCTTGATGCACATCACGCGGCGAGCGCCGGAATTGTCGGCGACCTCGAGATTCGTCTGCACCTGGATCATGGCCTTGATCCTTCCATTCCATATCAGCGCGGTTTCCGGACAAAGGCGGAGTGCCTAAGCCCGGACTACGACTGACGGGGGTCGATCGCCCCCTGGCCTCAATGATTCGACTTACGCCTTGGGAGCGTTGTCGAGCACAACCCAGCTTTTCAGCTTGGAAATGGGCTTCGACTCCTCGATCCAGACCGAGTCACCGACCTTGAACGACCCCGCCTCGTCATGGGCGTGATAGTTCTTCGAACGGCGCACCGTCTTCTTGAGGAGCGGGTGCGTATAACGCCGCTCGACCTTGACTACAACCGTTTTGTTTTGCTTGTCGCTGACGACGACGCCCTGCAGCACGCGCTTCGGCATGGTCCCCTACTCCTCAGGCGCTCACTGCCGCGGTCTTCGACCGCTGCAGTGTCTTGATGCGGGCGATCTCCTTGCGCACCTGGGTGACCCGAGCGGTATTCTCGAGCTGGCCGGTGGCGCGCTGGAAACGCAGGTTGAACTGCTCCTTCTTGAGCTTGAGAAGCTCGTCCTGGAGCTGGTCCGTGCTCATCACTTTGAGATCGGACAGGCGTTGAGTCGATTTCATCTCGCCCTCCTTACTCGGCGATGCGCTGGATGAAGCGGGTCTTGATCGGCAGCTTGGCGGCGCCGAGACGGAGCGCCTCGCGGGCGATATCCTCCGGCACGCCGTCCAGCTCGAACATGATCCGGCCCGGCTTGACCTTGGCCGCCCAGAACTCGGGCGAACCCTTGCCCTTACCCATGCGGACTTCGGTCGGCTTCTTCGAGACCGGCACGTCCGGGAAGATCCGGATCCAGACTCGGCCCGCGCGCTTCATGGCGCGGGTGATGGCACGACGGGCCGCCTCGATCTGGCGGGCCGTGACGCGCTCCGGCTCCTGGGCCTTCAGGCCGAACTGGCCGAAGTTGAGGTCCGTACCGCCCTTGGCGACGCCGGAGATGCGTCCCTTGAACTGCTTACGGAACTTAGTGCGCTTTGGTTGCAGCATGGCTCTTCTCGATCAGCCTTACGCAGCCTGCTCGCGACGTTCGCGGCGCTCACCACCAGAGCGGCCGCCCTCGTCCGAGAGGCGCTTGTCCTGGGCCATCGGGTCGTGTTCGAGGATCTCGCCCTTGAAGATCCAGACCTTGATCCCGCACGTGCCATAAGTCGTGAAGGCGGTGGCGACGCCGTAGTCGACGTCGGCGCGCAGCGTATGCAGCGGCACGCGGCCCTCGCGATACCATTCGAGGCGCGCGATTTCCGCGCCGCCCAGACGGCCCGAGCAGTTGATGCGGATGCCCTCGGCGCCGAGACGCATCGCCGACTGCACGGCGCGCTTCATGGCGCGACGGAAGGCGACGCGGCGCTCGAGCTGCTGCGCGATCGAGTCGGCGACCAGGGTCGCGTCGATCTCGGGCTTGCGCACCTCGACGATGTTGATCGTCACGTCGGCGTTCGTCAGCTTCGCGACCGTCTTGCGCAGCTTCTCGATGTCCGCGCCCTTCTTGCCGATCACCACGCCCGGACGAGCCGAGTGGATGGTGACGCGGCACTTCTTGTGCGGACGCTCGATGATGATCTTCGAGACGGCGGCCTGCTTCAGCAGCTTCATGAGGGCGGCGCGGATGGCCATGTCCTCATGGAGCAGCTTGCCGTATTCGCCCTTGTTGGCGAACCAGCGCGAATCCCAGGTCCGGTTGATGCCGAGACGAAGGCCGATCGGATTGATTTTCTGACCCATCGTTCTCTCCTCAGGCCTTGGCCGCCTGAACTTCGCGCACCACGATCGTGATGTTGGCGAAGGGCTTCATGATGCGGGCGCCACGGCCGCGGGCGCGGGCATGGAAGCGCTTCATGACAAGCGCCTTGCCGACGAAGGCCTGCGAAACGACCAGGTCGTCGACGTCGAGATCATGGTTGTTCTCGGCGTTGGCGATCGCGCTCTGCAGGCACTTGCGCACATCGGTCGAGATCCGCTTGCGCGAGAACTCGAGGTCGGCGAGCGCGGTCGAGACCTTCTTGCCGCGGATGAGCTGGGCGAGAAGGTTCAGCTTCTGCGGGGAGACGCGCAGGTTGCGCGCCACCGCCTTGGCCTCGTTCTCGGGCAGCGCACGGGGGGCGGAGGGCTTACCCATGGCTTACTTCCTCTTCGCCTTCTTGTCGGCCGCGTGACCGGGGAAGGTGCGCGTCGGCGAGAACTCGCCGAACTTGTGGCCCACCATCTCCTCGGAGACGTTCACCGGCACATGCTTGTGGCCGTTGTAGACGCCGAACGTCAGACCGACGAACTGCGGAAGGATCGTGGAGCGACGGCTCCAGATCTTGATGACTTCAGAGCGGCTCGAGGTGCGGGCGACCTCGGCCTTCTTCAGGAGGTATCCGTCGACGAACGGACCTTTCCAAAGCGAACGCGCCATGACGGACCTCAGTTCTTCTTCTTGCGGGCGTGACGGCTCGACACGATGAACGTATCGGTCCGCTTGTTCGAGCGGGTCTTCTTGCCCTTGGTCGGCAGACCCCAGGGCGTGACCGGGTGACGGCCGCCCGAGGTGCGGCCTTCGCCGCCGCCGTGCGGGTGGTCGACCGGGTTCATCGACACGCCGCGATTGTGCGGACGCTTGCCCAGCCAGCGATTGCGGCCGGCCTTGCCGATGTTGATGTTCATGTGGTCGGGGTTCGAGACCGCGCCCACGGTAGCATAGCATTGGCCGCTGATCAGGCGCTGCTCGCCCGAGTTCAGGCGGACGATGACATAACCCTGGTCACGGCCGACGATCTGGGCGTAGTTGCCCGCCGAGCGCGCCA
>PNLY01000208.1 GCA_013823325.1 Methylobacterium sp.
CGCAGGTGAGAACCGAACGGATCTTCACCTCCTGGACGCCGGCGGCGTTGATCTTGGCGATGTGGCTCTCCTCGATCACCGCGCCCTTGGCGACCAGGACGTTGCCGTCGAGATCGACCACATCCTCGGCAGCCGAACGGCCCAGGATGCGCATGCCGAGCGAAGCCACGACCTGGCCGGCATCGACGATGGCGCGCATCTTGATGCCGTTGTCCGAGCCGCAATCCACCTCGGAGATGATCGCGTCCTGCGCCACGTCGACGAGACGGCGGGTCAGGTAACCCGAGTTCGCCGTCTTGAGCGCCGTGTCGGCCAGGCCCTTGCGGGCGCCGTGGGTCGAGTTGAAGTACTCGAGAACGTCGAGACCTTCCTTGAAGTTCGAGATGATCGGCGACTCGATGATCTCGCCCGACGGCTTGGCCATCAGGCCGCGCATGGCGGCGAGCTGGCGCATCTGCGCCGGCGAACCGCGGGCGCCCGAGTGGCTCATCATGTAGATCGAGTTGATCGGCTTGTCGCGGCCGCTCTCGTCCTTCTTCACGGTCGAGATGCCGGCCATCATCTCCTGGGCGAGCTTGTCGGAGCACTTCGCCCAGGCGTCGACGACCTTGTTGTACTTCTCACCCTGGGTGATCAGGCCGTCCTGGTACTGCTGCTCGTAATCCTTGGCGAGCACGCGGGTCGCATCGACGATCTCCCACTTGTTCGCGGGGATCACCATGTCGTCCTTGCCGAAGGAGATGCCGGCCTTGAAGGCGTGCTTGAAGCCCAGCCCCATGACGCGGTCGCAGAAGATCACCGACTCCTTCTGACCGCAGCCGCGATAGACGGCGTCGATCATGTTGGAGATCTCCTTCTTGGTCATCAGCTTGTTGACGACGTCGAAGGTCACGGCCGGATGGTCCGGCAGCGCGGTCGAGAGGATCACGCGGCCCGGCGTGGTGTCGTAGATCTTCGTGTAGGGCTGGCCGTCGCGGCCGACGCCCGTCCAGCGATACTTGATCTTCGAATGCAGCGTGACGACCTTCTCGTGCAGCGCGTATTCGAGCTCGCCGAAATCGCCGAAGATCTTGCCCTGACCCGGCTCGCCATCCGAGATGATCGAGAGGTAGTAGAGGCCGAGCACGATGTCCTGCGACGGCACGATGATCGGCATGCCGTTCGCCGGGTGCAGGATGTTGTTGGTCGACATCATCAGGACGCGCGCTTCCAGCTGCGCTTCGAGCGACAGCGGGACGTGCACGGCCATCTGGTCGCCGTCGAAGTCGGCGTTGAACGCGGCGCAGACCAGCGGGTGCAGCTGGATCGCCTTGCCCTCGATCAGAACCGGCTCGAAGGCCTGGATGCCGAGGCGGTGCAGCGTCGGCGCGCGGTTCAGCAGCACCGGATGCTCGCGGATGACCTCGTCCAGGATGTCCCAGACCTCGGGCTTCTCCTTCTCGACCAGCTTCTTGGCCTGCTTGACCGTGGTCGAGTAGCCCTTGGCGTCGAGGCGCGCATAGATGAACGGCTTGAACAGCTCGAGCGCCATCTTCTTCGGCAGCCCGCACTGGTGCAGCTTCATCTCCGGGCCGACGACGATGACCGAACGGCCGGAATAGTCGACGCGCTTGCCGAGCAGGTTCTGCCGGAAGCGGCCCTGCTTGCCCTTCAGCATGTCGGCGAGCGACTTCAGCGGGCGCTTGTTGGCGCCGGTGATGACGCGGCCGCGGCGGCCGTTGTCGAACAGGGCGTCGACCGACTCCTGCAGCATCCGCTTCTCGTTGCGGATGATGATGTCGGGCGCGCGCAGCTCGATCAGCCGCTTCAGGCGGTTGTTGCGGTTGATGACGCGGCGATAGAGGTCGTTCAGGTCCGAGGTCGCGAAGCGGCCGCCGTCGAGCGGCACGAGCGGACGCAGATCAGGCGGGATGACCGGGATCACGGTCATCACCATCCATTCCGGCTTGTTGCCCGACTCCTGGAAGGCCTCGATGATCTTGAGGCGCTTCATCAGCTTCTTCGGCTTGAGCTCCGACGTCGTCGTCGCGATCTCATGCTTCAGGTCGGCGTTGATCTGGTCGAGATCGAGCGCGCGCAGCATCTCGCGGATCGCTTCCGCGCCGATCATCGCCGTGAAGGTGTCTGCGCCGTACTCTTCCTGGGCGCGAACGTACTCTTCTTCGGTCAGGAGCTGGCGATCCTTGAGCGGGGTCAGGCCCGGCTCCAGGACGACATAGGATTCGAAGTAGAGGATGCGCTCGAGATCCTTGAGCGGCATATCCATCAGCAGGCCGATGCGCGACGGCAGCGACTTCAGGAACCAGATATGCGCGACCGGGGCGGCGAGCTCGATATGGCCCATGCGCTCGCGCCGGACCCGTGCCAGCGTCACCTCGACGCCGCACTTCTCGCAGATCACGCCCTTGAACTTCATGCGCTTGTACTTGCCGCACAGGCACTCGTAGTCCTTGATCGGCCCGAAAATGCGCGCGCAGAACAGGCCGTCCCGCTCGGGCTTGAACGTACGGTAGTTGATCGTCTCGGGCTTCTTGATCTCGCCGAACGACCAGGATGCGATCTTCTCAGGGCTGGCGATCGAGATCTTGATCGCGTCGAACGCCTGCTGCACCGGCTGCTGGCCGAAAAGGTTCATGACCTCTTGCTTCATAGCCTGTCTCCTATGGCCGGTGGGATTTCACGGGAAACCGCCCTGCCCGACCTTTGATCCATCGGCCGGCGGCGACACTGCCGCCGGCATGAGTAACGAACGCCGTCGCGCCCTTGCGGGCGTGACGCCTTACTCGGCTGCCTCGGCGGGCACGTCGCCCTGCTTCGGCTTGGTGTTGACCAGCTCGACGTTGAGGCCGAGCGAGCGCATCTCCTTGACGAGCACGTTGAAGCTCTCGGGGATGCCGGCTTCGAAGTTGTCCTCGCCGCGCACGATCGACTCGTAGACCTTGGTGCGGCCGGCGACGTCGTCCGACTTCACCGTCAGCATCTCCTGCAGCGTGTAGGCGGCGCCGTAGGCTTCGAGCGCCCAGACCTCCATCTCGCCGAAGCGCTGGCCGCCGAACTGGGCCTTGCCGCCGAGCGGCTGCTGGGTGACCAGCGAGTACGGGCCGATCGAGCGGGCGTGGATCTTGTCGTCCACCAGGTGGTGCAGCTTCAGCATGTAGATGTAGCCCATCGTGACCTTGCGGTCGAAGGGCTCGCCGGTGCGCCCGTCATAGAGGGTCGACTGG
>PNLY01000209.1 GCA_013823325.1 Methylobacterium sp.
AAAGCGGCCGACGAGACCGTCATAGCGCCCGCCGCCGGCGACCGAGCCGAAACGCACGACCTGGCCGTCCTCATTGGTGACCGGGAAGGTCAGTTCCACCTCGTAGACCGGGCCGGTGTAGTATTCGAGGCCGCGGACGACGGAGGGGTCGATGATGATGCGGCCGAGATAACCCGCGGCGGTGACCAGTTCCCTGATCTGTTCGAGTTCCTCGATCCCGGCCACGCCGTTCTCGGCGCCCTCGACCAACGTGCGCAGTTCCGTGACGGCCTCGGCGGACAACTCAGCCGACCTGGCACTGTCGGAGGCGGTCGATTTGCCGAGCTCGGCCAGCCGCTGGCCAACGGCGAGGTAGCGCAGGATCGTCTCGGCCTGAGCCTCGGACAGTCCCGCACCCTTGGTGAAATCCCCGCTCTCGTCCTTGCGCCCACTGCGCAGGAGCTTGCCGACCTCTTCGAGTGGGAACTTGTCAGCCTTGTCGACCGCCCGGAGCACCGTCAGGCGCGCATCCCGATCGATGCCGGCAGCGTCCATCACCCCGTCGAGCACCTTGCGGTTGTTGACCTTGACGACATAGTCGCCGCGCTTGATGCCGAGCTTCTCCATCGTGTCGGCGGCGAGCATGCAGATCTCGGCATCGGCCGCGACAGAGCTCGAACCGACGATATCGGCATCGAACTGCATGAACTGGCGGAAGCGGCCCGGCCCCGGCTTTTCGTTGCGGAAGACATAGCCGACTTGGTAGCCGCGATAGGGTTTCGGCAGCGCGTCAAAGTTCTCGGCGACATGGCGGGCAAGCGGCGCGGTCAGGTCATAGCGCAGCGAGAGCCACTGCTCGTCATCGTCCCGGAAGGAGAAGACGCCCTCGTTCGGCCGGTCCTGGTCCGGCAGGAATTTTCCGAGCGCGTCGGTGTATTCGACGAAGGGTGTCTCGACGGGATCGAAGCCGTAGAGCGAGAAGCTCCCGCGGATCACGGCGAGCATGCGTTCGGTGGCGGCAACATCGGCCGGGCCGCGATCGACGAAACCGCGCGGCTGGCGGGCCTTCAGCTTGGCAGGGGCGGACTTGTCGGCGGACATGGGTACGTGTCTCGGATGCTGGAAACGCTGGAAATCGTTGGACAGCGGGTTAGCCCGCTGAGCCCTCAGGGGCAAGCACGGCAGCGCAATCCGGCTCGGCTTGGACAGCTAAAGCGCCAATCCTTCATCCCAATACGGCGTCGCGCCATAAAGCTCTGCAAGATAGTCGACGAAGGCGCGCACCTTGTGCTCCATGTGCCGGCGGCTCGGATAGACCGCGTAGACGGCGACGCGCTTGCCGACCGAATAGGATGGCAGGACCCGGGCCAGGGTGCCCGACTTCAGCTCCGGCCCGACATCCCAGGTCGAGCGCAAGGCGATGCCGACGCCGGCCAGCAGCGCCTCGCGCACCACCTCGCTGGAATTCGTCCGCAACTGGCCATTGATCTTAACCGTCACCTGGCCTTCCGGCCCATCGAGGCGCCACTGGTCGGCATTATGGGCGATGAGCGTATGGCGGGACAGGTCCTCGATCGCTTCGGGGGTGCCATGGGCAGCGAGATAACCCGGCGTCGCGCAGAGCACGCGGTGGTTCGGCGCCAGCCGCTTCGCCACCAGGCTGGAATCGCGGAGATCCGCGATCCGGATCGCCAGGTCGAAGCCATCGGCGACGATGTCGACGAAGGCGTCGCTCAGGATCAGTTCGACATTCACCGCCGGATTGGCGTCGAGGAAGGGCTTGAGATGCGGCGCGACATGCATCCGCCCGAATGAGGTCGGCGCCGAGACGCGCAAGGTGCCGCGGGCCTGGCCGGCGCCGCTGGCGACCCAGGCCTCCGCCTCCTCGATCGAGCCGAGAATCGAGACGACGCGCTCATAGAAGCCCTGGCCGGCCTCGGTCAGCGAGAGCTGGCGCGTGGTGCGCTGGAGCAGGCGCACGCCGAGACGATCCTCCAGGCGACGGATGCGCTTGGAGATCACAGCTGGCGAGAGGTTCAGCTCGCGCGCGGCGGCGGACATGCTCCTGGCGGTGACGACATGGGCGAAGACATCGAGGTCGCCGAACCGATCCATGCGTTCCCCACCTTTTCTCTTTTGGAAACAATCATGCACGTTACTCGCGCTGCATCCGCGGTGGAAGTATTCTAGAGTCGCGCGAGAACCGGAGAGAGCAAGGACGGAGTGTCATGAGTGCGATCGCCTTTCCGGCGCCCGATGCCGGCATCCTCGCCCGTCGCGACGCCATCCTCGCTGGCCTCAGCCGGCTGGTCGCGCCCGATGCGCTGATCACCTCCGAGGACGAGCGGCGCCCCTACGAGACCGACGCGCTGACCGCCTATCGCCGCATGCCGCTCGCGGTGGTGCTGCCCTCGACCACGCAGGAGGTCGCGGCGGTGCTGCGCTATTGCTCCGAAGCCGGCGTGCCGGTGGTGCCGCGCGGCGCCGGCACCTCGCTCGCCGGCGGGGCGATCCCGCAGGAGGATGCGGTGGTGATCGGCGTCTCCAAGATGAACCGCATCCTGGCGATCGACTACGCCAACCGGGTCGCGAAGGTGCAGGCAGGCGTCACCAATCTCGCCGTCACTGGTGCCGTCTCGGCCGACGGCTTCTTCTACGCACCCGACCCGTCCTCGCAGCTCGCCTGCTCGATCGGCGGCAATATCGGCATGAACTCCGGCGGGGCGCATTGCCTCAAATACGGCGTCACCACCAACAACGTGCTCGGCGTGACGCTGGTCATGCTCGATGGGAGCATTGTCGAAATCGGCGGTGCCCATCTCGATTCGCCCGGCTACGACCTGCTCGGCCTGATCGTCGGCTCGGAAGGCCAGCTCGGCATCGTCACCGAGGCGACGGTGCGCATCCTGCGCCAGGCGGAAGGTGCGCGGCCCGTGCTGTTCGGCTTCCCGACCAGCGTCGAGGCCGGTGCCGCCGTCGCCGCGATCATCGGCGCCGGCATCATTCCGGTGGCGATGGAGTTCATGGACAAGCCGGCGATCGAGATCTGCGAGGCCTTCGCCCATGCCGGCTATCCGATGGATTGCGGCGCCCTGCTGATCATCGAGGTCGAGGGCTCGGAAGCCGAGATGGACGCCCAGCTCGCCCGCATCGTCGCGATCGCCCGGGAGCATGGCGTCGGCACGGTCAAGGAGAGCAAGTCGGCGATGGAGACGGC
>PNLY01000210.1 GCA_013823325.1 Methylobacterium sp.
CCCGGCCTGGCTCGGCCTCGCCTATGTCTCGCTGTTCAGCATGCTGATCGGCTTCGTCTTCTGGTATCGCGGTCTCGCCCAGGGCGGCATCGCCGCGGTCGGGCAGCTGCAATTGCTGCAGCCCTTCTTCGGTCTGGCGCTGGCCGGCCTGCTGCTGGGCGAGACTGTCGGCTGGCAGATGATCGCGACCTCGGCCGCGGTCGTCCTCTGCGTCGCGGGGGCGCGGCGCTACGCGCGCTAGCGAGATCGAAACGCCGGAGAGCTCGAAATCGGGGGCGGCATCGCAGCTTGTCGCGAACGCGCGCCTCCCCTTCCGGCCGGAACCGGGCATCAATGCCATGACGAGCCAGCCAAGGCCGGGCGCGCAGACTCCAAGCCCGCAGGCCCGCGGCCTTCGTCACTCCTATTGCACCCGCTGCTACGTTCAGAGCAGCTTCAGGTCACCCGCCGCGGTCTTGCCGCGCTCGGTCTTCAGGTCGAAGGAGAGCTTCTGTCCCTCGGTCAGGGACATCAGGCCCGCTTCCTTGACGGCAGTAATGTGCACAAACACATCCTTGCCGCCGTCAGCAGGCTGAATGAAGCCGTAGCCCTTTTCGGTATTGAACCATTTGACGGTTCCGGTCGCCATCGCCGCATCCCTTGGAGCATCCGTGGTCGTAACGGAGCCCCTCGGCAACGATGTCGAAAAGGCCCCGCGGAGCTGAGGATTGACCGAAAACGCAAGCTTGTCGAGATGAAAGCGATGGCAGTTGCCGTAACGTCGGCTCAGCGCCTCGTAAGCTCGAATTGCGTCCTTACCGTAGCGAGTGAAGAGCCCCCGAGATAAACCTCGATGATACCCGGATCGAGCTGGTAGCGGCCGTCATCGTCATGGGCGCCGAGCGCCTTGCCCTCCAGTTTGAACCGCACCGTCCGGGTCTCGCCGGCCTTCAGGGCGACCTTCTCGAAGCCCTTGAGCAGGCGCAGCGGTCGCGAGCGCTCCGCCACTGGCTGGCGGATATAAAGCTGTACCACCTCCTGGCCGTCGCGATCCCCCTGATTGGTCACGTCGACCGCAACCTCGGTTTCGCCATTGAACGGCACCTTGGCGTTCGTCACCCGTGGGTTGGCATAGGCGAAGCCGCTATAGGACAGGCCGAAGCCGAACGGGTAGAGCGCCTCGTTCGCCTCGTCCATGTAGATCGATTCATAGCGCTGGCGGATCTTCTGCGGCCGCCCCGTCGGCAACTGGTCGTAATAGACCGGGATCTGCCCGACCGAACGCGGGAAGCTCATCGGCGTCCGCCCTGCCGGATTGATCTTGCCGGCCAGCACCTCGGCGATCGCGGCGCGCCCCTCGGTGCCGCCATGGAAGGTCTGCACGATCGCAGCGACGTTCTTGTCGGCCCAGGTCAGGACCAGCGGCCGGCCGGTGGCCAACACCAGCACCACCGGCTTGCCCGTGGCGACCAGGGCCTCGAGCAGCTCCTGCTGCACGCCGGGCAGCCCGAGATCGGTGCGCGACGCGCCCTCGCCCATGAACTCGCAGTCCTCGCCGAGCATGGTGACGACGAGATCGGCCGCAGCGGCCGCCTTCAGGGCAGCGTCCTTGTCCTTGAACTCGGTGCCGCAATTCTTGCTGAAGGCCGGCTCGTAGGTGACCGTGACGTCGGACGGTAGCTGCTCGCGCAGCGCATCCGGCAGCGGCTGCACGACGCGGCGGCCGAGCCCGGCCGGATCGGTCCAGACCCGCTCATCCTCCGGCACCGCCATGGCGCCGATCACCGCGACCGATTTGACGGACGGCGCGATCGGCAGCGTCTGCCTGTCGTTCCTGAGCAGGATCACGCCCTCGCGCGCCGCCTGCCTGGCGACCTTGCGGGCTTCTTCTGTCTGCATCAGCGAGGGCGCTGCGGCAACGTCGACATCCGGCCGCTCGAACAGGCCGAGATGATACTTGACCCGGAGCACGCGCCGGACGGCCTCGTCGAGCGCCTTCATCGGCACGCGGCCAGCCGTCACCTCGCTGGCGAGATGCTTGTGGTAGACATCGCCCATCATGTCCATGTCGATGCCGGCGAGCAGCGCCTTGCGCGCCGCCTCGGCATCGTCCTTGGCGATACCGTGCAGGCGCAGTTCGGTGATCGAGCCGAAATCCGAGGTGACGAAGCCGCGGAAGCCCCATTTCCCGCGCAGAAGATCGGTCAGCATGCCGCGATGGGCGGTGGCCGGCATGCCGTTGAGGGCGTTGAACGCCGCCATCGCCGTCATCGCGCCGGTGTCGAAGGCGGCCTTGAACGGCGGCAGGAAGAGGTCGTGCAGCTGGCTGGTCGGGATCCAGGTCGAGTTGTAGTCGCGCCCGCCTTCGGCCGCGCCATAGCCGACGAAGTGCTTGACGCTCGCCGCGACGCCGCCGCGCTGGTAGCCGCTTGTGCGCGCCGCCGCGATCACGCTGGCGAGATAAGCGTCCTCGCCCGCCCCCTCCAGCACCCGCCCCCAGCGCGGGTCGCGCGAGATGTCGACCATCGGCGCGAAGGTCCAGTTGACGCCGGCGGCACGCGCCTCGCGCCCGGTCCAATAGGCCGCCTGCTCGATCAGTTGCGGATTCCAGCTCGAGGCCTGGCCGAGCGGCAGCGGAAAATAGGTCGAGAAGCCGTGGACGGCGTCGAGCCCGATGATCAGCGGGATCTTGAGACGCGATTGCCTGACGGCCTCCTGGACCTGCCTGACCTCCGCCGGCACGACGAAGTTCATCACCGCGCCCATGCGGCCGGCCTTGATCTGGTTGATGTCGAAGCCCTCGCCGCGGCCGGAGAGGTGGAGCTGGCCGACCTTCTCCTCCAGCGTCATCCTGCCGATCAGCGCGGTGATCTTGCGCTCGATCTCGGCCGCCTCGCGCCCGCTCTTCCAGCCGACCTCCTGCTGCTGAGCAGAGGCAAGGGTCGCAAGGCCGCAGAACAGGAATGCAGCGACGAGCCGCAGAAGCATGAGCACTATCTCGCTGATGGGACGGAAGGGATGAGCGGCCCCTACAGGATCGGGCCGCCGGGCTCAACCTTGGCATCGCTGCGCCGGCCTGAACGGGAGCTGAAGCAGGCCGGGCATGCGGCGGGAAAACGCCCTTTACCGTTGCCTCGCAAGACGTTCCATGCGACCGAGCAGGAAAGACCGCCGGACGAGACGA
>PNLY01000211.1 GCA_013823325.1 Methylobacterium sp.
CACCTGGTCCGCCAGGCGCTGGATCGGTGCCCGCGAGCGCTGGGCCTCCGCCACCATCGAGACGATCCGGGCCAGCATGGTGTCGCTGCCGACCTTGCCGGCGCTCATGATGAAGCCGCCGGTGGTGTTCAGCGTGCCGCCGATCAGGGTCGCGCCGACCTCCTTGGTGACCGGCATCGATTCACCCGTGACCATGGATTCGTCGATCGAGCTGCGGCCTTCGATCAGTTCGCCATCGACCGGAACCGTCTCGCCCGGGCGGACCCGCAGGCGGTCCCCGACATGGACCGCGTCCAGTTTGATATCCTCGTCCTCGCCGTCGTCGCGCACCCGCCGGGCCGTCTTCGGCACGAGGTCGAGCAAGGCCCGGATCGCGCCGCCCGTCTGCTCGCGGGCCCGCAATTCGAGGACCTGGCCCAACAACACCAGAACGGTGATCACGGCCGCCGCCTCGAAATAGACTGCGACCGCGCCTTCCGCGGAGCGGAGCGTTTCCGGGAACAGGTTCGGAGCGACGGTCGCGACGACGCTGTAGGCCCAGGCGACGCCGGTGCCCATCGCGATCAGCGAGAACATGTTCAGGCTGCGGTTGACGAGCGAGGCCCAGGCTCGCTGGAAGAACGGCCAGCCGGCCCAGAGCACGACGGGCGTCGCCAGGACCAGCTGCAGCCAGTTCGAGCTCTGCTGGCTGAGCAGCATGTGCAGATCGACGAGGTGCCCGCCCATCTCCAGCACGAACACCGGCAGGGCGAGCGCGAGGCCCACCCAGAACCGGCGGGTCATGTCGACGAGCTCGGCGCTGGGCCCTTCCTGGAGCGTCGCGATCTCAGGTTCGAGCGCCATGCCGCAGATTGGGCAATTGCCCGGGCTAGGCTGGCGGATCTGGGGATGCATCGGGCAGGTGTAGATCGCGCCCTCGGGCGCCGGCTTTGCGGCAGGCACCTCGGCCTTCTCGCCGAAATAGGCTGTCGGATCGGCCTCGAACTTGTTCTTGCAGCCGGCGGAGCAGAAGAAATAGGTCTGCCCGGCATGCGCGGCGCGATGCTTTGCCGTGGCGGGATCGACGGTCATTCCGCAGACCGGGTCCTTCACACTCTCCCCTGAACCATGAGAATGGCCGTGGCGATGGTGGCGTGAATGGTCATCGTGCCGATGACCGCCGTGGTGCTGATGATCTGCCATGGATCGCCGCCTTGCTCCCTGCCCCTTGCCTTGCCAATGCGTGAGCGGCCGGCGGGTTCGCGCCGGCCGCCCGCGATCAGCCGATGCGATCCGCGCCGGGCGTGTATCCGGCGCCCGCCACGATCGACCTGACAGCGGAAAAATCGGACGCTCCGACGACGCTGACGAGCTTCGAAGCCGGATCGGCGGTGACCGCGGTTCCGGGCAATTGATCCTCGATCGCCTTCTTGATTGTACCGGCGCAATGGCCGCAGGTCATGTCCTCGACGCGAAAGCTGATCGCGCCCTCAGGCGCGGTGGTCGCCTTGGCGACGGTATCCGAATGTTGCTGGCAGGAGCACATCGCTGCAATGTCCCATGGTTGACGATTACAGCACCCTACGGCTTCCCATAATGGGAAGGTCAAGGGCATGTTGCATTCGCGTTCGAGTGCTTGCTGAGAGCGCCAAACGCGGGGCTGGTGAGCGCGAGTATCTTGTCCAAGGGGACAATAGCTGCGCGAGCGGCAGATGTTAGATTGCTTCAGAAAGCTCGGCAATTCCAGCATCGGAGAACTTATGAGCCAAGCCATTCATCCAGCAGCCGCTTCGACTCATTTGCCGGCATTCCTCGCCGGCCCCGGTGAAACGGACTGGCTCCTGGTTGCGATGGGCATTTTTTTGGCCATCTTCGCCTTGGCAATTGGTATTGTATTTGCACCTGCATGTCCTCCCGGATCGGATTGCTCATAATAAGGTGCAATTGCAGATCGTTTGCGTGCTGGGATTGCTGGCCATGTTCACGCACATGCACATCTTCTGGATCGCGGGCCTTCTTCTTGCTTTAGTCGACATTCCCGATTTCATCACTCCCCTGAAACGCATCGTAGCGGCAACGGAAACGATCGCAGGCGCGAGACATCGACCGGAGTGAGTAGATCAAAGTGCCTTGCAGGGTAGGACTGGCACGATCGCATCTTTGGCGTGCTTGCTGCATTTCCCACTTAGTGAAGATCAACAGCTCTCGCTTGCTGCTGTCCATCGGTTCTGCGTCCCGTTTCTCCTCAGTGCAGGATCTGGCTGAGGAAGAGCTTGGTGCGCTCGTGCTGCGGGTTCCTGAAGAACTCGTCCGGGGTGTTCATCTCGACGATTTGGCCGGCATCCATGAAGATGACCCGGTCCGCGACCTGGCGGGCGAAGCCCATCTCATGGGTGACGCAGAGCATGGTCATGCCCTCCTCCGCCAGCGACACCATGGTGTCGAGCACCTCCTTGACCATCTCCGGATCGAGCGCCGAGGTCGGCTCGTCGAACAGCATGATCTTCGGGCTCATGCACAAAGAGCGGGCGATGGCGACGCGCTGCTGCTGTCCGCCGGAGAGCTGGCCCGGATACTTCAACGCCTGCTCGGGGATCTTGACGCGCTTGAGGTAGTGCATCGCGATCTCCTCGGCGTCCTTCTTGGGCATCTTGCGAACCCAGATCGGCGCCAGGGTTAGGTTCTCCAGGATCGTCAGATGCGGGAACAGGTTGAAGTGCTGGAACACCATGCCGACGTCGCGGCGGATTTCGTCGATCTTCTTGAGGTCGTTGGTGAGTTCGGTGCCGTCGACGATGATCTGGCCCTTCTGATGCTCCTCGAGCCGATTGATGCAGCGGATCATCGTCGACTTGCCGGAGCCGGACGGGCCGCAGATCACGAGCTTCTCGCCGCGCGATACTTTGAGATTGATGTCGCGCAACACGTGGAACTCGCCGAACCATTTGTTGACGCCGATCATCTCCACCGCCGTCGCGGTGTTGAGCGAGGTCGGCTTCAGCGCCGCAGGGCGGATGTCGATCCTGTTTTCGGCCATGGCCAAGGTCATGCTGGCGTCTCC
>PNLY01000212.1 GCA_013823325.1 Methylobacterium sp.
ATCAAGGCGGCGATCGACGCCTGCGAACGCTACTACCAGGCCTTCCAGTTCGTGGTCTGGGCCGGCAAGAACGCCCGCGAAGCTCTCGAGGGTGCGCTGCTGGAGACGGTCGGCGAAGCGTAGAGCTCGGCCGGCCCGGGCTTGACCCGGGCCTTGCTTGGCGGTTCAGGTCCATGCGCAATCGCGCATCGACCGGAGAGACGCCATGGCCAGCCCGCTTCCTGAGACCCTCACCCTCGTCGGTGCCGGCAAGATGGGCGGCGCCATGCTGGAGGGCTGGCTCAGCATCGGCGTCGAGGGCGCCGGGATCGCGCTGATCGATCCGCATATCTCCGACGAGATGCAGGCGCTCGCGGCCACGCATGGCATGAGCGTCAATCCGGCCGCGCCGAAGCCCGCCGAGGTCGTGGTGCTGGCGACCAAGCCGCAAATGCTCGATACGGCCGCTCCCGCGGTGCAGGCGCTGATCGGGCCGCGGACGCTGCTGATCTCGATCCTCGCCGGCAAGACGCTCGGCGATCTCACGGCTCGCCTGCCCAATGCGAACGCGATCGTGCGCGCCATGCCGAACCTGCCGGCCTCGGTCAGGCGCGGCGTCACCGCTGCGGCAGCCGGCGCGGGGGTCAGCGAGGCGCAGCGGCAATTGGCTGATGCGCTGCTCGCCGGCGTCGGCAAGGTCGAATGGCTCGGCGACGAGGGGCTGATCGACGCCGTCACCGCCGTCTCGGGCTCGGGGCCGGCCTATGTCTTCAACATGGTCGAATGCCTTGCGGCGGCTGGGACGGCCGCAGGCCTGCCGGCCGATCTCGCCGAACGTCTGGCGCGCGCCACGATCGAGGGCGCGGGCGAGATGCTGTTCCAGTCGCCGCTGCCGCCGGCGACCTTGCGCCAGAACGTGACCTCGCCAGGCGGCACCACCGCGGCCGCTCTCGAAGTGCTGATGGCCGACAACGGCCTGGCGCCGCTGATGCGACGCGCGGTCGCTGCCGCCAAACGCCGCGCCGAGGAGCTTTCCGGCTGAGGCGGCCTTTCAACCGCCCCGGTTGCGCCCTAGCTTCTCTCCATCAGCTCGCGACAGGAGAGAAGCCGATGGCGCGCAAACCCGTTTCCCCAGAAGCTGAAAAGCCCACGGTGAAGCCCGATCCGCGGCGCGCCGTGGTCGATGCCCTGTTCCGTCTGGCGGCGACGCAGGGCTGGGACGAGATCGAGCTGCCGGCGATCGCCCGCGAGGCCGGCATCAGCCTCGCCGAACTGCGCAATCTTTTCCCCTCCAAGCTCGCCATCCTCGGCGGGCTTGGCCGCATCCTCGACGATGCCGTGCTGGCCGGCAATTCCGACGACCTCATGGAGGAATCCTACAAGGAGCGCGTCTTCGACCTGGTGATGCGCCGGCTCGATGCGCTCGCGCCCTACAAGGCGGGCTTGAAGGCGCTGATGCCGCATCTGCGCCGCCAGCCGCTGGCGCTTGCCGCGCTCGGGCGCAATTCGCTGAACTCATGGCGCTATCTGCTCGCCTCGGCCGGCATTCCGACCGAGGATGATCTCGGCTCTGTCCGGGTCCGCGGCGCGACGCTGCTGATGGCGCGCGTGCTCGACACCTGGCTGGACGATGACGAGCCGGAATTGTCGCGCACCATGGCCAAGCTCGACCGCGAGCTGAAGACGGCGGGGCAGATCATGGCCCGTGTCGAGGACGTGCACCGGCTGACGGCGCCGCTGCGTGGTCTCGCCCGTTCGCTCTGCTCGGGCGTTCGGCGGACGCCGCGGCGGGAGCGCATGCGCGGCGAGGACGGCGACGACTACGCGCCGGCGATCTGAAAGCAACCAACGGTTGCTGCGGGCAACTGCTGATTGTGGCAAAAAAGTGACAGCGTTAAGTGGGCATTAGCCGTTCCGCGCGAATGTGAAGAATCACGTTCGCGAGGGGCGACCATGTCTGTGTTGAAGAAGCTTACCGGGCTGTCGATCGGCCGCTCATTTGGGCTGATCGCGATTCTGGCCGCAATCGTCGCCGTTGCGAGCGTTGCTGTCACGCTCAGCCAGGCCCGGGTCGACATGCTCGACCTGAAGCGGGCCGAGGTGAAGAACGCGGTCGAAGCTGCCGCCTCCACCGTGAACGCCTATGTGGCGAAGGTCGAGAAGGGCGAGCTGAAGGATGCCGACGCCCAGAAACTCGCGATCGACGCCGTGACAAACGCCCGCTTCGACGACGGCAACTACTTCTTCGTCATCCGCTATGACGGCTTCAACATCGCCCATGCGAACGCGAAGCTGATCGGCACAGACATGTCGCCGCTGAAGGACTCGACCGGCAAGCTCTTCGTCAAGGAATTGACCGACACGGCCCGGACCAAGGGCGCCGGTTTCGTCGACTATCTCTGGGTGAAACCGGGCGACAAGGATCCCTCGCTGAAGGTGTCCTATGTGGTAGGCGTGCCGAAATGGCAGTGGGCGATCGGCACCGGCATGCACGTCCACGCCGTCGATGCCTCGTTCTACGGGTTGATCAAGGATGTCGCGATCGTCCTGGTGCCGCTGGCGCTGCTGCTGCTCGGCCTCGTCGTCTTCCTGAGCCGCCGCGCCTCCGGAATGCTGCGCACGGTCTCCGGCAATATGAGCGCGCTCGCCGCCGGCGACCTCAAGGCACCGATCGCCTATCAGGAGCGCCAGGATGAGGTCGGCAGCATGGCGCGCGCGCTCGTGGTGTTCCGCGACGCGGCGCTGACGAAGCAGCAGGTCGAGGCCGAGAAGGCCCAGGCCGAGGCCGATGCCGGCGAGCAGCGCCGCGCGGCCGATACGCAGCGCAGCCTCAACGAGGCGCAGCGCAGCGAGGATGCGAAGAAGCAGGCCGTGGTCGTCGATGCCCTCGGCGCCGGCCTGGAGCGCCTGACCGAGGGCGATCTGACCTATCGGATCGAGGCCGCGTTCAGCGCAGAATACGTCAAGCTCAAGAACGACTTCAACGCCGCGATGGCGCATCTCGAAGAGACGATGCGTCAGATCGCGACCAACAC
>PNLY01000213.1 GCA_013823325.1 Methylobacterium sp.
CCGCCTACAAGCAGGAGGACGGCGTCGCCTATCATGCCCGCGACATGGCGGTGGTGCGCGGGCGCATCGAGAACGCGCCCGTGATCCTCGCCTCGGCGACGCCCTCGCTCGAAACCCGCGTCAACGCCGAGCGCGGCCGCTACGTCCATCTTAAGCTGCCGGAGCGCTATGGCGGGCGCGAGCTGCCGACGCTCGGCCTGGTCGACCTGCGCAAGGACAAGCCGGAGCGGGGGCGCTGGCTCTCGACGGGGCTGATCAAGGCGGTCGAGGCCAATCTCGAGGCGAAGGAGCAGTCGCTGCTCTTCCTCAACCGGCGTGGCTATGCGCCGCTGACGCTCTGCCGCGACTGCGGCCATCGCTTCCAGTGCCCGAACTGCTCGGCCTGGCTGGTCGACCATCGCTTCCGGCGCGCGCTGGTCTGCCATCATTGCGGCCATGTCGAGCGCCGGCCGCATGAATGCCCGGCCTGCCACCAGCCGGAGAGCCTCGTCGCCTGCGGGCCCGGCGTGGAGCGCCTCGCCGAGGAGGTCGCGACCCTGTTTCCGCAGGCCCGTTCGATCGTGCTGTCGAGCGATTTTCCGGGAGGGACCGAGCGCCTCAAGCAGGAATTGATGGCGGTGGCCGAGGGCGAATTCGACATCGTCATCGGCACGCAGCTCGTGGCCAAGGGCCACAACTTCCCCGGGATGACGCTGGTCGGGGTGATCGACGCCGATCTCGGGCTGACCTCGGGCGATCCGCGCGCGGCCGAGCGCACCTTCCAGGTGCTCAGGCAGGTCACCGGCCGGGCCGGGCGCGGCGAGAAGCCGGGGCGGGCGCTGCTGCAGACGCATGACCCCAATCACCCCGTTCTGAAGGCGCTGATCTCCGGCGATCCCGAGCGCTTCTATGCCGCCGAGACGGCGGCGCGCGAGGCTGCCGGCCTGCCGCCCTTCGGCCGGCTCGCGGGACTGATCGTTTCGGCGAATTCGCAAGGAGAGGCCGAGACCCATGCGCGGGCGCTGGCGCGTTGCGCCGAGGCGCCGGCCGGCGTCGCCGTGCTCGGCCCGGCCGAGGCGCCGCTCGCCATCCTGCGCGGGCGCCACCGCATGCGGCTGATCGTCAGGACCGCGCGCGAGATCAATTTGCAGGACTATCTCCGGGCGTGGCTCAAGCGCGCCCCGCGGCCGAAAGGCTCGGTCAGGGTCGCAGTCGATGTCGATCCGCAGAGCTTTTTGTGAACGAGGGAGCCTATTGGACGATCGCCTCGTAGGTGAGCCTGGAGCAGCCCGAGCCGCGATAATTGATCGCGCAGATATAGATCACGTAGCTGTCCTGCCCTTTGAAGCCTGGCTTCGGCTTGTACAGGAACGAGAATTCGCCGATCTGCGAGAGCGTCCCGTTCTCGGGCTGCTTCATGACGACGGCCTGCTGGAAGCGGGCATAGACATAACGGCAGCCGTCGGCGTTCATGGTCGATCGATAAGTGGCCCGGTCGCTCTGTTCGACACGGAAAGGCGGCCCTTGGGTTTGGCAGTTCGCGGTCGCCAGCGAGGCGGTCGTGCTCGCGAGCAGCGGGCCTATCACGAGGAGAGCCGATCTCAGCATGCTGCTGCATCTCCGCATGAGGTTCTGTTGCCTCGTTGCTCTCGCCAGCAAACCATATCCGGCGGCCGGTTACCTGATGGTCGCGTTATAATTCAGCCTGGCGCAAGCGGCGCTATTTCGATGCGTGCCGCAAACGTAAATTACAAAATTGTCCTTCCCTTTGAAGTCGGGTTTGGGTTTATAAAAGAAAGAAAATGCTCCATCCTGTGTTAATGTGCCGTTCTGGGGAGATTTCATGACAACAGATTTCTCGATGACTCGAGGGGTCATGTCGTATCCGCTTGATGTAAATGTATAGCGGCAGCCATTTTGATCCATATATGACTCATAATCAACTTTGCTATTCTCGTATAATTGGAAGTTGAAGCCTTGTGTTTGGCAATTTTCTTTCTGCAGCTGCGCGACTGAGGGGGAGGTGCCTATCCAGAGCAAGCTTGCTGCACTAATCAGCGTTCGTAACATGCAGGCCTCTCCAGTGCCGGGGGCTGAACTTATCCTTCGGTAAGGTCGGGGCGATCGTCAATCGCTAAACGGGCGGTCGGCGAGGGCGTTACGGCGAGCAGTAGGCAAGGAGGTCACCAGCGATCCGGTGGCTCCGTATCGATCCGTGGAGTTTCCCCGGCGGCTGCCCGCAAGGTCGCGGAGGTGGTCCTGCCCGCGGGGCCTGCGCCCTCTGCTTCTTTCGACCGCATCCAAAGCATGGGAAGCGGGTATTTCGTCGGTTGCGCCCCCCGAAACCCCATGCTATCGCACCGCCGCAATCCAAGCGCCGCAAGCCCTGGAACAGGTTTGTCGTGCGCTTGATCATCGCAGCGTCGGGGCCGTGCACTCCACCTTCGTCAGAAGGTCGCCGGAGCGGTCCCCTGGAAGAGAGAGCGAGAGCGTGGCCGAGGGCGGATCGCAGGAACAGTCCCCAGTCTCGGGCGTGGCCGAGCGTTACGCGACGGCTCTGTTCGAACTGGCCAGCGAGGCCAAGACGGTCGATGGCGTCGCCAAGGACCTCGACGGCTTCGCGGCGATGATCGCCGAGAGCGACGATCTCAAGCGCCTGATCGGGAGCCCGGCTTTCTCGGCGCAGGACCAGGTCTCCGCCATCACCGCGCTCACCGCCAAGGCCGGCATCACCGGACTGGCTGCCAACTTCATCGGCTTCGTCGCCAGCAAGCGCCGCCTGTTCGCGCTGCCGGGCATGATCCGCGCCTTCCGCGCCAAGGTCGCAGAGGCCAAGGGCGTCGTCAGCGCCGAGGTCACGCTCGCCGAGGAGCCGTCCGCGGCTCAGCTCAAGGACATCACCGCCGCCCTCAGGGAGGTCGCGGGCAAGGATGTCGACGTTTCGCTCAAGGTCGACCCGGCCATCATCGGCGGT
>PNLY01000214.1 GCA_013823325.1 Methylobacterium sp.
TTGTGGACTGCAATCCTGAGGCGGCGTGCTAGACCAAGCAGCCCGGTTGCGGTCGGCAAGCGATGATCCTCGCCGCAACCGGCCGCGTAGACCCAGACCAGCTTCCCGGGCTTGTAGTTCAGTGCGAAGCGCTCGTGGATGAAGGCGTCGTCCTGAAGCCGGAACACGCTCTTGCCACCGATGCGCGGCCAGCGGGTCGGGTACCATTCCGTCACCGCGCCTGCCGAACCCTCCGGCAGCAGCCTGCTGCCGACAGCGCGCTTCGTCGAAGTCGTCATGGCCTCAATTTGGTCAATCGTCGTCACTGTCATGTCCTCGCAGAGCTTCCCGGGGGCATTCCCAGTCTCACTCTCGCTTGCATGTTTGTTCCGCGACCTTGAGCGGGGCGCTTAACGTCGTGCCGCCATGAACCCGATGTGTTCCGCCTTGGCAGCGCCCTCTGCCAATCGGTCAGCGGCCTCGACATCGGCGACGGTCAGATGCCTGCGGCCCGCGGCTGCGGCATAACCGAGGGCAAGCCGAGCTACCCGCGTGACACGCCTTGGATTGGCGCGAGCCAATCGGGCAATGACCTCGTCGCTGGGCGGGCTGATCACTCCACGAGCCTCTTCCAGAGCCGCCCTGACGATCAGGCGGGTGATGACCAAAAGATCATCGCCCTTAGGGGCCGGGATCTCGAAGGAGATGAGCCGGTCCTGGATGAACGACGGCAGGCGGTCGGCGTCGTTCGCGGTCGCGATGACGATGGCGCCCGTGAGGTTAAAGGGGATGCGCAGATACTCGTCCTGGAGCGCGCGGCTGTTTTCCACTTCCAGGATGCTCAGCAGCACGTTGTAGGGCTGCTCGTCCCGGTGGCTGTCGAATTTGTCGATTTCATCGAGAATGATGACAGGCTGGGCTGTGTTCCCGCAGGTAAGGGCCTCGTTGACCACCGACATGCGCGATCCGCGCCATGAGGTCGGGTGGCCCACGATCAACTGCTGCGCGTCGCTGTTCGTCGAACATGCGAAGGCATGGACCGCCGTCCCAAGCGCACCCGCGATTGCTTTCGAAGCGTGGGTCTTGCCGACGCCAGGCGGTCCGAGCAGCAGCACCGGCGGCACGGCGATAGCCGCCTCGGACATCATCGAGAGCGCCACGGCCCTGTCGATCAGGTCGATGACGGTCACGAAGGTCGGGCAGGCCAGCCTGACCTCGGCCAGCCGATCGCGCATTGCCTGCGACCCGAACAGCAGCGGCCGGGCAGCACCGCGCTCGTCGTCGGCAAGCCAGCGGAGCTTTTCCAGACGCACCTGCTCCTCGCTGCTCAGGCTGGGTTGGGGCAGGCCCAGCTCGACCTCGTCGTCGAACATGTAGGGTCGGCCGTAAACGCGCTCGAGCTGGTCCAGCAGCGCGGCGCGGTCATAGATCGCGACCTCGCGAGGCGGATAGGCACCGTCATCAAAGAGAGGGTTGGCCGCGGCTTCGCCGACCACATCCTCATCTCGATTGATCGGGCGCGCGCGGCTCCGGCGCTTGATGCGAGTAGTGTCATAGGCGGGGATGGTGTCGCTCATCATGTGATCTCGCTGGGCGGGCTCGGTCGAGCTGCACCCGGCACCACAGATCACGACGAAAGGCGCGACACGGAGGTCGCGCCTTCAACAGCTCAGGCTTTGCGGTGTGTTTCCGGCGCAGCTCAGTCGAGGTCGGTGACGGTCCGCCCGAGCTCGACCGCCCATTCGATTGCGGCCCGCATGTGATCGGGGTCATGGCCGCGCGGCGCGATCAGGTCGAGGGCGGCTCGCTTGATGGCAAGGTCGTCATCGTCGAGAGCCCGGCACACGCCGATCCGGCCCAGCCGAGAATAGGCCAGAAGCACAGCGCCCCGGATGCAATCAGCCCAGATCGTGGGGTCTGCAACCTTGCCCTGGACCCGCCGCCAGACGTCGACCTGTGCCAAAAGCGTGCTGGCACCGTCGAAGAGGTCGGCGAGGTCGGCCGGCGTCTCTAGCCAGAGCTGCAGCGACCGGGCCGTCGCCATCGGATAGGCCGCCGGCTCGCCTGCGGCGGCGCGGAGGCAATGTTCGGCCGAGGCCTTCGGCAGCCTGGCCGGCCTCATGCCTTCCTCGCTCATCGCGACGAAGTCGCCGTCGCACATTCGGCTGACGCGATAGGCGAGGTCAGGCTCGCCCGAACGGCAGGCCTGATGGCGCAGGGCGCGGCGCAAATCGGCGCGGGCGCGATAATCTGCTTCGCAGTGCGGCGCGATCAGCACCGTCGCGACGTTGCCGGCGTGGATCAGGATCGCCCAGGCCCTGACACAATCGAATTTGAGGTCGTCGACCTTGACGGTGCTGTCGCCCAGGGCCGTCAGCAGGGCTTCGATCTGCGCGGCGTGGAACTGGGCCCGCGCCCGGATCTGCAAGACCGACGGGCGCTCGCGCCAAACCGAAGCGCACCGCCGAAGCAGGGACTGATCCTCGTCGCCGAGGAACTCGAGGGCCTCCAGCTCGTCGACGATACCGACGAGCTGGAGATTGGTGGCGGCCGAATGCCAGGCCGTCGCGATGTCGGCGTCATTGCTGATATTCACGGAATTGCTCTTTTCACGAGGGGTGATCTGCTCTCTGCAGTGCCTGTTCTCCTCTTCTCCAACCGCGCCGCCTGAACGCGAAAGGGCGGCACCTCGAGGCGCCACCCTTCGGAGACCTATGGTCAGGTGATCACCAGCCGCCCTACACGATCGGGATCCAGCTCGGCTCGTTCACGACGGTGGCGGTGGGTCGCCAGCCATGAGCCGGCCATGCCGCCTCGGTGTAGAGATGCCGGATCGCCGCCTGCATGTGGCCGGGATCGCCGCGGCTGGCGCGCTCGTTGATGATGGTGACGAGCTGTTCCTTCGCCTTAGCCTCGGCCGAGTGCTTCAGCGCCGGCCAGATCGC
>PNLY01000215.1 GCA_013823325.1 Methylobacterium sp.
CGAGGGCTCCTATGTCAGCTATCTCGAAGGCTGCACGGCGCCCAAGCGCGACGAGAACCAGCTGCATGCGGCTGTCGTCGAGCTGATCGCGCTCGACGATGCCGAGATCAAGTACTCGACCGTGCAGAACTGGTTCCCCGGCGACGCCGAGGGCAAGGGTGGCATCTACAACTTCGTGACCAAGCGGGGCGATTGCCGCGGCAAGCGCTCGAAGATCTCGTGGACGCAGGTCGAGACAGGCTCGGCGATCACCTGGAAGTACCCGTCCTGCATCCTGCGCGGCGACGGCTCGCGCGGCGAGTTCTATTCGATCGCGGTGTCGAACGGCGCCCAGCAGGTCGATAGCGGCACCAAGATGCTGCATCTCGGCAAGAACACGACGTCGAAGATCATCGCCAAGGGCATCGCGGCCGGCAAGTCCGACTCGACCTATCGCGGCATGGTCTCGGCCCACCGCAAGGCGACGGGCGCGCGCAACTTCACCAATTGCGACTCACTGCTGATCGGCGACCAGTGCGGCGCGCACACGATCCCCTACATCGAGGCCAAGACCGCGACCGCGATCTTCGAGCATGAGGCGACCACGTCGAAGATCGGCGAGGACCAGATGTTCTACTGCCAGCAGCGCGGCCTCTCCGAGGAGGAGGCGGTGGCGCTGATCGTCAACGGCTTCGTCAAGGAGGTGCTGCAGCAGCTCCCGATGGAGTTCGCCGTCGAGGCGCAGAAGCTGATCACCATTTCCCTTGAAGGCTCCGTGGGCTGACGCCCGATCGTTTCCGAGATGCCCGGGTCAAGCCCGGGCATGACGCCTGAATGAAGCGCGTCATGGTCGGGCCTGACCCGACCATCTCCAGCAGAATGGAACTCTGACCAATGCTCGAAATCCGCAATCTCACCGTCAAGATCGCCGACGAGGACAAGCAGATCCTCAACGGCCTCAACCTCACCGTGAACGCCGGCGAAGTCGCCGCCATCATGGGGCCGAACGGCTCCGGCAAGTCGACGCTGTCCTACGTCATCGCCGGCAAGGAGGACTATGAGGTCCTCGACGGCGAGATCCTGCTCAACGGCGAGAACCTCCTGGAGATGGAGGCCGATGCCCGCGCCGCCGCCGGCATCTTCCTCGCTTTCCAGTACCCGCTGGAGATCCCCGGCGTCGCCACCATGACCTTCCTCAAGGCGGCGATGAACGCGCAGCGCAAGGCGCGCGGCGAGGCCGAGCTCTTGACCCCCGACTTCATCAAGCAGGTCAACGGCGCCGCCGACAAGCTCGGCATCGACCGCGAGATGCTGCGCCGGCCGCTCAATGTCGGCTTCTCCGGCGGCGAGAAGAAGCGCATGGAGATCCTGCAGATGGCGCTGCTGTCGCCGTCCATGTGCATCCTCGACGAGACCGATTCCGGCCTCGATATCGACGCGCTGCGCATCGTCGCCGACGGCGTCAACGCGCTGCGCGCCCAGAACCGCGGCTTCCTGGTCATCACCCACTATCAGCGCCTGCTCGACCATATCGTGCCCGACACCGTGCACGTGATGTCGAAGGGCAGGATCGTGAAGACCGGCGGCAAGGAGCTGGCACTCGAGCTCGAGAAGAGCGGCTATGCCGCCTATGCCGAGGCCGCGTAATGGCGATCATCACCCCGCTCAAGACCGCGGCCGAGCAGCAGCTCGCCGAGCAGTTCGCCAGCATCAAGGCCGAGCTGCCGGGCGCCGGCGCGATGCGCAAGGTCCGTGAGGACGCCTTCGCCGGCTTCGAGGCCAAGGGCCTGCCGCACCGCCGGCTCGAATCCTGGCGCTATACCGATCTGCGCAACCTGATGCGCGAGGCGATGCCGCTGGTGCGCCGTCCGGCGCGGCCCCAGGCGATCGCCGACCGGCTGGCGCTGCAGACCATCGCCGGCCGCCGCTTCGTCACCATCGACGGCATCTTCAGCGCGGCTGATTCCGATCTGCAGGGCCTGCCGGCCGGCATCACCGCCCGCAGCCTGGCCGAGGCCCTGACCGAGGCTCCGGACGAGATCGCGGCGGCGTTCGCTCCGCCGGAGGTTGCCCGCGATGACAGCGCTCTGATGCTCAATGCCGCCTTCGCCCAGGATGGCGTCGTGATCGAGGTCGCTGACGGCACTGAGCTGTCCCAGCCATTGGTGCTGCTGGCGCTCGGTTCCGGCACGAGCGAGGCCTCGATCGTCTCGCGCTCGCTGGTCAGGATCGGCGCTGGCGCCAAGGTCACGGTGGTCGAACTGCAGGAAAACGTCGGCCCGGCACCGGTGCAGGTCAACCACGCCACCTCCTTCGTCATCGGCGAGGGCGCCGAGGTCGAGCATGTGCGGATGGTGACGCGGCAGCGCGCCGAGACCGTGCAGGTGCAGTCGCTGCTGGTTGAGCTCGGCGGTCACGCCAGCTTCGATTCCGTGGCAGTCGCGGTGAATTGCGGCGTGCTGCGCCAGCAGAGCTTCCTGCGCTATGGCGGCGAGCACAGCCGCGCGGGCCTGCGCGGCATCAATCTCTTGCGCAAGCAGGAGCACTCCGACGTCACGCTGGTGATGGACCATGCGGCGGCCCATGGCGAGAGCCGCGAGCTGTTCAAGACCATCATCGAGGGCGAGGGCACCGGCGTCTTCCAGGGCAAGGTCATTGTCCGCCAACATTCGCAGAAGACCGATGGCGGCATGAAGAGCCATGCGCTGCTGCTGAACGACGGCGCGACCATGTTCAACAAGCCGGAGCTCGAGATTTTCGCCGACGACGTGGTCTGCGGCCATGGCGCGACTGTGGCGCAGATCGACGCCGAGCAGCT
>PNLY01000216.1 GCA_013823325.1 Methylobacterium sp.
GGGCAGGCCGGGATTGGCGTGGCGCGGCGCCTGGTTCGTCGAGGTCTTGAAATAGGCATTGCCGAAGCCGCCATTGCCGCCCTTGCACAGCACGAAGCGCTGGCCTGGCTCGGTCAGGTCGGCGATCAGCGTCTCGCCGTCCTCGTCGAGGATCTCGGTGCCTGGCGGCACCTTGAGCACGATCGGGGGACCATTGGCGCCGTGCCGGTCCTTGCCCATGCCGTGCTCGCCGATCCTGGCCTTGAAATGCTGCTGGAAGCGGAAGTCGATCAGTGTGTTCAGACCCTGGACGCATTCGACCACGACGTCGCCGCCGCGCCCGCCATCGCCGCCATTGGGCCCGCCGAACTCGATGAACTTCTCGCGCCGGAACGAGACGCAACCGGCGCCGCCGTCGCCGGCCTTCACATAGATCTTGGCTTGGTCGAGGAATTTCATGGAGGAGTAGGTAGTCGCATGCGCGCGGGAGAGCAATGCGTCCCGCGCGTCTCCGGGCGGCCCCAAGCGCGCTTCATGCAGAATTATGTTGCAGTGCAGCAACGAATGCCCATCTCGGACGTTGTCACCCGCCAGCGCCACTCCGGCAGCTGACGACATAAGGGCCATGACGATGCGAAAGCTCTCCGACACGATCGCCCGACTCTCGGCCTACCGCACGCAGCTGGGGGCCGGGACGGGCGTCGATGCGCCTGGCCGCCTCGGCACCTTGCCCGATTTCGGCAGCAACCCCGGCGCGCTGCTCGCCCGGACTCACGTCCCGCACGAACTCCCCGCCGGCGCTCCGCTCGTCGTGGTGCTGCACGGCTGCACCCAGACAGCGTCCGGCTACGACCTCGGCACCGGCTGGTCGGCCCTGGCCGACCGCGATGGCTTCGCGGTGCTGTTTCCAGAGCAGCAGCGTGCCAACAACGCCAATCTCTGCTTCAACTGGTTCGAACCGGGCGATACCGCGCGCGGCAAGGGCGAGGCGCTGTCGATCAGCCAGATGATCGAAGCGATGATCGCGCGCCACGGCCTCGACCGGCGCCGCGTCTTCATCACCGGCTTGTCGGCTGGCGGAGCCATGGCGGCCGCCATGCTGGCGACCTATCCCGAGCTCTTCGCCGGCGGCGCGATCATCGCCGGACTGCCCTATGGGGTCGCGGCGACCATTCCCGAGGCGTTCGACCGCATGCGTGCCCATGGGCTGCCGAGCGAGCAGAGGCTGCAGAACCTGGTGCGCTCGGCCTCCCGGCATGACGGCCCCTGGCCGACGATCTCGATCTGGCAAGGCAGCGCCGACCGCACCGTCAGTCCCGCCAATGCCGGAGCGCTCGTCGCGCAATGGCGCGGCGTCCACGGCCTGCCCGCCGAACCCTCGGCGAGCGAGCAGGTCGACGGCCAACAGCGACGTGTCTGGCGCGACGCCGACGGCCGCGAGTTGATCGAGGAGTACGGCATTGCCGGGATGGGCCACGGCACACCGATTGCCACGGACGGCATCGGCCGGGCCGGCCCGTTCATCCTGGCCGCCGGGATCTCGTCAACGCGCCGGATCGCCCGCTTCTGGAATCTCTCGGCGGAGGCCGTGGCCGCCGACAGGCAGCCGGCAGTCGCAGCGCCGCCGGCCCGTGAGCCTGCGACCGTGCTCGCCGGCAGCGCAGGAGACGTTGAACCACCGCGTCGGCCCGGCGCCGCGGACCCGCAGCACCCGGCCGCGCCTGGCGTGCGCAAGATCATCGAGGATGCGCTGCGTTCGGCCGGGCTCATGCGGTAACGAAGTCGCCGGTCCCGCCCGAAGGCGGGACCGCGCTGTTCACGCCATGCAGGGCTCTTCGCTGAAGCGCTCGGCCTGCTGCTGCTGTTCGGCAGCCGGCAGAGGCGCCCAGCCGGAGACGCTCCAGCTCTTCAGCGCCGCCCAGGTCGAGCGGTCGAGCCGGTACTGTTCGCAGGGGAACAGCCCGCCACGCGCCGGCAGCGACTTCAGGAAGGAACCCTCCTGCCGAAAACCGCTCTTCTCCAGCACCCGGCGCGAGGCCGGGTTGATGACGCGGGTGTCGGCCTCGACCGCATCGATCTCGACAAGCGAGAACATGGTGTCGATCAGCGCCTGCACCGCTTCGGTGGCATAGCCCTTGTTCCAGTGCGGGGTGCCGAGCCAGTAGCCGATGAATGGCCGTCCGGTCGCCTGCTTGTGCGCGCCGATCATGCCGATCAGCTCGTTCGGCTTCTCACGCGGGGTGATCGCCAGCACGAGGTGCTCGCCGAGCGCATTGCCCTTGCGCGTTGCGAAGACGAAGGGATCGACCGCCTGGGTCGGGTAGGGATGCGGAATCGCCGCGGTCATCTCGGCCACGGCCTTCTCGCCGGCGAGACGCAGGATGGCGGTGGCATCGGCGATCCGCGGCCAGCGCAGCCACAGCCGCCTGGTCTCGAGCCGGAAGACGTCGTCTCTCGTCAATTCGGGGAACATCGGGTCTCTCCGTCGGCGCAAACGAAAGGGGGAGCTGGGCTTTGGTCCCATCTCCCCCTCGCTGACCTTCGGGAAACCCGCTTGCGGGCTCTTATTCCCTTGATCCGTCCGGTTCGATGGAACCGGCGGATCGAGAACATTCCCTATCCGCCGTTTATTCTGCGGCCTCTTGGGCCGGGACTACGTTCACGAAAGCTCGGCCGAGCTTCGTCGTGAATCGGACGCGACCGTTCGACGTGGCAAAGAGCGTATGGTCTTTGCCCATGCCGACGTTCACGCCGGCGTGCCATTTGGTGCCGCGCTGACGAATGATGATGTTGCCGGCCACGACCGCCTGG
>PNLY01000217.1 GCA_013823325.1 Methylobacterium sp.
AGGCGCCAAAGTGGCGCGCGGCCTTGGCCTCGGCCTCTCGATCGTCGAGCGGATCGCGCGCACCCTCGACCACAAGCTCGTGCTCGCCTCGACGCCGGGGCGTGGGACGCGCTTCTCGATCCTGGTACCGCGGGCCGCACCCCTACCAGCGATGGCGACAACGGCGGCTGCGCGCGGCACGCCATCGAGCAGCCAGCTCGCAGGCCTCAAGCTGCTCGCCATCGACAACGAGCCGACGATCCTCGACGGCATGCGGCTCCTGCTCGGCGGCTGGGGCTGCAAGGTCGAGACCGCGGCCGACCTCGATGAAGCATCTGCCATCATCGCCGCCGTTGGCACGCCCGATGTCCTGATCGCCGACTACCATCTCGACCATGGGGAAAACGGCATCGCGCTGATCTCGGCGCTGCGGCAGCAGGTGGGCGGGCTGCCGGCGATCCTGCTGACGGCGGACCGTTCGCCGGAGGTGCGTGAGGAAGCGGCAGCGCTCGACATCCATGTGCTGAACAAGCCGCTGAAGCCGGGCGCGCTACGGGCGCTGCTGGCACAATGGCGCGCGACGAGGCTGGCGGCGGAGTGATCTGACAGCGATGGAATCTCTCCTCACCGCTCTGCGGCGCACGCTGCCCTTCGGCTTGCTGGCGGGCGCCGGGACGACCCTTGCCATCGCTGCGATGGAACAGGCCGCCGCCATGGCCGGGCGGCCGCTCGGCCTCATCCCTTTCGTCACCTCGATCGTGCTGGTGCTGTCGCTGCCGGACGCGGCGCCGGCCAGACCCCGCGCCCTGATCGGCGGACACCTCGTCGCCAGCCTGGCAGGCTACGCCGTGCTGTCGTTGGCGGGGCATTCGAGCCTCGCCATCGCCATTTCAGTCGGCCTCTCAGCCTTCCTGATGCACGTCACGCGGACGATGCACCCGCCGGCCGGCATCGATCCCCTGCTGATCGTCGACCAGCAGCTCGGCATCGACTTCCTTGTGCTCATCGTCCTGCCTGGCGCGCTAGCCTTGGCAGCGTTCGCCTCACTCTGGCACAGGCTCGGCCGGCGCCTGTCCGGCTGAGCCCCCGGCCTGCCGCAGCGCCTCCTCGGCTGCGAGGAAAGCGGCGACCTCCGGGCTCGGCTCCGGGCTTTCCACCTCGACGGCCATCTCGGCGAACAGCCGCGCCGCCGGCACATAAGCCTTGCCCTTGCGATCGTAGAGCGCCGCCCGCACCAGCGCGACCGCAGCGACGATCTCCTTTCCGTCACGTCCATCAGCGAGGATGCGGTGCTGGATCACGACCCAGCCCTCGCTCCAGCACAGCAGCCGCGTCTCCAGCCTGAGCGCCCGGAACAGGCGGAGCTCGCGGCGGAAGCGGATCGTGCCGCAATTGACCACCGGCACCCAGCCATGACGCAGGATCGCGCGCCACAGGCCGCTGCGCAGCATCAGATCGGCGCGGCCGAGATCCATCAGCCCCCAATAGCGGGCATTGTTCATGTGCAGGCTGGTGTCGAGATCGTGGAACCAGACCCGAAAGGGCAGGATCGAGGCCTCGAAAGGCGGCTTGAGCTTCGGCTGGAAGGGCCGCGTCAGCAACAGCCAGATCAGGCGGAACCAGAGATTCATGGCAGTGTCCCGAAGAGGATAGTTTAGTTGTAAACATTTTTGCGCGCGTGACCAGACCCGCTTGGCGGCCCCCTGACCGCAAGCCCTCTGCGCGTCGATCACGACTGGAAAAATCCGAATGCTGCGCTGCACGATCCTGCGGCCCAGGATGCTGCGGCAGCGCTGCCATGCGGGTAAAACGGACCTGCGCGCAAGATCATGCTTGCCAAGTACGCTTTTTGCGCAGAAGCATCTGCGCTCTCCGGCGGCAGCCTTGAGGCCGCGCCGGCCCACGGGACGACGCCCCAGCGATGCAGATCGAACTCGATTCGCGCGACAGGACGATCCTGCGCATCCTCCAGAAGGATGGCCGGATCACCAATTCGGACCTCGCCGAGAAGGTGCATCTCTCGCCCTCGGCCTGCCTGCGCCGCGTGCGCCAGCTCGAGGAGAGCGGGCTGATCCGCGGCTATGTGATGATGCTCGACGAGCGCATCGCCGGCTTCCCCGGCACCGCCTTCGTCTTCGTCACGCTCGACCAGCAGGGCCGGGCCTCGCTGGAGAGCTTCGAGAAGGCCGTGCAGGACCTGCCGGAGATCCTCGAATGCCATCTGCTCGCCGGCGCGCACGACTACCTGATGCGGGTGATCTACCGCGACAGCGCCGATTTCGAGCGCATCCACACCGACATTATCACGCAATTGCCCGGCGTCACCCGGGTGCAGTCGACGCTGACATTGCGCACCATCAAGAAGACCTCGTCGCTGCCGATGTGAGCCGCGATATGAGCGCCGGGGTTGCGAGAGCTGGCCTCAGCGCCGATAACGGGCCCCCAACAGGATTCGCGCCCGTGACCGACGCCAAGACCAATGCCGATGTCGCCGGCCTGCCCTTCGAGGCGGCCCTGAAGGAGCTGGAAGCTATCGTCGCCCGGCTCGAACGCGGCGATGTCGCGCTCGAAGAATCGATCGACATCTACACCCGCGGCGAGGCGCTGAAAGCGCGCTGCGACGCGCTGCTGAAGCAGGCCGAGGCCCGAATCGAGAAGATCACTCTGGGCGCAGACGGCAAGCCGACCGGCACCCAGCCGCTCGACGTCGGGAAC
>PNLY01000218.1 GCA_013823325.1 Methylobacterium sp.
GACCTGGTCGGCCAGCCGCTGGATCGGTGCCCGCGAGCGCTGGGCTTCGGCCACCATCGAGACAATACGGGCCAGCATGGTGTCGCTGCCGACCTTGCCCGCGCGCATGATGAATCCGCCAGTGGTGTTGAGCGTGCCGCCGATCAAGACCGCACCGGCCTCCTTGGTGACCGGCATCGATTCGCCCGTGACCATGGATTCATCGATCGAGCTGCGGCCTTCGATCAGTTCGCCATCGACCGGCACGGTCTCCCCCGGGCGAACCCGCAAGCGGTCCCCGACATGGACGGCCTCGAGGCCAATATCTTCGTCCTCACCATTATCCCGCACCCGTCGGGCTGTCTTCGGCACGAGGTCGAGCAAGGCACGGATCGCGCCGCCGGTCTGCTCGCGCGCCCGCAACTCAAGGACCTGGCCGAGCAGGACGAGAACGGTGATCACGGCGGCCGCTTCAAAATAGACCGGGACCGCGCCTTCCGCAGAACGAAGCGTTTCCGGGAACAGGTTCGGAGCTACGGTTGCAACGACGCTATAGGACCAGGCAACTCCGGTGCCCATCGCGATCAGCGTGAACATGTTCAGGCTGCGATTGACGAGCGAAGCCCAAGCCCGCTGAAAAAACGGCCAGCCGGCCCAGAGAACGACGGGCGTCGCCAAGATGAGCTGAAGCCAGTTCGAGCTTTGCTGGCTGAGCAGACTATGTAGGTCGACGAGATGGCCCCCCATCTCCAGTGCGACTACCGGCAGGGCGAGCACGAGACCCACCCAGAACCGACGGGTCATGTCGATGAGTTCGGCGCTGGGTCCTTCCTGAGCTGTCGCGATCTCCGGTTCGAGCGCCATGCCGCAGATCGGGCAGTTGCCCGGCCCGGGCTGACGGATCTGGGGATGCATTGGGCAGGTGTAGATCGTACCTTCGGGCGCTGGATTTGCTGCGGACGACTCTGCTTTATGCCCGGCATAGGCTGTTGGATCGGCCTCGAACTTGCCGTGGCAGCCGGCGGAACAGAAGAAGAAGTCTTCTCCCGCATAGGAGGCGCGATGCTTGGCCGTAGCCGGATCGATGGTCATGCCGCAGACCGGGTCTTTCACATTCTCCCTCGCTCCATGGGAATGGCCGTGATGATGTGAATGGTCATCGTGCTGATGACCGGCGCGACGCTGATGATCTGCCATGGATTGCCGCCTTGCTCCTTGCCCCTACCTTGCCAATGCATGAGCGGCCCGCGGGTTCACGCCGGCCGCCCGCGATCAGCCGACGCGGTCTGCGCTGGGCGTATATCCAGCTCCCGCGACGATCGATTTGATGGCGGAGAAGTCTGCTGCACCGACGACGCTGACGATTTTCGAAACCGGATCGGCGGTGACCGCGATTCCAGGCAACTGGTCCTCGATCGCCTTCTTGATCGTGCCGGCGCAATGGCCGCAGGTCATGTCCTCGACGCAAAAGCTGATCGCGCCTTCGGGAGCGCTTGTCGCATTGGTGGAGGCACTCGAATGTTGCTGGCAGGAGCACATGGCTGCAATGTCCCATAGTTGACGGCTGCAGCAATCTGCGCCTTCCCACGATGGGAAGGTCAAGCACCTTTCGCTCGGTCTCTGCCAAGAGTGCGCTTTGGCCGGAACGGCCCCCCTCAGTGCAGGATCTGGCTGAGGAAAAGCTTGGTGCGCTCATGCTGCGGGTTCTTGAAGAACTCGTTCGGCTCGTTCATCTCGACGATCTGGCCGGCGTCCATGAAGATCACCCGGTCGGCGACCTGGCGGGCGAAGCCCATCTCGTGGGTGACGCAGAGCATGATCATGCCCTCGTCGGCCAGCGAGACCATGGTGTCGAGCACCTCCTTGACCATTTCGGGGTCGAGCGCCGATGTCGGCTCGTCGAACAGCATGATCTTCGGGCTCATGCACAGCGAGCGGGCAATGGCGACGCGCTGCTGCTGTCCGCCGGAGAGCCGGCCCGGATACTTCAACGCCTGCTCGGGGATCTTGACGCGACGCAGATAGTGCATCGCGATCTCCTCGGCATCCTTCTTGGGCATCTTGCGAACCCAGATCGGCGCCAGCGTCAGGTTCTCGAGGATCGTCAGGTGCGGGAACAGGTTGAAGTGCTGGAAGACCATGCCGACATCGCGGCGAATCTCGTCGATCTTCTTGAGGTCATTCGTCAGCTCGGTGCCGTCGACGATGATCTGGCCCTTCTGATGCTCTTCCAGCCGGTTGATGCAGCGGATCATCGTCGATTTGCCGGAGCCGGACGGGCCGCAAATGACCAGCTTCTCGCCGCGCTCGACCTTGAGGTTGATGTCGCGCAAGACGTGGAATTCGCCGTACCACTTGTTGACGGCGATCATCTCGACAGCCGTCGCGGTGTTGAGCGCGGTCTGCTTCAGCGCCGTCGGACGGGACGCAGTCTTGGTTTCGGCCATCGCCAAGGTCATGGTGACGTCTCCTAGTGAGCAGCGGGACCGCGCCGCTCGAGAAAATCGGCGAAGCGGGCGAAGGAGAAGGACAGCGCGAAGAAGATCGCGCCGATAAACAGGAAGGTTTCGGCAGCCGGCGACGGCCAGGCCGGATCGGCGAGAGCCGCCTTGCCCGAGCTGATCAGGTCGAACAGCCCAACCACGAGCACGAGGCTGGTGTTCTTGATCATCACGATGATCGTGTTCGCCAGGGCCGGGATCA
>PNLY01000219.1 GCA_013823325.1 Methylobacterium sp.
CGATCCGCCGCGCGTCATGCGGCTGTCGCGCAAGGCCATTGGTATCGCTTCGGCCTGCGGCTTTGCCATTGTCGGCGGCGCACTGATCTATGCCCTGCAGCCCGCGAGCCAGGCCGAGCGCGAGGAGCTGCTCAACACCCAAGGTGCAGCGCCCCCCAATGCATTGGCCGATGCCCCTCGCGACTATGGTGATGTTCCAAACCTGGGCCCGCCCCTGCCCGGCGATCTCGGCGCGCCGATCCTGGCGGCACAACAGCGCGGCGATGTTGCCGAGCTTCCGCCGATCGGCGCTGCGCCGCCCACTGGTCCTGCGCCAACGCCTGCGCAAAGGGCAGCCGAGACGGAACGGCAGCGGCTTGTGCAGGAACGCAGCGCCGCTCGCGAAAGCCGCCTGTTCTTTGATGGCAGTGCGGGGATAGCTGCTGTCGGTGACGGATCGGAAACTGCCGATGCCAGTGTTGGGCCGCCGGTGCCGCAACTTGCAGCAGAGGCTCAGCGTCCCGCCTTTGCCGACCGCCCCGCCGAGCGCCGGACGGTATCAGCGAGTCGGATCGAGCCATCTGAAGGCACCCATGTCTTGCAGGCGGGCAGTATCATTCCTGGTGCCCTCATCACCGGGATTCGCTCCGATCTTCCAGGTCAGGTCACCGCGCAGGTCACCGAGCCAGTCTATGACAGCGTCACCGGCCGCATCCTGCTCATCCCCCAGGGATCGCGACTTATCGGCGACTATAATGCCGACGTGTCCTTCGGCCAGCGCCGGGTCCAACTCGCATGGAACCGCCTGATCTTTCCCGATGGCCGGTCGATTGTGCTGGAACGCCAACCCGGCGGG
This sequence comes from Methylobacterium sp., assembly GCA_013823325.1. GTDB lineage: Bacteria > Pseudomonadota > Alphaproteobacteria > Rhizobiales > Beijerinckiaceae > Allobosea > Allobosea vestrisii. The sequence continues at coordinate 836 of PNLY01000219.1, forward strand.
GACCCATCCGGCTTTGCCGGGCTGCAAGACGGCGTGGACTTCCATTGGGGCGGCGTTCTGCGGGCAGCACTGGTCTCGACTCTGCTGGGTGTTGGCGGCGAGCTTGGCGCTGGCAATGACGACAATCTCACCCGCGCGCTGCGCCGCGGCTCGCAGGACAGCATCGACCGCGCGGGCGAACAGGTGGTCAGCCGCGAGCTCGACGTACGGCCGACACTGACGATCCGTCCGGGTTTTCCTGTGCGCGTGCTGGTGACCCGTGACCTCGTACTGGGAGGCGGATCGTGACTCGATTGAAATTGGCCGATCTGGCCGACGAAAAGCCGGTCAAGGTAACCATCGAGCTGTCGTCCCGCCTTCACCGCGAACTGCTCGCCTATGGCTTGGCGATCAACGGCGGCGATACCAAAGATGCTCCATCACCTGAACGACTGATCCCGCCGATGATCGAGCGTTTCATTGCGACCGACCGGTCCTTCGCCAAATTGCGGCGCTCGGGTCAGGCCGGGTAGCGTTCGCTGATCAAATCGAAGAAACGCTTCAGCGCCGGATTGTCGTTTTCTTCGCGCCAGTAGAAAGCATAGTCGAGCCGCGCAGGGCCGCCCTGATCCATGATTTCGAGGAACGTTAGTTCCGGCCAATGCACTCCGATCGAGGCTTCGGTGGCCAGCGTGATGTACCGGCCAAACGGTACCGTGCTCAGAACACTTTCGAGGCTTGTGTCTTGCATGATCAGGTGCGCACGATAGCCCTGATCCGACAATCGGCGCTTCAACGTGCGCGCCATCGCCGGGCCCACGCCCTGACTGGGCAGCACAAAAACCTGGCGGCGCAAATCGCTCCAGTGAATCCGGTCTGATGTGGCCAGTTGATGGTCTTTCGGCAAAGCCACCAGCAAACGCTCCGACCAAGCCGAGCGCCGGAGGATGCCGGCGTCGTGCGCGTCCGACGGCATCAGAGCCACGTCAATAATCCGTGCCTTCAGGTCACTGAACATACGCTCGGGATCCGACTCGATCCCGTCAAACTGAATGTCGGGGTGACGCCGCATATATTCGCCAATGGTCGCGCGCATGTTGCCGGCCATCAGGGACGCACAAAAGCCGACCGCGATCCTGCCCTCTTCGCCATAGCTGACCGCGCGGGCTGTCGTCTGAAGATTGTCGATATCGGTGAGAATGCGCCGGGCAACACTCAGAAACGCCTTGCCTTGTTCGGTCGGTATCGCGCCGCGCGTGCTGCGTTCAAAGAGCTTGATCCCGAGACGCGCCTCCAAGGTGGCTATTCGTCTGCTCAACGTCGACTGCTTGATGCGCATTGCTTCGGCGGCGCGTGAGAAATTCTGGGCATCGGCGGTGGCTACTGCAAATCTGAGCTGACGCACTTCAATCATAAGGCTTTGCGACCCTTATCTTCGCCTCCGTGCTTCGCGCTATCACCAATAGCCCGAAGCCCTAGCTTCCCAAATCCAGTCTAAATCCAGCGACAAACAACCGCTGCGCGATGCTAGGCTGCGGACCGATAAAATTACGGGAATATAACGCAACCGCCGATTTTTCATCAGGCCGTTACTTCACAATTGCCCCCGGATATTCATATAGTGAGGCAAGCGACTAGGCGAACACCTATGCTCGCGTTTCGCTACCATATTTTCAAAATTTATATTATATGCCTCCGCCAAAATGAATAAAGCAACACCTCAGCCGCAGGAGCCCAATCTATGCGTCAAACGCCTGATTCTTGAGA
>PNLY01000220.1 GCA_013823325.1 Methylobacterium sp.
CCTGGAAGGTCAGCGGGCTCTCGCAGAGCCCGGCGATCATCGCCTCGCGGCCGGCCTCGATGCGCTTGGCGATCGCGATCTCGCCCTCGCGCGAGAGCAGCTCGACCGAGCCCATCTCGCGCAGATACATGCGCACGGGATCGTCGGTGCGTTCGGTCGGCTCGAGATTGCGCTTGGTCTCGACCGGCAGCGCCGAGCGCTGGGCCTCGACGAGATCGCCGCCTTCGGCCTCGTCCTCTTCGCCATCGCCCTTGCCGCGGGCGGCGCGCTCTTCGCCGGCCGCTTCCGGATCCTCGTTGTCGACGACATTGATGCCCTGCTCGCTGAGCTGGCCGAGCACGTCCTCGATCTGCTCGGAGGAGAACTCCTCCGAGGGCAGCACCTCGTTCAATTCGTCATAGGTGACATAGCCGCGCTTCTTGGCGAGCTTGATCATCCGCTTGACGGCCTGATCGGTGAGATCGAGGAGCGGGCTGTCCGTGCTCGGGGGCGCTTCCGGGGAACCCGCTTCGGACTTGTCCCGCTCGCTCACTTTGGTCGCCATCAATCAGCGCTCCACCATCTTGCGCGCCGGGGGCAGCCGCTCCGACGCAGAAAAGGGCGCCGCGGCCGCCCTTGCTGCCGCGCACCCCAACCTACTCATTCGTCACAGATAGCGCCGACCATCGTTGATGAATCGTGCACCATCTCGAAGTCACCCCGAACATACCGACGAAAGGCAACGCGCCGGTCTGGTCACTTCTCGGAATTCGCCTCGGTCCCCTCGATCGTCTCGAGGCGAGCCTTGACGTCCTTCATCCAGGCGAAATTGGCTTCCGTTGGTTCGTCAGCCAATGCGCGTTCGGCTGCCTTCAGCTCGCTATGTAGCGTGCGTGCGCGATGATGCAAGACGAGAGCCTGACGAATCGAATCAAAAACCGATTCAGGATCAGCCGTTTGCGCCAGTTTCAGCCGCTCGGCCGGCTGGGTGACGGCGAGCAGCGCCGCCTGCGCCTCGGCGACGCGCCCCTGCTCCAGCCTACGCCCGAACACCTCCTGATCGAAGGCGCCGTCTATCGCCGCATCGAGCAGCGCCTGCCGGAAGCGCTCGGCCGCCGGCCCATCCAGGGCGAGCTCGGCGATCTCGTCGACGCAGCGCATGACGAGATCGGGATGGCTCGCCAGCGCCAGCAGGATGAAGGCCTCGCGCGGATTCTCGCCGTGCCGGCGCTGCATCAGCGGCGAGCTCGTGAGCTGCGGGCTCGGCCGCACCAGCGAAAGCGGCGGCCTGTCCTGGCCGCGCTGAAATCCACGCCCGCCACGCGCGCCGCCGGAAAAGCCGTTGTGGCGTCGCCCCTCGAAGCGGTCCTGCTGCGGGGGGGCGAAGAGCTGCCCGAGGCGCTCGTCGATCTCGCGGCGATAGTGCCGGCGCGTCGCCTCGTCGCGAATCAGGCCGAGCGGCTCCTTCAGCCGCCGCTCGAAGGCGGCGCGGCGCTCGGGCGTGTCGAGCTGGCTCGCCTCGAATTCGCGGGCCCACAGCATGTCGACCAGCGGTTTGGCCGAGCCGATCACCTCGGCGACCGCGGGCTTGCCGCCTGAGCGGGCGAGATCGTCCGGGTCCTGCCCCTCCGGTAGCAGCGCGAAGGAGAGCGACTTGCCCGGCTCCAGCATCGGCAGCGCGAGGTCGATCGCCCGCCCCGCCGCCTTGCGGCCGGCCTTGTCGCCGTCGAGGCAGATCACCGGCTCGCCCGACATGCGCCAGAGCAGGGAAAGCTGATCCTCGGTCAGCGCCGTGCCGAGCGGCGCCACCACCTGCGGGAAACCGGCGAGCGTCATCGCGATCACGTCGACATAGCCCTCGACCACGATCACCTGGCCGGTGTCGTGCGCGGCCTTGCGGGCATTGTGGTGGTTGAACAGCAGCGCGCCCTTGTGGAAGAGCGGCGTCTCCGGCGAATTCAGGTATTTGGCGGGCACGTCGGCGCTCATCGCCCGGCCACCGAAGGCGATCACCCGGCCGCGCGCGTCGTGGATCGGGAACATGATCCGGTCGCGGAAGCGGTCATAGGGCACGGCGATCTCCTCGCCATGCACCAGCAACCCTGTCTCCATCATCGCATCGGCGCCGACACCCTTAGCCGCGAGATGGTCGCGCAGCCCGAATCGGTCGGGCGGGGCGTAGCCGAGGCGAAAGAGCTGGCGCGCCTGGCCTTCCAGCCCGCGGCCCGAGAGATAGCGCCGGGCCAGCCCGCCACGCTCCGATTGCAGCTCGGCCTCGAAGAAACGCGCCGCCAGCTCGACGACCTCGTGCAGCCCCTTGCGCCTCTCTTCCTGCGCCTGCGCCTCGAACGAGACCTTCGGCAGGGTGACGCCGGCCTCGGAGGCGAGCTTCTCGACGGCCTCCGGGAAGGAGAGTCCCTCGGTCTCCATCACGAATTTGAAGATGTCGCCGTTCTTGCCCGAGGAGAAATCGAAGAACGAGCCC
>PNLY01000221.1 GCA_013823325.1 Methylobacterium sp.
GATCATGCTTCCACCGCCCTGCCCTTGAGCGCGAACAGGCCGCGCGGGCGCTTCTGGATGAACAGGATGATGAAGACGAGCAGCGCAATCTTGCCGAGCACGGCGCCCGCATAGGGCTCCAGCAGCTTGTTGGCGACGCCCAGGCTCATCGCGCTGATCAGGGTGCCCCAGAGATTGCCGACACCACCGAAGACGACGACCATGAAGGAGTCGATGATGTAGCTCTGGCCGAGATTGGGGCTGACATTGTCGATCTGCGACAGCGCGACACCGGCCAATCCCGCGACGCCCGAGCCGAGCCCGAAGGTCAGCGCGTCGATCCGGCCGGTGCGAATGCCCATCGCCGAAGCCATGCGCCGGTTCTGGGTGACGGCGCGCATCTGCAGGCCCATCGGCGTAAGCTTCAGGATCGCCAACAGTGCCGCAAAGACGAGCGCGGCGAAAACGATGATCCAGAGTCGGTTCCAGGTGATGGCGAGACCGCCGAGCTCGAAGGCGCCGGACATGAAGGCTGGCGCGCCGACCTCGCGATTGGTCGGGCCAAAGGCGGTGCGCACCGCCTGCTGCAGGATCAGGCTGATGCCCCAGGTCGCCAGCAGCGTCTCCAGTGGCCGGCCATAGAGGAAGCGGATGACGCCGCGTTCGATCGCGATGCCGACCGCGCCGGCGACGATGAAGGCGGCCGGGATCGCGATCGCCAGCGACCAGTCGAACAGGTAGGGCGCATGGGCGCGGATGAGTTCCTGCACCACGAAGGTGGTGTAGGCGCCGAGCATCACCATCTCGCCATGGGCCATGTTGATCACGCCCATCACGCCGAAGGTGATGGCGAGGCCGATCGCGGCGAGCAGCAACACCGAGCCGAGCGAAAGCCCGTACCAGAGGTTCTGCCCGGCCCGCCACAAAGCGAGCTTGCCCTCGATCTCTGACATGGCGCGGGCCTGCGCTTCCTTCAGGCCAGGCGTGGCGTCGCCCGGCAGGGCGCGCAGCGTCGCCAGCGCATCCTGGTCGCCGCGCTCGCGCAGCACGTCGACCGCGGCGATCCGGTCGAAGGGCGGCGCGTCGGTCTTGACGATCAGGATCGCGGCCTGCGCCTCGCGCAGCGCCCGGCGCGCCCGGTCATTGCTCTCCTTGGCGATGGCAGCCTCGAGCACCGGCAGCACCGAGACGTCGCGCGCCCGGAACACCGCCTCGGCCGCCGCGACGCGCTTGGCCGGATCGGGGTTGATCAACCCGAGCCCGCCGAGCGCGCCCTGGATCACCCGGCGGACATTGTTGTTGAGCCTGACCGGGCTCAGCCCGGTCGGCGCGGCTGCGAGCGCCTGCCCGGTCCTGGCATCGAGAAAGCCACCTTCCTTGGTCTTCACCGCGACCGCCCCGCCGCCGGCGAGCAGGCGCCCATCGGCCAGTGCCTCGATGATCATGGCCGCATTCGGATGCGCACTCTGGACGAGGATGTCGATCGCACGCGCCGTGTCCGAGAAGCTGTCGGCGTTGAGGCGCGCGAAGGCGTCGTCGGGGCTCTGCGCGAATGCAGCGGTGGGCGCGGCGAAGAGAGCCGCGACGACGGCCAGCAATCGCAGGAGGCTACGGAGAGAAGGCATTATGCCGATGATCTCGGTTCGGGTCGTCCCGGGCGACCGGAGGGAGACCCGGGACCCATGCCTGAACCTCCGTCGGAAAGGCTCAGGCATGGGTCCCGGCTCTGCGCTTTGCTCCGGCCGGGACGACCGAGATGATTGAATTCCGGACGCGATGGATGTGATGGAATTCGAAGGGCGGCCGGGCGTTGATCGCCCGTGCCGCCCTTCCCCCTCTTAGCTCAGGTGCCGCTGCCGCCGCACTTGCCGGTCTTGACGTTGAAGTTGCCGCACTTCTTCTCGACCCAGTCGCCGATCAGGTCCTTGGAGCCGTCGAGCTCCTTCGACCAGGCGTCGCCGGCGACGAGATCGGTCTTCGAGACGACGTCGAACTGGCCGTCCGCCTTGATCTCACCGATCAGCACCGGCTTGGTGATGTGGTGGTTCGGCAGCATCTTCGAGACGCCGCCGGTCAGGTTCGGGGCCTCGATGCCGGGCAGCGCGTCGATCACCTTGTCCGGATCGGTGGACTTGGCCTTCTCGACCGCCTTGACCCACATGTTGAAGCCGATGACATGGGCCTCCATCGGGTCGTTGGTGACGGCCTTGTCGTTCTTCTTGTAGGCCTTCCACTGCTTGATGAAGGCCTCGTTCTCCGGCGTCTTGACCGACTGGAAGTAGTTCCAGGCGGCGAGATGGCCGACCAGCGGCTTGGTGTCGATGCCGGCGAGCTCTTCCTCGCCAACCGAGAACGCCACGACCGGGATGTCGGTCGCCTTGATGCCCTGGTTGCCGAGCTCCTTGTAGAACGGCACGTTGGCGTCGCCGTTGATGGTCGAGACCACGGCGGTCTTCTTGCCGGC
>PNLY01000222.1 GCA_013823325.1 Methylobacterium sp.
AAATCGAGCGTCAGCACGCGGTCGACGCCGGCATGGGCGATCAGGTTGGCGACCAGCTTGGCCGAGATCGGGGTGCGGCCTGAGGCGCGCCGATCCTGACGCGCATAGCCGAAATAGGGGATCACCGCCGTGATGCGCCTGGCCGAGGAGCGGCGCAGCGCATCAGTGATGATCAGGAGCTCCATCAGGTGGTCGTTGGTCGGGAACGAGGTCGACTGGATGACGAAGACATCCTGGCCGCGGACGTTCTCCTGGATCTCGACGAAGATCTCCATGTCGGCGAAGCGCCGGACCTGGGCCCGGGCGAGCGGGACATCGAGATGATTGCAGATGGCTTCGGCGAGCGGGCGATTGGAATTGCCGGCGACGACTTTGAAGGAGGAGGCCATGCCGGGTGCACCCGAAACGCAGAATAAGGCGAGCCGTCCGAGCGGGGGCGGCTCAGTTTCGAAGGGCTCATAACAGCGTGATGACGCTGAGTCGACCAAAGAGGCGCAGCATCCCCATGCAAATGCTGCACTGCAACGGGGTGCGGTGCACGCAGCGCGGGAAGTCGAAGGGGTCGCGCTCCGGAACCGCTCCGTTCTTTCCGGGCTCGTGGCTTGGCGCCGCCCTGGAAAGACGGCGTGCCCAGCGCTACTAGCGCTTCTTCTCCGTGTCCGCCTGGGCGGTGCGGGTCTTGCCCTTGGCGTCGGCCTTGGGCTCGGGCACCGGCGCCGTCGTCAGGAAGCTCGCGATCGCGTCGGCCGATTCGGATGCGGCCTTGGCGACGATGGTCTGGTCGATTCCCGCCCAGGGGTCGCCGCCGCCACCGCGCTTGCCGAGGCTCTCGCCCTGGACGCGCTGGGCGCGCTTCTTGCTCTCGTCATAGACGTCCCAGACGAAGGCGAGGGCTGTCTGGCCGTCCTCGGTCGGTTGCGCGGTCAGATAGCCGCGCACCCGGAATCGGGCGGGCTTGTCGCCGGGGACGATCTCCATCTTGCGCTCGGCGGCGGCCTCGCCGAGCAGGCCGGCGAAATGCGCCGTCACCTGGTCGGGCGCGCCCGAGATGCTCTGGACCGAGACCGGAACGCCCGGCGCATCGACGCGCGGCCTGGCCGCGGTGGTGGTGGTTTCCTGGCAGCCTGCGAGCGCAAGCGCGGCGAGCGGCCCCAGAACGAGGCCGTTAAAACGTACCGACATGACGCCTCCCGCCCGTTGTTCGGGCTCGGATTGCTGGTCTTCCCTGCGGCGCTCGTTGTAAGCGTAACCATCCCCGAGGTCCAGACAGGGCGGGAGAGAGGCGAAGCCAGGCGGCCGTGCCGCGGCGATTGCGCTCCCGGCAGTCCTTCGCCATATCTCCCGCGAGGGCGCATGGAGCGCCTGCCGGAGAGCTCCGATGGTCAGCACGTCCAACCGTATCCTCGACGACATCGCGAGGCTGGCGACCGACGCCGCCGGCGCGGCGCAGGGCGTGCGCCGCGAGGTCGAGACCGTGGTCAAGACCCAGATCGAACGGCTGCTGCGCGATCTCGACGTGGTGACCCGCGAGGAGTTCGAGGCGGTGCGCGAGATGGCGCTGCTGGCGCGCGAGGAGAACGACAAGCTCGCGGCGCGGCTGGCGGCGCTCGAGGCCAAGTCCGAGACCAAGTAAATCCGGGCCTCACGCAGGCCGGCAGCCAGTCCACACCTTCGTGTTGTGGACAGTGCCCCTGAGGGATTGAGGCCGGCATCGAATCCGCAGAGCTTGCATCGCGTATCGGGTGCCGAAGGGCTCGAGCAGAACCGCGCAGGTTCTGTTAGGGCTCCTGACTCGCCTGAGCTATCGTCGATGAAGAGAGGTGATTCGTCGGTGGGCTCCATTAGAGAGCCGGCTGATGAAGCGAAGGTCACGCCAGTGACCTTCTGGTCGGGTTGCGTGCCATACGCTTTTCCAGTCGCCGTGTTCCCGTTCTTGAACAGGCCGCGCTTGCCGTCAGGGCCAGCGCCGGCTGTTGGACCTTGGGCATGATGGACCTTGATCTGGACGCCGATACCGAACGCCCCTCAAACCCTCTCGATCTCGTCGAACGCCTGGCTTCGCTGAACGACTGGAGCTTCGATCGCGACAGCGACGACGAGCTTTCGGTCTCCGTCACCGGTGGCTGGGCCGACTACCATGTCGCCATCACCTGGCTCTCGGAAGTCGAGTCGCTGCATATCGCCTGCGCCTTCGACCTCAGGGTGCCAGACCGGCGCCGCAACGAGGTGATGAACCTCGTCAGCCTGGTCAACGAGCAGCTCTGGCTCGGGCATTTCGACCTGTGGAGCCGCGAGAACGTGGTGATGTATCGCCATGCGCTGCTGCTCTCGGGCGGGGCCGAGCCCACCGAGGAGCAGGCCGCCGGCCTG
>PNLY01000223.1 GCA_013823325.1 Methylobacterium sp.
GAGCGTGCCGGTGAGGTAAGTCCCGATCGCTTCGGCATCGTTATGGGCGAAGTCGACGGTGCTGGCCTGCTTGTAAGCCCTGTTACCGACCACCACTGCGATCGACTCGGCATTGTCGGAGAGGGTGACCGGCGGCGCCTGCGCGATTGCGGTTGAGACAAGCCCGAGCCAGAGCAGGGCTGCGATCAGGAACGCCGGCAAAGGCCACCTCCAGAATCCCGGCGCCAGCGCTCTACCGCGCTGGCGCGTCGATTTGTCGATGCGGCTTTTGTCCGGACGATCCGTGGCGAAGATGTGACGCTACGTGCGCTCAATCGATCGCCCGCACCGCCCCCTTGGCCGCGCTGGTCGCCAGCGCCGCATAGGCCTTCAGCGCGGTCGAGACCTTGCGCTTGCGCGGCGCCGCCGGCTTCCAGGCGTCCTTGCCCTTCGCGTCCATTGCCGCGCGCCGGCGCGCCAGCTCCTCGTCGGAGACCTTGAGGACGATGCTGCGCCTGGGGATGTCGATCTCGATCACGTCGCCGCTCTCGACCAGGCCGATCGCGCCGCCCTCGGCCGCCTCGGGCGAGACATGGCCGATCGAGAGGCCCGAGGAGCCGCCGGAGAAGCGGCCGTCGGTGACCAGCGCGCAGGCCTTTCCGAGCCCCTTCGACTTCAGATAGCTCGTCGGATAGAGCATCTCCTGCATGCCCGGCCCGCCGCGCGGCCCCTCATAGCGGATGAGGACGATGTCGCCTTCCTTGACCTTGCGGTTCAGGATACCCTCGACCGCCGCGTCCTGGCTCTCGAAGATCACCGCCGTGCCGGAGAAGGTCAGGATCGAGGCGTCGACGCCGGCCGTCTTCACGATGCAGCCGTCGAGCGCGATATTGCCATAGAGCACGGCGAGGCCGCCGTCCTGCGAATGCGCATGCGCCTTCTCGCGGATCACGCCCTTTTCGCGGTCGAGGTCGAGTTCCTCATAGCGCCGGTCCTGGCTGAAGGCGGTCTGCGTCGGCACGCCGCCGGGCGCGGCGCTGTAGAAGCTCCGCACCGCCTCGCTCTGCGTCTGCCTGATGTCCCAGCGCTCCAGCGCCTCGGCCAGCGTCGCGCTGTGCACGGTCGGCAGCGAGGTGTCCAGCAGTCCGGCGCGGTCTAGCTCGCCGAGGATCGCCATGATGCCGCCGGCGCGATGGACGTCCTCCATATGGACATTGGCGACGGCCGGAGCGACCTTGCACAGCACGGGCACATTGCGCGACAGCCGGTCGATATCGGCCATGGTGAAATCGATCTCGGCTTCGTGCGCCGCGGCGAGCAGATGCAGCACGGTATTGGTCGAGCCGCCCATCGAGATGTCGAGCGTCATCGCGTTCTCGAACGCCTTGAAGCTCGCGACATTGCGCGGCAGCACGCTCTCGTCGTCCTGCTCGTAATAGCGCTTGGCGATGTCGACGATCAGGTGACCGGCCTCGACGAAGAGGCGCTTGCGGTCGGCATGGGTCGCCAGCGTCGAGCCATTGCCGGGGAGCGCGAGGCCCAGCGCCTCGGTCAGGCAGTTCATCGAGTTGGCGGTGAACATGCCCGAGCAGGAGCCGCAGGTCGGGCAGGCCGATCGCTCGATCACCTCGACTTCGCTGTCCGAATACTTGCTGTCGGCGGCGGCGACCATGGCATCGACCAGGTCGACCTTCTTCACGACGCCCTCGGCGATGTATTTGCCGGCCTCCATCGGCCCGCCCGAGACGAACACCGTCGGGATGTTCAGGCGCATCGACGCCATCAGCATGCCGGGCGTGATCTTGTCGCAATTGGAGATGCAGACCATCGCGTCGGCGCAATGGGCGTTGACCATGTATTCGACGCTGTCGGCGATCAATTCGCGCGAGGGCAGCGAATAGAGCATGCCGTCATGGCCCATGGCGATGCCGTCATCGACCGCGATGGTGTTGAATTCCTTGGCGACGCCGCCGGCCTTCTCGATCTCGCGCGCGACGAGCTGGCCGA
>PNLY01000224.1 GCA_013823325.1 Methylobacterium sp.
CGACATACTCGCTGAGCTTGTTGCGCAGCGTCCGGATCGAGATGCCCAGGATCTTGGCGGCATGGGTCCGGTTGCCCAGGCAATGGTCGAGCGTGTCGAGGATGAGGTCGCGCTCGACATCGGCCACCGTCCGCCCGACCAGGCCGCGCGTCACCGCTTCGGCCGTCTGCGCCGCCCGGGAGGCGACGTCGCGCCCGCTGGCCGGACCGAGCGTCTCGCCTTCCGGGGTCAGCATCGCCTCGGTGCCGATCTCGACGCCCTGCGCCAGCAGCACGGCGCGATGCACGGTATTCTCCAGCTCGCGGACATTGCCGCGCCAGCTGTTGCCGAGCAGGAGCTTGCGCGCCTCGGCCGCGATCGGCCGCAGCGGCATGCCGTTCAGCTCGGCGTATTTCTTGGCGAAATGGTCGGCCAGCGCCAGGATGTCGCCCGGCCGCTCGCGCAGCGCCGGCAGGCGCAAATGCACGACGTTGAGCCGGTAGAACAAGTCCTCGCGGAAGGAGCCCTCGCGCACGGCGTCGCCGAGATTGCGGTTGGAGGTCGCGATCACGCGGATATCGACCTTGACGGCCTGCGTGCCGCCGACCCTGTCGATCATCCGCTCCTGCAGCGCCCGCAGCAACTTGGCCTGCAGGCGCACATCCATCTCGGAGATTTCGTCGAGCAGGAGCGTGCCGCCATTCGCCTCCTCGAACTTGCCGATGCGCCGCGCGATCGCGCCGGTGAAGGCGCCCTTCTCATGGCCGAACAGCTCGGATTCGAGCAGATTGTCGGGGATCGCGGCGCAGTTCACCGCGACGAAGGGCTTGTCCTTGCGCAGCGACTTCTGATGCAGGTGCTGCGCGATCATCTCCTTGCCGGTGCCGCTCTCGCCGGTGACCAGCACCGGCGCATCCGAGCGCGCGATCTGGTTGGCGAGCTGGACGACCCGTTCCATGGCGGGATCGCGCCAGATCAGGCTCGCCTTGTCGCCGGCGACCGCGGCCAGCACGGCGGCGATCAGCTCCGGATCGGGCGGCAGCGGCACATATTCGCGCGCGCCGGCCTGGATCGCGGCGACGGCGGCGCGGGCATCGGTCGAGGTACCGCAGGCGACCAGTGGGGTGCGGATGCGCTCGGCGTCGAGCGCCGCGACCAGCTTGGCGATCGGCTGCTCGACATCGACCATCAGCAGGTCGCCGCCCTTGGCGCGCAGCACCGCCAGCGCCTGCTCGACGCTCTCGGCATGGGTGACGGCGGCGCCCTGCGACACCGCGATCTTGGCGGCGGTGATGAGCTGGCCCTTGAGGCTGCCGACGATGATGAGGCGCATGGCTCAGGCCTTCCTTGAAGAATGCAGTCGTTCCGGCCGGTTCGTCACCGGTCGGTCTTGATGATTTCCGTCATGGTCACGCCGAGGCGCTCCTCGACCACCACGACCTCGCCGCGTGCCACCAGGCGCTCGTTGACGAAGATGTCGATGGCTTCGCCGACGCGCCGGTCGAGCTCCAGCACCGTGCCGGGCGTGACGCGCAGCAGGTCGCCGACCGCGATCCGCGACGAGCCGAGCACCGCCGAGACCGTGACCGGCACGTCGAAGACCTGTTCGAGGTCCTCCGCCGTCTTGACCGGCACCGG
>PNLY01000225.1 GCA_013823325.1 Methylobacterium sp.
CCCGACGAGTGAAGACCCGCCTGCTCCAGCAGCCGCTCGATGTCGGACTCCTTGGCGCCATTGAAGACCGGCGTCGCGATCGGAACGCCGCGGCGCAGGTTCTGGCCCATCTCGATCAGCTCGGCGTCGTCCATCGAGGCGATGATCTCGTTGTCCTCGTAGACGGCGTCGAAGGAGGCGCGCAGGGCCTTGGAGTCGTGCGCCTTGCGATATGCGTCGATCGCCTTGCCGATCTGCTTGCCGAGGCCCGCAGCCGCCCAGCCCAGATGGGTCTCCAGGATCTGGCCGACGTTCATGCGCGAGGGCACGCCGAGCGGGTTCAGCACGATGTCGGCATGGGTGCCGTCCTCGAGGAACGGCATGTCCTCCGCCGGCACGATGCGCGAGACCACGCCCTTGTTGCCGTGGCGGCCGGCCATCTTGTCGCCGGGCTGGATCTTGCGCTTCACCGCGACGAAGACCTTGACCATCTTCATCACGCCCGGAGGCAGCTCGTCGCCGCGCTGCAGCTTCTCGACCTTGTCGAGGAAGCGCTGCTCGAGGCGCTTCTTCGACTCGTCGTACTGCTTCCGCATCGCCTCGATTTCGGTCATCAGGGCGTCGTCCGCCGTGGCGAACAGCCACCACTGCGAGCGCGGGAACTCGCTCATCACCTCGCGGGTGATGACCGTGTCCTTCTTGAAGCCCTTCGGACCGGCGAGGCCGGTCTTGCCGGTCAGGATCTCGGCCAGACGCGCGAAGGTGTTGCGGTCGAGGATCGCCTGCTCGTCGTCGCGGTCCTTGGCGAGACGCTCGATCTCCTCGCGCTCGATCGCCTGGGCGCGCTCGTCCTTGTCGACGCCGTGGCGGTTGAACACCCGGACCTCGACGATCGTGCCCTGGACGCCCGGCGGCACCCGCAGCGAGGTGTCGCGGACGTCGGAAGCCTTCTCGCCGAAGATGGCGCGCAGCAGCTTCTCTTCCGGGGTCATCGGGCTCTCGCCCTTCGGCGTGATCTTGCCGACGAGGATGTCGCCCGCCGCAACCTCGGCGCCGATATAGACGATGCCGGCTTCGTCGAGGTTCTTCAGCGCCTCTTCCGAAA
>PNLY01000226.1 GCA_013823325.1 Methylobacterium sp.
CGGCTCGATCCTGCCCGGCAATTTCAAGGGCCAGCCCGTCACTATCCAGGATGTGTTCGAGGCGGTCGGCAAGCACTCGGTCGGCGCGATGTCGGACGAGGACCTGAAGGAGCTCGAGGAGGTCGCCTGCCCGTCCTCCGGCTCCTGCGGCGCCCAGTTCACCGCCAACACCATGGCGACCGTCGCCGAGGCGATCGGCCTGGCGCTGCCCTATAGCTGCGGCGCGCCGGCCCCCTACGATGTCCGCGACACCTTCTGCTACACCGCCGGCGAGATGGTGATGGACCTGATCGCCCGGAACATCCGCCCGCGCGACATCGTCACCCGCAAGGCGCTGGAGAATGCGGCGATGGTCGTGGCTGCCTCCGGCGGCTCGACCAATGCGGCGCTGCACCTGCCGGCGATCGCGCATGAATGCGGCATCGACTTCGACCTGTTCGCGGTCGCCGAGATCTTCAAGAAGACGCCCTACGTCGCGGATCTCAAGCCGGGCGGAAAATACGTCGCCAAGGACATGTTCGAGGTCGGCGGTATTCCGCTGCTGATGAAGACCCTGCTCGACAACGGCTATCTGCACGGCGACTGTATGACGGTGACTGGCCGCACCATCGCCGAGAACCTCGCCTCGGTGAAGTGGAACGACAAGCAGGACGTCGTCCATCCCGCCAACAAGCCGATCACCCAGACCGGCGGCGTCGTCGGCCTCGAGGGCAATCTGGCGCCGGAAGGCGCTATCGTGAAGATCGCCGGCATGCCGCAGGAGAGCCTGGTTTTCGCCGGTCCGGCGCGCTGCTTCGATTGCGAGGAGGACGCGTTCAAGGCCGTCACCAACCGCGACTACAAGGTCGGCGACGTGCTGGTCATCCGCTATGAGGGGCCCAAGGGCGGCCCCGGCATGCGCGAGATGCTGGCGACCACGGCGGCGCTCTACGGCCAGGGCATGGGCGACAAGGTCGCGCTGATCACCGATGGCCGCTTCTCGGGTGCGACCCGCGGCTTCTGCGTCGGCCATGTCGGCCCCGAGGCCGCCGT
>PNLY01000227.1 GCA_013823325.1 Methylobacterium sp.
GGGGATGCGGATGGTGCGGGCCTGGTCGGCGATCGAGCGGGTGATCGCCTGCCGGATCCACCATGTAGCGTAAGTGGAGAACTTATAACCGCGGCGGTACTCGAACTTGTCGACCGCCTTCATCAGGCCGATGTTCCCCTCCTGGATCAGGTCGAGGAACTGCAGGCCGCGATTGGTGTACTTCTTGGCGATCGAGATCACGAGACGCAGATTCGCCTCGATCATCTCCTTCTTCGCCTGCCGCGCCTCGCGCTCGCCCTTCTGGACCATCAGCACGATCTTGCGGAACTCCTGGATCTCCAGGCCGGTCTCCGAGGCCATCGTATGGATGTCCTCGCGCAGATCCTTGATCCGGTCCTTCTCCTGCGCGACGAACTCCCTCCAGCCGCGCGAGCCGAGCTTGGAGACGCGCAGCAGCCACTTCGGATCGAGCTCGCCGCCGATATGCTGCTTCAGGAAGTCGTCGCGGGCGACGCCGTAGCTCTCGGCGAGACGCAGCAGCCGGGTCTCATGCGAGATCAGGCGCTTGTTGATGTCGTAGAGCTGCTCGACCAGCGCCTCGATGCGGTTGTTGTTGAGCGAGAGCGACTTCACCGAAACGATGATGTCGTCCTTCAGCTTCTTGTACTTGCGGTCCTGCGACGGCGAGAGCTTGGCATTCTCCAGCCGGCCGGCGATGTCCTGGTCCTGCAGGCGGCGCAGCTTGGTGTAGTTGCTGGCGATCGAGTCGAAGGTTTCGAGCACGCGCGGCTTCAGCTCAGCCTCCATGGCCGAGAGCGAAACGTTGTTCTCGATATCGTCGTCGTCCATGCCCTCGGGCGGGGCTTCGCCCTCGGGTGTCGCCTCCTCGGCGGCTTCCGCTCCTTCTTCGCCCTCGCCCGGCATCTGCTCCGGGTTCTTGCCGTCAGGGCCGGCATAGGTCGCTTCGAGGTCGATGATGTCGCGCAGGAGGACCTTGCCCTCCATCAGCTCGTCACGCCAGATGATGATCG
>PNLY01000228.1 GCA_013823325.1 Methylobacterium sp.
CCGTCATGCTGGTCATGTCGGCGCTGGTCTTTGTCGGCGTCTACGCCATCGGCAACCCCATCGACGTGCTGATCGGGCCCGATGTCAGCCAGGACATCAGGCTCGACACCATCGCCCGCTATGGCCTGGATAAGCCGCTCTGGGAGCAGTATTTCACCTTTCTCGGCCGCGTCCTCCACGGCGATTTCGGCCGCTCTTTCGTCTTCGGCATGCCGGTGCTGGAGCTGATCCTGTCGCGCCTGCCGGCGACACTCGAGCTGACGCTGGCGGCCGTGTTCGGTGCGGCGCTGATCGGCATCCCCGCCGGGATCTATGCCGGCTACCGGCCGGACAGCCCGCTCTCCAAGCTCATCATGGCGCTGTCGATCCTCGGCTTCTCCGTGCCGACTTTCTGGATTGGCCTCGTCCTGATCATGACCTTCGCCGTCGAGCTGCAATGGCTGCCGGCCGGCGGGCGCGGCGAGACCGCCTCCCTCTTCGGCGTTGAGTGGAGCTTCCTGACGCTCGACGGCCTCTCGCATCTCCTGCTGCCGGCGCTGAATCTCGCCTTCTTCAAGCTCGCGCTGATGACGCGCCTGGCGCGAGCCGGCACGCGCGAGATCATGCTGACCGATACAGTGAAGTTTGCCCGTGCCGCCGGCATCGCCGAGGGTGTCATCCTGCGCCGGCACGTGCTGCGCCTGATCTCGATCCCGCTCGTCACCGTCTTCGGGTTGGAATTCGCCTCGACGCTCGCCTTCGCCGTCGTCACCGAGACGATCTTCTCCTGGCCCGGCATCGGCAAGCTGATCATCGACTCCATCCAGTCGCTCGACCGGCC
>PNLY01000229.1 GCA_013823325.1 Methylobacterium sp.
CGCGAAGGTCTCGTATTGCGCGCCGAGGATGATCGCCTCGGAATTGATCAGCGTGCCGTCGAGGTCGAAGATGATGAGGTCCATGCCCGGCGCTCTACAGGAGATGGCGGCAGCCCGCCATCTCCGCCCGCGCAAGGCCCTTATGCCGTCAGGCCTCACCCTTGCGGGTTGCGGCCGCATTCGGCGATCGCGGCCTTCAGGGCGTCACCATCGAGCCCCTTGCCGCGCGCCTCCTTGCGGCATTCGGCGCGCTGGGCGAGGTCAGGCCGCTTGCCGTTGAAGCAGGCGAGCAGCGCCGCCGTCCGTTCAGCCCCTTTGAGCCCGCCGGCATCGGCCTCCTGCTTGCAGGCGGCCCGCGCCGTCGCCGCTGTCGGCTTGCCGTCGCGGGTCAAGCCGTCGCTGGCATAGAGCTTCACGCCGGGAAAGCGCTCCTGCATGCAGTCGCGCATGGCGCGGCGCAGATCGTCGCCCGAGAGCGCGATATTCTCGGCGTAGCAATCGCGTCGCGCCTCGGCGCGGGCAGCCCGTGGCACCGGCTCGTCGGCCGCTGCTGCGGCCGGTCTCGGGGCTGCCGGATCCGGCTGCGCCTGGGCGAAGCCCGTAGAGGAAAAGGACAGAGCCAGGCCGGCGGCAAGCAAGGCGATGCGCAACATGGAAAGCCTCCCGTGATGACGAGTTCACAGGAACAAACTTAGAACATATCGCGTTTTGTTCGGCAAGTGTTCTTACGTGAGGTCACGCAACTTTTTCGCGCAGGCCTCACTCGTCGGGCGCGTCGACGATCGGGTCGTAA
>PNLY01000230.1 GCA_013823325.1 Methylobacterium sp.
TCTATCCGGCCGCCGAAATTATTGCAGCCGAGGCCGACGAGCGAGACGCGCAGGCCGGAGCGGCCGAGATTGCGGAACTGCATGATGACATCCTTCCCCATTATTCGGAGCGCAAGGGAGCAGAGCGGAGAGGGAGAGACAATGGCGCTCGCTGCAGGGCGGGTCCGCGATGATCGAACGGCCTGAGCGCGCCGGTCAGGAAACCGGGAGCCAGCCCGCCTTGCCGAGCACTTCGCCGGCCAGCTCAGCGGGGGAGCGACCGTCGGTCTCGACCACGATGAAATCACCCGTCGCTTCATCCGCGAGCCGGCGCGCCTGGCGCAGGGAGCGCTCGATCTGCGCGTCGCGGCCGGCTCCCGTCTCACGACGGTCGAGGCGTTCAATCAAGCTCTCCTCGCCGGCGCGCAGGCGCACCACGGTGATGCGGGCTTGCGGGATCGCGGCGAGCATCCACTGCTTGTCGAAACCGACATGCAGCATCACGCCCGACATGATCAGGCGGCTATGGCCGAGGGCGCGATAGGTGCCCCAGAGCGCCGCGAGGTTGAGCTGGCTGACGTCGCGGGCGCCGGGCGCAAGCGGTGTCAATTCCTCTGCGCCGGGCTTGGGGAAGACGCGGTCGAGCTCGTCGCTCTCGATCGCGACATGGGCGATGCCGGCCTCGGCCAGCATCGCGCCCATCTCCCAGCACAGGGTCGACTTGCCGACCCCGGCCGGGCCGGTGATCAACAGAATCTCGACGGGAGCGTTGGCCGCGGCCAAGC
>PNLY01000231.1 GCA_013823325.1 Methylobacterium sp.
CCTCGACATCCTTGTGGAAGACCATTTGCCCGGAATCCGGGCACTTGATCCAGAGATTCTCCGGGGTCTCGCGCTTGAACAGCGTCTTGATGCGCGGACGGACGACTTCGGAAATCCAGTTCATCGGATCATCCTTGAATTACGGAGCCGCGAACGGCTCAGGCCGCCTTGGCGACCGAGCGGACGCCGGCCGCGAGCTCGGCGACCAGCGAGGTGACAGCCGAAACCGTCTTTTCCGTGGCCTTGCCGTCGGCATCGAGCGAGAGCCGGACCCGCTCGACCAGAGCCGAGCCGACGACGACGCCGTCGGCCCCCCTGGCGATCGCGATCGCATCGGCCGGCGTCTTGACGCCGAAGCCGACCGCAACGGGAAGCTCGGTATGCTGCTTGATCCGGGCGACCGCGGCGCCGACCGCGTCGTAATTGGCGATCGCGCCGCCGGTCACGCCGGTCATCGAGACGTAGTAGACGAAGCCGGAGGTGTTCTGCAGCACGCGCGGCAGACGCTTGTCGTCGGTGGTCGGTGTCGCCAGGCGGATGAAGCTGACGCCGGCAGCCAGCGCCGGCAGGCAGAGTTCTTCGTCTTCCTCCGGCGGCAGGTCGACGACGATCAGCCCGTCGATCCCGGCAATACGGGCGTCCTTGAGGAAGGCGTCGACGCCATAGGCCCAGATCGGGTTGTAGTAGCCCATCAGCACGATCGGCGTGTCGTTTCCGGCCTTGCGGAAGG
>PNLY01000232.1 GCA_013823325.1 Methylobacterium sp.
GAGGTGACCCTCGCGGATGTAGTTGCCGACGCAGCGATTGGCGTAGAAGCCGCGAGTGTCGTTGACCACGATCGGCGTCTTCTTGATGGCGCGAACGAAGTCGAGCGCCATGGCGAGCGCCTTCTTGCCGGTCTTCTTGGCCATGATGATCTCGACCAGCAGCATCTTCTCGACCGGCGAGAAGAAATGGATGCCGATGAAATTCTTCGGGCGCTCGCTGTGCTCGGCAAGGCCGGTGATCGGCAGCGTCGAGGTGTTGGAGCCGAAGATCGTCTTGGGGCCGACCACGGCCTCGACCTTGGCGATGACCTCGGCCTTGACCTTCGGGTCCTCGAAAACGGCCTCGACGATCAGGTCGCAGCCTTTGAGGTCGGCATAATCGGCCGACGCCTTGATGCGAGCGAGCAGCGCGTCGCGATCGGCGGTCTTGGCGCGGCCCTTGGTGATCTGGTCGGTGACCAGCTTGTGCGAATAGGCCTTGCCCTTCTCGGCCGCCTCGATGTCGCGATCGACGAGCACGACCTCGATACCAGCATTGGCGGTGACATAGGCGATGCCGGCGCCCATGAAGCCGGCGCCGATGACGCCAACCTTCTTCAGCTTCGACGCCGGCACGTCGGCT
>PNLY01000233.1 GCA_013823325.1 Methylobacterium sp.
CAGATGGCCTTCGCGCAGGTAATTGCCGACGCAGCGGTTGGCGTAGAAGCCGCGGGTGTCGTTGACGACGATCGGCGTCTTCTTGATGGCCCGGACATAGTCCAGCGCCATGGCGAGCGCCTTCTTGCCGGTCTTCTTCGCCATGATGACCTCGACCAGCAGCATCTTCTCGACCGGCGAGAAGAAGTGGATGCCGATGAAGTTCTTCGGCCGCTGGCTGCTCTCCGCCAGGCCGGTGATCGGCAGCGTCGAGGTGTTGGAGCCGAAGATCGTCTTGGGGCCGACGGCGGCCTCGACCTTGGCGATGACCTCGGCCTTGACCTTGGGATCCTCGAACACCGCCTCGACGATCAGGTCACAACCCTTGAGATCGGCATAGTCGGCCGTGGCCTTGATGCGGCCGAGCAGCGCGTCGCGGTCGGCGGTCTTGGCGCGGCCCTTCATGATCTGGTCGGAGACCAGCTTGTGGGAATAGGCCTTGCCCTTCTCGGCCGCCTCGATATCGCGGTCGATCAGGACGACCTCGAGCCCGGCGAGCGCGGTGACATAGGCGATGCCGGCGCCCATGAAGCCGGCGCCGACGACGCCGACCTTCTTCAGCTTCGAGGGCGGAACGTCGGCC
>PNLY01000234.1 GCA_013823325.1 Methylobacterium sp.
CTCTGGGCCATGCCGACGGCGTCGGCGGCGTCCTTGGCGGTCTTCTGGACATTGGTCGCGAAGGCACCGAGCTGGTTGGTCGCCACCGAGACGGCGTTGCTCTCCTCGGAGGTGCGCTCGGCGAGGTCGGTGACGCCGTCGAGGATCTCGCTGGTCGCGCTGCGCACGGCCGAGACGGTCTCGGACAGGCGCGCCAGCGTGCTCTCGAATTCGCCGGCGAGGCTGTTGGTGCCGTTCTTCAGTTCGGCGAAGGCGCCCTGGTAGCGGCCCTCGACGCGGGCCGTCAGATGGCCGTCCGAGAGATGGCCGAGGACCTCGCAGGTCTCGGACAGGCCGGCCTGGACGGTCTCCAGCAGCTCGTTGACCGAACCGGCGAGCGCATTGAGCTCGGCATCGGCGAAGTTGGCGTCGACCCGGCGGCTGAAATCGCCCTGCGCAGCGGCGGCGACGACGACGCCGAAGGCTTCGCCGAGCTCGGCCATCATCTGGCGGCGCTGCTCCTGGGCACGCTCC